>CAMJJO010000009.1 GCA_946406095.1 uncultured Bacteroidales bacterium | reverse complement strand
AACTAGTGATTAACAAAGATATAATTTTCCCGGCACTTATTCAATAGCCCCACAAAAAAGAAGCCGGCCCCGAGGGGTCGGCTTCGATTATGAGAGGATCTCAGAAATTACTCTGCAAACTTGGGACCGGCAGCCCAGAGGTAGTAACCGGTGCCAGCCGTGGCATTCCATGCACCATTCTTGTTAACCCATGCATTGAGGGCCTCCACGATGTTGGTGTAGTTCTTGTTGTCGTAGCTGACCTGTCCGTTGATAACTCCAGAATTATCGAAGGAAAGAACATTGAGAATATTTGCAGTGTTCTTTGTCTTCGTGCTGGCGGTACCCATGTCACGATCGCAGGAAGAATCGAGATAGTATGCCTCCTGGAGTGCAAGATAACGCGCTGCGTTATCCTCATAGCTACCGATGATAGCACCAAGCCTTGCTTCAGTTCCATCAACAGGATCTCCGGTCTCAGGACCGATCTTTCCAGTATTCACCACATTGTAGATGCGTCCACGCAGGTAGCGACCTACGATACCACCGCAGTATACCCCCTTATGGCTATTCACCTTGTACTGGACAGCACCGTTGTTAATGCAGTTGTAGATGAAGAGTCCGAGGTTATTGCCATTGGCACCACCGGTGGAGAAGGTAAATCCGACCATACCGCCGGCAACCTCGCCGCCATCCTTATCGGTACGGCAGCCAAGGATAGTACCATTGTTGACGCAGTTGAAAATCTTCCAGTAATATGTGGCAAGACCGACATTCTGGTTATAGCTGGCCTTCCAGTAATCCTTTGCACCTGCGCAATAGGCAACCATACCGCCAACCCAAATCATTGCGGTGACTTTACCATTGTTGATGCACCTGTTGATTTCAGGCTGTCCCCAACCGGTGCAGTCTGCCATGACTGCGGAGATACCAGCAGCCTTGTAGCCTGTAGGAGCGGAAACATCACCATCGTTAACACAGTCCGTCACGATTGCAACGCTCGGGTTCTGGCAAGCAAGCTGAACACCGCAGATACCACCGACGACGCCCTGCGTGGCAGTAACGGCACCCTTGTTATGGCACTTGGTGATGAAGAACTTCTGGGCAGATGAGTGTCCATAGCTGGTACCCATTGCATAACCGCAGATACCGCCGACGATACTCTCACCATTTACCGTGCCTTCATTGACAGTATTCGTCAGGTTCTGAGAGCAATGTGAATAACCGACAATACCACCGACAAGCGTTTCAGCAGCAGTTCCCTTAACAGCACCGGTATTCTTACTATTGTCGATTGTAGACCAGAATAGCGTACCGACCAAACCACCAACCTTGTTCAGGCCGGTGACGGCACCCTGGTTTTCACTCTCGGTAAGAAGGACATTCTGGGTAGCGCCCGCTATACCACCGGTACCTTTGATATCGGATCCGGCATTACCATAGACGAGCTTGTTGGAGGAGTTGTAAGTCATGTAGAAGAAGACACCGTTGTCTGCGGTTCCGGTGACAGTGCCCTTATTCACGCACTTGTCAATATCCGTAAAGTAGGCATGGCCGAAAAGACCTCCGACACTAACGCCGCCGGTAACAGCAGCAGTGGACTCAACATTGGTAACAGTAATCTTGTCGGCTGCTGTACCGCGAGTGTATCCGGCAAGGGCACCGACATAATTTCCAGTGGTGGTCACGGTTCCATCGATCTTGAGATCCTGCACAGAGGAGCCCTCTCCAAGGAGTCCGAAGAATGCCACATAATTGCTGGTGTAGCACTTGTCGGTGGTTCCGTCAAGCGCGAGGGTAACCTTGTGGTTATTGCCGAGGAACTTGCCCTCGAACGGGAACTGAACGTCAGCGGAGACATAGTAACCTACAGGAGTCTCAACCTTTGCAAGATCCGTTGCGAGTTTGATGTACTTGCCAGAGAAGGGGTTACCAAGATTCACAGCAGAGCTGAAAGCCGTGAACTCAGCCTCGTTGTTGATAACATAAGGATTGGTCTCGGAACCTTCGCCGTTCAGACCGGCGGAGAGCTTGTCTCCGATAACGCCCATGTCGATAAGGTCATTGATCTTCACCTCATTGTCTTTAGTGGAGGTGAGGGTCTGGAAACCACCATTACCCTTAAGGGCGGTCATCTGGAGCCCGCTTTCAAGGGTGCCGGGAATAACGGGGATAAAATACTCGCCATCAACACCACCGACTGCCACGGTAACGGACTTGGAAGTGCCGGAAGTAGTGAAGTTCAGAGTATCTGCGCCGAAGCCGATTTCATAGTCACCTACCATGGGGTTCTTTGCATTGATCTGGAGAATCTCAACGACATTCCCGGAAGTGACTTTAACCTTAAGCACGCCTGTCGCATTGTGCATCTGGAACTTTCCGTCCTTGCTCTGTGCAACGCAGATATTGGCACTGCTGAAAAGTCCGTCGGGATCAGTCTTCAGATTGACTTTGATCTTGCCTGCAGAGAAGCTCTTGACGGCATTCACAGGATAAACTGCATAATAGAGGGTATCAGCCATGTTCACCTCTGCGGTAAACTCAGCCTGTCCGATTCCTTCCTCAGGAACTTCTACATCCTGAGAGAAAGTGCCGGTAGCGTTGTAGACACGGATCTTATCTCCGGCAGCCCAAGTGGTTTTGCCGTCCACAAGAGCGGTCTTGGTGGCATCGAAAGTAAATGTAAGAGTAGTGACCTCCCCTGTTACTTTATCCTGAACAGGAGCGTTCATCTCTTCCACTGCGCAGGAAGCAGCTGCAAAAATGCCGGCAGCCGCAAGAAGGAATAAATATATCTTTTTCATATTATCTTTCATTTAAGCTGTTAGACATTTTACCAATTCCATGTACCATTGTTATAATCTTCGAGTCCGCCGGATGCAGCAGTCTTGGGAATGTAGACGCCGAACTTGGTTCCGACAGCCTTCATCTCAGTGGCGTTGAATGCATTTCCATCAGTCTTGGAGATATTGAATGCCCTGTAGGTGAAGGTTCCCCACCAAGCATCGGTAACCTCAACGACAGAAGTGCTGACATTGCCGGGACGGGAAGGACGGCCGCTCTTGCCATCGTTCTTGGTAGTGAGGGTAACCCAGCCTTCCGGACGATACTGATATCCGCTGAGAACCACGATGAGTGTTCCGATAGGAAGTTGAGCCTTAGGGAGGATATGGGTAGCCGCGAATTTCCTGGTAGTCGCATCGTACGTACCCTTGAACACGGAACTGGTGAGGTAGTCACCGTTCTGGGAATTGTAGAAGCCCCAATGCTGGACAATGAGAGGAACGGCAACATAGTCTTCGAACTTCTTGCCTGCAGCCTCGATGAGAGCCTTTGCATCAGCCTCAGCCACATTCAGCAAGTAAGGAGGATACTGGGTAGCGGCAGTGACTGCGTAAGGAGTCTTGACAGCATTTGCATAAGCCTCCTGCATTGCAGGAATGCAATCATCCTCATACTTCAGGTTAGGAACGAAAGGAGAAGTTGCCTTGAGAGGATCCTTTCCGGTGATGTACTGAGTCATCATGTAGGCAGCTGCAAGACGTCCAATGTTCACGCTGAGGTTGCTCTCGTCCACAAGGACGTTCTCCTCAATGTAGCTGGTACGGATGTTCTGAATGAGGGTTCCGAGAGGGATGACTGCCTCAAATTCAGGATTTGCCGAAATGGTGCTTGCAACTTCTGCGATGCTGGCATACATAGCCGCCTGGTCGCTGCCATAGTTCTTGAATCCAGCAGCAGTTGCGCCGACCTTATATGCCCAGCTCATATTCCAGAATAGAGGAGTATATTCGCAGTACTTGCGGATGAACTTGACAATATTGTCGATGGAAGTTCCGTCGTAGTCGCCTGCATATTCGAATGAAGGCTGGAGCACGATGGCATCCCAGTCGTCGGGTGTGAGAGCATCTACCGCGAGGGTATCCACCGCGATGAAGTTCTTTCCATCTAAAGTGGCATGTGCGGTGACTTTTTCTGTGCCGGTCGCAGCTGCTTCAATTTCCGCAAGGGTCTTGCCGTCGCAAGGGACATTGACCAGACGGATCTTGGTGAAGCCGAGGCTCTTCAGAACATTGTACATATAGACATAGGTGCTGTCGGTGCGGCTGTCACCAATCGCGAGAACGTTGATGAGCTCAGGATCGACGTTTGCAGCCTTCTGGGTGAAGGTGAGGGTAGCCTTTACGTTGGGATCTGCCTTACAGGCAAATACGATGCTGCCTTCACGGGGTGCACCGGTGCCGTTCAGAGTGACGGTAACTTCGCCTTTATCTTTGTCGAAGGAGGCCCAGTTTACGCTGGGTGTTGCAGTATATTCATCGTTGGTGGTCACCGTGAGAGGGAAGCTCATACCACGGGGGTTGACAGTCCTGGAAGACACAGAGATCTTCATCGTAGGAACAGCTGCAGCCTGATTCACCTCGATCTCCTCCGAGACAGCAGCAAGCTTGATGGTAGCTTTACCGGTACGAGCGGTAGCGATGGGGTTGGCAGCATATTCAAAAACCAGCGAATAGGTCTTGATGTCAGCCTTGGTTTCGGCCTTGGTTTCCTTGAAGGTGAGCCAAGATGCCGCCTTATCGACGGTGACAGTGAAAGACTTGTAGTTCGCATCAACCGGAACATTCAATGTGCCGGCGGCATTGTCCACGGAGAAAGAAGTCTTCTTAATAGCCATCTCCGGGGGGTCGTTCGGACTCTCCACATTGCCGAGAGGTTCCGGATTACAGGAGCCTACGAGCATCAGTGCGAAAGCTGAAAGTAGAAATAAACTTTTTTTCATAAATGGTAAGAATTAAGTGGTTTATAACTAGTTAAGTTTCTTTTCGATGTATCCATAAGCCTCAAACTCCCATAGGTCGATAAAGCCGTCTGTCGATCTGTGGGAATTACGGAAGACGATTGCAATATAACGCCCGGCCTTCTTCTCGAAAGGCTTGAGACTCTGCACCGCATCATCTTGAGTAAGACTTGCCAGAAGCACGGGTTCACCGTAATTCTTCTGCCAGTTTTCGTCGTCCGGGTTGGGCTTTTTATCAGTCACATAAATACTGATTGCCTTGATGAATCTCCTCGTTGAACCTTCCGGATCGGGATCCTCATAGAAGGTGAAGTCGGTAAAGGTAATGGCATCATCCCCGGATTTCTTGGTATCGATTACCAGGATCTTGGGGAATATCTTTTTATATTCAGATGCATTCGAACTATACCAGCGGCTGCTGGCGTTGTCTTTGATGCCATCGATAATATACGAAGGGTAGAAAGTGTCGCGGATCTGGTTCGCTGTCACCGTAACCGTGGCTATCTTGGTATCGAAGTTTTCGGTGATGGGTTTCGTTGACTTTACCCAGTTGCCCGTCCAAACCGTATCAACTCCTTCGGTCGGGCTATAAGCAGACTGATACTCGAAATACCGGCTTCCGTCAGCATTGGGAAGATGCACCTCATACTCGTCAGCCTTCAACACCCCTTTCTCCACTGTTTGACCATCCTTGGTGATATAGCGGAATTTGGTCTTGACCGTTTCATCGGTAGGGTCCCTCATGACAATGACAGCCTCATCGCCAACAATCCTTGCAGACTCAACCGCACGCTCTGCATGGGAAGCGAGCCAGTTGTCTGCGAAAGGAGAAGTGGTGATTTCGACGGCCAGCGAACTGTTGCCGGCTTCATCGTAATTGATCACTTCGAAAGTATAGGACCTGTCCTCCAGATTGTTGATAACGGTTTCGACCGAACCTTCATAAGAAGAGTAATTGAACTCGAGAGAATCCCTACGATTGTCCCAGAACAATTTGGCAGTACGCAACGAAGGATCCATGGGCACATCCCACTTCAGGATTACCCTCTGATATCCGGAAACGGCTGTCAAATTGATGGGCTTAGCAGGATAGATGTATCCACCGTTAACAAAAAACTGCTTATATACCGTATCCTGCTTACCACAGGCAGCAAGAAGCAAAACAAATGCAAAAAAACAGTAAAATAACTTTTTCATAGCACTGATCGTTAACGGTAAGACTCTAGCACACGTCCGAAGGGTGTCACTTCTCCGGTCTGGACCTGACGGTTCGAGATACCGTGGCCCAGTTCGAACGTTGCGAATGTATTTGCAAACACGACACGCAGGTACCGCACCTCATCGTAGCAATGAGGATACTTGTCTTTATCGAACTCGAAGTCGTTGCCCGCGTTGAACATGGCTCTGTCATCAGGAGTTACCTCTCCGATCAACCCGCTCGGCAGATAGCCGGAAGGCTTGATCTGGGTGAATTTACCAAGGCAAAACCAGGTTTCGTCGAAGCCGTTAGGGTTGTCTTCGGTAGGTTCTACCAATTTGCCGGTGGGAGCCATGCTGCCCCAGAATTCGTAATCACGGACGGCGCCGTCCTTGAAAGGATTGTAATCGATACGGGGAAGAGTCGTGATTCGGGCAAGCTTTGCCTTGACACCAAGATCTATAGTGAGCCAGGTAGGTGAAGGGCCACCCTTATCGCTGGCAAAGAAGTGAGGGATGGCAGACTGTCCGGAACCATCCCAGAGAGAAGATATCGGATAGTTGGATGCGTTCTCGCTCCTGCAGGTATCGTCTTCAAGGTCGGCGTTGGTGAACTTGGAAGCGTCCAGCTTGATTTCTTCGATAGGAGTCAGGACAGCCGTGGTGGTGTCGGATACATTCCCCCAGTAGTCACGGAGGTAAAGCCCGAAAATGGCCTCCTTGGGTTCTATTCCACGACGGGACAGTACGATGTCTTCGCTGGAGGTGAACAAGGTGGTCACTTCGACCCACTTGATATCCTTTACAGGTTTTTTATAATCAGCAGGATCGTCACACCTCAGAATACATATAGCGATATTGGTCTTGTAGATGTTGTTCTGGATGTGGATCTTGATGCCTCCTGAAGACTCCTCCATCGTAGGTTTCACTCCTACGATAGCAGGTGTCAGAGGGGTCACGTTCACACTTACCGGTTCCGAGCATTCCTCATTTACATTGAAGGAATATATATTAATAGTATGTTCCTTCGTATCGGGGAATCCCGCAACAGTAAGGCTATCCACATAACGGGATATCTTGGAGCTGACCTCGACGCCGTTGCGGTCATACACGGCCATGACACCCTTGAGGTTAGGATCGTCGGGGATAGTCACCTTTATGACAGCTCCTCCACTAATGCTCCTGACGCTCTTGACTGTGACCGGAGCCGGTTTCGGCACGTTCGGATGCTGGTCGATACGGCCTCCGAGCTCACCGGAACATGACGCTGCCAGAACAGTGCCTGTAATCAGAAACAGCTTGAAAAATTTGTTCATATATGATACTGTTTTTTATTACCAACCAAGATTCTGAACAAGATTTGGATTACGCTCCAAATAATAAGTGTAGATGGGCCAGAAATAATCCTTGAGGCCGAACACCTGGGTAGCAATCTGCTTTTTCACATAGTAGTCTTCCGGATTGGAAGCGGTTACGGTGTATCCGTAAATACCCTTCTTGTACTCCGCGGGAGCTTCTTTCCAGCGGCGTATATCCCAGAATCTCTGGCTCTCGAAGCACAGCTCGATCAAACGTTCGCGATGTATGATGTTCCTCATACCGTATTTGGTCGAATAATAACCGGGACTGTTGCTGAAATTATCCCACGATGTCTTGACATCAGGAATACCGGCACGCTCGCGGATGGCATTCAGATACTTGAACAGGTCTTCACGGTGCTCGCCATTAGGCCCTTCTGCCTCGTTGATCGCTTCTGCGTAGAGCAGATAAAGATCCGTCAGACGGATGATAGGCCACTGGAACCAATGGGACACAAAGGTATTGGCCGCAGTAAAGTTGCACTGATAAGGGTACATCTTCTTGGCAAAGTATCCGGTAACAGGGCCGACTTCACCACCGGATTTACCCTGAGGGCCGCCGCTGCGGCACTGGAGATATCTCATTTTATCCGACTGTATGTCGTTGAAATTGGAGATTTCACCATACCATGTACCACCGTCGAAAGCAAGGAATGAGTAATAACGCGGTTCCCTACCGACATTCTGGCGGACTGTCGGATACCCTTCGTAGAGATAGAACCTGTGATCCAAAGGAGGGCTGACGACTTCCTGAGTGTTGACTCCGGCCCAGGAAAGATCGTTGTTGATAGGAAGGCCGTTGTTTGTATAGAACTGATCGACGATCTTCAACGGGACGCCGATAAAACGATATCCACCCGTTGTATGGTCATACGTGGTCAGGTTCGGCATAGTCCACTGCTCGAAGGCAAGGTAGGAGCCATTGGCGTCGTATTGGGTATTAGCCCATACGACTTCGCCGGGATCCTGGGCGGTCTGACGC
This sequence comes from uncultured Bacteroidales bacterium, assembly GCA_946406095.1. Taxonomy (GTDB): domain Bacteria; phylum Bacteroidota; class Bacteroidia; order Bacteroidales; family UBA932; genus Cryptobacteroides. The sequence continues at coordinate 17,522 of CAMJJO010000009.1, read as the reverse complement.
TGGTTGAATGCGTTGCGGAGCGACAGGGTCCTCTTCAGGGAATCGGTAACGCGGAAAGAAATGTTGTCCATTCCATACAGGTGGATGTTGGCCTCTTCGCAGATATCGATAGCATCTTTACATGCCTGCACGGCATATACCCAACGCTCGAGTTTTTCATCATCGGTCTTTTCGGGGAAGAGCATCCTGCCCTTATTGTCTACAAGGGCGGATTCCTCTTCATTGCCATTGAATAAAGGACTGGCTGCAAATACCGCGACCTTTGCCTTGAGGGCCTTGCAGGCAGTCCTGGTAATCCTGCCATACATGTCTGAAGATTCGGGCACAAGAGGCAGGTCGGGAGCAGCCTTGTCCAGCAGGCGGAGGATGTAGTTGAAGCAAGTATCGATATTCTCCCTGTAGACACGCACGGTTTCGACATCGGAATCGATAGGAAGGCTTTCCTTGATAACCGGAACCGGCCCCCACTTGCGGACCAGGTTGAAATGATAATATGCCTTGAGGAATGTAGCCTCGGCTTTCCACTGATTCTTTTCTTCCGTGGTCATGTCCGGCACATTATCGACATTATCGACAAGGATATCGCAGCAACGTATTCCCTGATACATATCGGCCCAGTCATTTGCATATACCTTCGATGCCGACTGGAATCCTCTTGCTATGTTGAAGAACGTATTGGGCACACGGGTCGTCTGCCAAGAAGATGTGACACGGCCGACAAGGTCCCAGATCTCATCTCCCGTAAGCATGGCGGAATCACTCATCACGTTGCCGTCGATTGGCATGTAGGAGTAGCACGTTGCAAGGTAATCTATTGCAGAAGACCTCAGATTGAATGCCATGTCCAGAGATGCGATTCCATCGTCGGGCACCACATTGAGGTATTTATCACATGAGGTCACGGAAGTGACGCCAAGAATGATTACCAAAATTGACAGTATTTTATTCAGCTTTTTCATACTCTTCACCTTTATTACTTGAATGTAACGTGGACACCTATATTGAAGGTACGCTGGATAGGATAGTTCAGTCCGGAACTGGCGAGTTCAGGATCCCAAAGCTTGAAGCGGCTCCAGCAGAGCAGGTTGTTGCCCTGGAAGTATATACGCAGATTGTCGATGCGTGCACGCTGGACCCACTTATAAGGGAAGGTGTAACCGAACTCCAGCTGCTTGAGTCGGAGGAAAGCGCCATCACGCATCCACCAGGTGCTCACAGCCGAGTTATTGGTGTTGGAATATGCGCTGTAGCGCGGCCAGAGGGCGTAAATGTCGCGGTTATCCTCGCTCCAGTGGCTGTCGGCATAGGCCTTGAGTAGCTGGGTGTTGTTCACGAACGGAGCAGTACCGGCGATATTCTTGGACGGATTGTAATTTGTGGAAGCATCAATCCAGAAGCTCTCATTTGCAAGGCCCTGGAAGAATACTGAGAAGTCGAAACCACGGTATCCCATGGAATAACCGAAACCATAGATAATTTCCGGTGATGTAGGGAGTCCGATAGGCACGCGGTCGGCCTCGGTGATGACACCGTCCCCGTTGACATCGGTATACTTGATGTCACCGCCGCCGTACTGGCTACCGAAAGACTGCTGGGAAGGTGAGTTGGCCGCTTCTTCGTCGTCGATGAAGAGGCGCTCTGCAATATATCCCCAGGTCTGCTTCAGGGAATATCCGGCATGCTGGCGGTATTTCTCAGGATAGGTAGGCTCTTCGTAGACCAGATACTTACTGGATGAATACGTGAAGTTGCCGCGGGCGGATGTCCATAGATCCTTGCTCCACACCTGCTTGTAATCAGCCTGGATGTCGATACCGTGGGCCGCAGCCTCACCGATATTTGCAGATATGCCAGCTTGAAGACCCATGGTCTCAGGAACATCGGCACGGGTCATGAAGATATCGGTTCGATGCTCGGTGAAGTACTCGGCGATGATGTCCAGTTTCTTGAACAGCCCGAGTTCGACAGCGTAGTTGGCCTTGTAGGACTTTTCCCAGGTGATACTCTCGTTGGCATATCGCGAAACGTTGATACCATTGTAACTGACCTGCCCCCTAGTCTCGCCGAACTGTGCGCCTCTGGCGGAACTGTTCATCGAAACCTCCGACAGATAATAGAAGCGGTTGGCCGTAGTTCCGATATTGTCGTTACCCACAAGGCCATAGGATGCACGCAATTTCAAATTATGCACATAATCTGTGAGAGGCTGGAAAAACTTCTCGTTCGATATCACCCATGCAAGACCTGCAGAAGGGAAGAAACCCCAGCGGTGGCTCTTGTGGAAACGTTCGGAGCCGTTATAACCGAAGTTGAACTCGGCGAAGTACTTCTTGTCGAAACCATAGGTGAAACGACCGGAGAGACCGGCATTGCGAGAAGGAAGCGACAACTGCAGCGAACCTGCATTCGCCGTCAGCTGCTCACGGGCAGTGAGAACCAGCAGCCCGGTCACGTCACTGCGGCCGAACTCGCGGGCATAGTTCAGACGGCTTTCCGAATACATCGTGTTCTGGATCTTCTTCTGACCTTCGCCGTAAGACAAATATTCCGTTCCGCTTTCGTTTATGCGCTGGATAGTGTAGTCCCCGGTGTAGGAGTCGTAGGTATCCAACATATACCAGTAGGGAGAGAATGAACGGTAAACCTCCCAATATGAAAGCCTGGTGAGGTTGAAGAGGGTCATGAAATGCAGGCCCTTCGTAATGAAATCGAGATCCTGGTTGAGCTCCACGGCCGCAATCATCTGCGAGCGCTGAGTGTCCTTATAGCCTCGCACCATATCGGCATAGGGGTTGGAATAGGAACCGCCTGTGTAGTTACCGAACATGATATGGCGGATACCCACATGCTGATCGTCCTGAGGATAATATGCCGGGAAGAGCACAGGATCGGAGTGGACGACCTGCTTGTAAACTGCGTCACCACCGTTGAGAGGGCCGTTATAATCGGTAAAGTTACCGGTAAGACGGACTGCCAGCTTGGTGGTGGGGGTGATATTGATATCCACGTTGGAACGCAGGGTATAGGTCTTCTGGTCGATATTATTATTGAAGCTGTTGCGCTTGTCTACCTTGAGGATACCTGTATCTTCCGTAAAGCCTCCGGCCACATAGTATGTAGCAACACGTCCACCACCCCTGGCAGACACGTTCGCACGATAGCTGGTCGAGAACTTCTTGAAGAGCATGTCGTACCAGTCGTTGGCAGGATAGATAATGCGGTTGGCGCCGGGTTTGCCGGTCTGCTCGATCTTGTCGTAGCTATACATCAGGTCCCCAAGAGGGTCGCGGGTGGAAATGGCCTCGTTGTACGCCTTCATGTAGGTAACAGGATCTGCAAGCTCGATGTTGCGTGTAGGCTGCGACATCGATGTTTCCACGCGGGCGAAAATCTTCGCCGGGCCTTCCTGGCCGCGCTTGGTGGTCACGTAGATAACGCCGTTTGCACCGCGGGCGCCGTAGAGGGCGGTCGCCGTTGCATCCTTCATGATGGAGAAACTGGCGATATCGTCCGGCTGGAGACGGGCAAGGTCGGTGGTGGTCAGCTCGATATTGTCGATAAGGATCAGCGGGCTGGTGTTGGCACCGAAAGTGGTGATGCCTCGCACAAAGAAGTCTGCATTGTCCTGACCGGGCTCACCGGAACGCTGATAGGCGATAATACCTGCGACATTACCCGCAAGGGCGGTGGTGAGGTTGGAGGACGGCACCTTCAGGGTTGCCACGTCGATGGTAGAGATGGAACCGATGACGCTTTCTTTCTTCTGGGTACCGAAAGCGACGATGGTGGTTCCCTCCAGTTCATTGGCCTGATCCTTCAACTTAAACATGAAATTTTTCTGGTCGTTTACCGGAACAATCAAGGTCTCCTTACCGGCGAACTCCACCTTGAGTTTGTCGGTAGGCTTGACATTGTTGATCTCGAACGAACCATCTAAGTCGGCGATGGAACCTCGGGTGGTGCCTTCGATAGACACCGTTGCTCCGGGGAGCGGCTGGCCGGTTTCATCCTCGAACACTACGCCGCGCACACTGCGGGACTGTGCAAATGCCACTGCGGGCAATATCAGGAGGACGAACAAGAATGAGAATAATCTCCTTGGCATAAATTAAACTTTAGTTGGTAATATGCGTTCGCGCATTACAAAAAATGCTTTCAAATATAAGTATTATTTCGTAACATTGCAACCGAAACTTGACAAATGACACGCTTGAAAACATACCTCATTTTAGTCGCCTCACTGCTGGTATGGGGTTGCACTTTGAATGATGAGTTTATTCCTTTGAATAATGATCAAAATGTAGAGAAAACAGTCATCGCGGAGCAGGCGGTTCCAACCCTCTCAGTCGAACTTTCAGACGAGGCGGCAGCCTCTTTCGAGCGCGGCGAACTTTCCATTCCCGAGGGGCTTGAATTCGAGCGTACTTTCCCCGAAGATCCCGAATTCGAAGAGCGCCACCGCGCCTTTGGTCTGCATCGCATCTACAATGTAACTGTCGATGAATCAATATCTTCCACCAAGGCTGGCGAAGATCTTCTCTCCATCCCCGGTGTCCTTCATGCCGAGCCTTACGTAAAGGCGCAGCCGGATGCCATCCCCTTCAATGATTCGTATGCCTACCGCCAGTGGCATCTTTTCAACGACGGCAGCCTCAACGCCAAATTCGCCGCAGGTGCCGACCTCAACGTCGTCCCGGTCTGGAATGAGTTCACGGGGGGCGCCAACAACGTGATAGTCGGGGTGGTGGATACGGGTGTCCAGCCGGACCATCCGGACCTTGCCGGAGTGGTCATCCCGGCCGGTGCGAACGGCAGCAAATCCTTCCTGAATTCAGCCGCCTCCAATCCTTATAATATAACTCCCCAGCGCCACGGCACCCACGTTGCCGGCGTCATCGCCGCCATCAACAACAACGGCAGGGGCGTCTGCGGCATCGCCGGAGGCAAAAACGGAGCTGGAGGAGTGAGAATCCTGGACTGCCAGGCAATAGCCGCGGTGGAAGGCGACGGCGGCAACACCAACAGCGCCATAGTCTGGGCGGCGGACCACGGGGCGGTGATCCTAAACAACAGCTGGAACTTCAAGTACGACAACGAGTCTTCGGTTCCCACTACCACATCCCTTACCACCCGGCTGGCGATAGACTACTTCATCAGCACCGCCGGCACCGACGGCAAGGGCAACCAGACCGGGCCGATGAAGGGCGGCGTGGTGTTCTTTTCCGCCGGCAACGACAGCCGGGCCAAGTCGCAGCCGTCGATGTATGACGGCAACCTTTCCATAGGCGCCATAGGCCCTGCGGGAGAATCCTCCTACTACACCAACTACGGCGACTGGGTGGACCTGTGCGCCCCCGGAGGCAGCGCCAGCGGCTACAGCAACTCCACCGACCCCCAGATCTACAGCACCATGGTCGGCAGCGGCTACTACCAGATGCAGGGCACTTCCCAGGCCTCCCCTTGCGCGGCCGGGGTGGCTGCGCTGATAGTTTCCTACTTCGGAGGCCAGGGCTTTACCAACGAGCGTCTGAAAGAAATCTTGATAAACGGCGCGAACACCGACATCCCGCTGAAGCACAGCAGGAACATAGGCCCCCTGGTGGATGCGTACGGATCCTTCCTCTATGCCAGCAATGCGCCGATGCCGAGCGCAGTGACTGATATCAAGGCGGTTCAGACGCCCGAAAACGAGGTGGAGGTCAGCTGGACCATGAACAAATACGGCAAGCAGAACGTCTACCAGAACCTGCTTCTGATGAGCACGGACGCTTCTTTGCTGGCCGATCCCGACCCCTTCTCCCTCCCCTCCTCCGTGACCGTCCGCAGAATCGCCGGCAGGAGCAAGAATCCCGGAGAGAAGGTGACTGAAGTGTTCAAGGGGCTGAGCATAGGCACGGACTACTATTTCACCGTAGTCAGCTATACAGCAAGGCGTTACGTCACCTCCGACAATACCATCTGCCACGTCAAACTCAGAAAGAACAATGCTCCGGTAGTGACGCCCGAATCCTACGCTCCGGCGAGTCTGGGCCACCACGATAAAAAAGATTTCACTTTCAACTATTCCGACCCTGACGGGGATGCGCTGACCGCCACCCTCACCCCGGGATCTCCGGCTGCGAAGTGGACGGATGACGGCGCCGGCACCCTGACTTTGAGCATCGACGGAAACGGCGCATCTGCCGGGTCTTATGTCGCCCTGGCGGATGTAAGCGACGGCATCTCCACCCAGAGCAGGGCCGTCTTCTACAATATCCTGCCCAACGAAGTGCCAGTGATACAGCAGGATGGCTCTCTTCCGGAGGCCCTCAGATACAGGGATGTCGCAAGTGTTGTGATGCAATGCAGCGATGCCGACGGAGATGAGTTGAACGTCTCTCTGGTGCCGGGTTCCCCCGCTGCTCAATGGACACAGGAAGGGCCGGGACTCTATCGGCTTACCGTCCGCGGCGATTCCGCTCCGGCCGGCAGCTACACCGCATCCATCAGCGCCAGCGACGGCTTCGGGGGCAGCATATCGCAGAACATAAACTATTCTCTTACAGGCAATCACGCCACTGAGTCCTTGAATGGAATAGCCGACAGGATCATCACTACCGGCAGCGTCGAAACAATGGACCTGAAAGACTATTTCCAGGATTCCGACGGCGATGAGCTGATTTTCGCGCTGATTTCGACCGAGGGTACGCTGAAAGCCGGCCTGGAAGGGTCGGTGCTCAGTTTCAGCGCATCCGGGCCGGGCGTCGGGAGCATCCGCGTAAGCGCCACCGACGGCATCTCGGAGCCGGTGGAAGCAGCCTTCCGGGTGAGCGCGCACTCCCCCGGAGCGAAGATGGCGGAGGCATATCCGGACGTCGTCAGCGATAAACTGACCGTCCATTCCACGTCCGCCTCCCAGTTCAAGGTGCAGATATACAACTCCACCGGCCGCTGCGTCTACAACGCCAGCATCAAGCCGGACCCCTACAAGCCCTACGAAATCAATGTCGCAGGGCTGGCTCCCGGAAGATACACAGTCGCCATCAGCGGCAACCAGGGCACAGTCAAGAAAACAATCCTCAAAATATGAAAAAGACAGCCATCCTCGTAGCGCTCCTTTTTGCGAGCGCCAGTCTCTTTGCAAAAGTAGTTCTGCCTCCCGTGATCGGGGACAATATGGTTCTCCAGCAGCAGACCTCCGCCGCCATCTTCGGCAAGGCCGAGCCCGGAAAGACCGTTACCGTCAAGACCTCCTGGAACAAGAAGAAGGTCAGCGCCGTGGCGGATTCCCAGACCGGCAAATGGCTGGTGCGCGTGCAGACTCCTGCCGCCGGCGGGCCGTATGAAATCGTCATTTCCGATGGGGACAAGACCGTCCTGAAGGATGTGCTGATCGGTGAGGTCTGGTTCGCATCCGGCCAGTCGAATATGGAGATGCCGATGAAGGGATACGGCTCCCAGCCTGCCCAGAACGGCACCAAGTACATCGTCGGCGCCAAGGCATCCCGCCCCATCCGCGTCTGCAATATCAAGAAACAGTCTTCCATAGCCGTGCAGGACAGCTGCGCCGGCAGTTGGGAGAAAAACACCCCCAATACCGTGGCAGTCACCAGCGCCACCGCATACTTCTTCGCCGATGCCCTGCAGAATGCCCTGGACGTGCCTGTGGGCATCATCGTCAGCTCCTGGGGCGGCAGCAGCATCGAGACCTGGATCAAGCGGGAGGTGTTCGAAAAGGAATATCCCGAGGTAGACCTTGGGCATCTCGACGGCAAGCGTCCCATCAAGCGCAAGCATCACGACCCTTCGCTTTTGTACAACGGGCAGGTCGCTCCCCTCATCCCCTTCACTTTCAAGGGGATAATCTGGTATCAGGGTGAGCAGAACCGTGCCTGGCCGGACAAGTACGTGCATCTCCAGCGCTCCTATGTAAAGATGATGAGGGAGGAATTCCAGGTGCCCGACGCACCCTTCTACTGCGTACAGATAGCCCCCTATCCCTACGACAACGGCCGCAAGACCCACAGCGCCTATCTCTGCGAAGCACAGCAGAAGGCCGTGGAAGGGCTGGAGCACGCGGGGTACGTGACCACGGTCGACATCGGCGAGTACGGCACCATCCACCCCTGCCGCAAGCAGGAAGTCGGGCAGCGCCTGGCCTGGCTGGCCCTTCGCAACGACTATGGCTTCGACGCCATAGAGGCTGTCGCTCCGAAATACAAGATTGTCGAGTTCCACGATGGCAAGGGTTTCGTGGAGATGAAGGTGGACGGCCTCGGGCTCTCCCCTATGGGTGCAGAGATTCCCGGTTTCGAGATTGCCGGCCCCGACCGCAAGTTCCTTCCCGCCAAGGCAATGCGCGATCCCAAGCGCGGTACGGTCGTGGTGGTTTGGAGTGACGCCGTCCCCGAGCCCGTCGCCATCCGCTATTGCTGGCGCAACTGGTGTGTCGGTGGCTTGTATAATAACTTCGGCATCCCCGCCGGTCCGTTCAGGACAGACGATTGGCCGGTAAACGAAAAAGATTGGCTCGATTGAGCCAATCTTTTTTTACTTCTTCTTTGAAGCGGCGAGCGGACTCACTGGATGATCCAGGTACAACTTCATGAAGAAGCCGCCGACCACCGAGCGGGCTTGCATCGCATTGAATGTAGGCTGATCGGTATTGACCCAGTCACCCAGAGGAACACGGTCCGGAGTCACGTTGTAATACTTGTAGACAGGAAGCAGGAACTGGCGGAAGTCATCCACACTGCCGCACATGGCACCGGTCCAGAGCTGCCAGTCGGTCTTTGAATACTGACGACGGCTGTCCAGAGGCAGGCCGTACTCATTCATCTGCTTCTTGTAATACTCCAGTTCCATAGGCACGATCTCTTCCTCGAAGACATTGAGACCGAGGGCCTTGTCCCAGATAAGATTGTACTTCTGGCTCCAGGTTCCTTCTCCGTCAAAGGTCAGGCGGAAGTGATCATTTTCAAAAGCGCGCTCCTTCCAGGAGGCTGCCATGCTGATGGCGAATTCCTGGAAAGCCCTGGCTTCGTCCACCCTGCCCAGCTGGCGGGCCATCTTGGCGTATGCGGCCACTCCCAGAATGGACTTGGCACTCAGGTTCACATTGTATGCAAGTTTGCCGGCGAAGTCGTCGGTGCAGAGCTGATTCTCGGGATTCTGCCCGTTCTGAAGGGCATACAGGGCCCATTTGGTGAGCGAAACCCAGTGTTTCTGCGCAAAGCTGGCATCGGGGCTCTGCTTCAGGATGGCTGCAGTAAGAAGAAGCATATTGCCGCTCTCCTCCAGAGGCATCCAGTTGCCATAGTGCTGGCCGTATGCATCGGGATACTGACCCACATCGTGGGGAGCCCAGACTTTGTTCCATTTGGCGCTTTCGGCGTAATCAAAAATGAAATTCACCAGCGCTTTGGCAATCTCCGTGTTGTACCTCAGGAACAGGGGGATGGACGGATAGGTCACGTCCACGGTGCCGGCGCATCCGTTGGAGAAGTTCTCCTTGGAGATGAAGTAGAGGTTGCCGTTCTCGGCCTGCACCAGCTTGTGGGCGGAAACCGCCTGCCTGTAGGCGAGCGAGAGCAGGTCGGCGTATTCCTTGCCGCCGGATTCGGTGGCCTCTTTAATCAATTGAGAGTCAAATATATTCAGGCGATCCTGCAGTTTGGGCCAGAGTTTCGCCGCCTTCTGCATCTCCTTCGTGATGGTATTCTTGCCGTCGCGGTTCCAGTAAGGATTCATCGGCCTGCCAAGGAACTTGACGGACTGCACGTCATCGTATGCCAGCATCAGCACCTCTTCGGTCGCCTTCTTTATCTTCTTCATATCGAAGCACCAGGCAAGTGCGACATCGTCGTTCACGAAGTTATTCGAATGCACCGCCTTACCCTTGCCGTAGGCTTTGGTATCCAGTTTTCCGGAAGATGCGAACACCATCCTTGCACTCTCGGCACGCACCACGCTCAAAGCGCCCTTGCCGGACACGGGAGCCATATAGAAATAGCCCCAGTCGATGCGGACGTCATCTCCCCTCTTCTCGAGCACCTTCTGCTCCAGGGTGCCTGTGCGCAGGTACTTCACGCCATCGGCGGATCCGCTCTCAAGCACCACCGGCACAACCTCCAGATCCACCGCCAGACGCGGTGAAGCCTCGAAGTAGAACTCCACTGAATGCTTTTTCTTGTCGACGGGCTCCGCGCTGAAACTCACATAGTTGACCGGGCGGGAGAGGAGGTCGAGGTCGTCCAGCAGGAGGGTGGAGACAAAGCGCATCTTCACCTTCACCGGGCCGCACTCGAACTCATAGTTGGTGCTGGTCGGAAGCACATTCACAGATATCTGCCGGGCAGGTGTGGTGAAGACCTCCGTGCCCTGCTGGAAATACAACGGATCATCCGGCTGGGGATGGGGCTTGCGGCCGAACATCGGGTCCGGGACCTGCTTTTCGCTGCCCAGAAGGCGGTAGGTCACCCCATCCACCCGGACAGCGGCCAGCATAGGCTGCTTGCGGCCGCTCCAGTGGCGGGTCATATCTTCATTCACCTCGTCGGTGAAACTCCATACGGAGAAGTACGGATCCACGGTCACCAGCGGATATGCGGGCGCGCGCAGGTCGTTCTGATAGTTCACGGGGGCCGCTGCGTAGATGGCGCAGGAGAGTGCCAGGGCACTGAGGAGAGCGATCGTCTTTTTCATATCAGGGTCGTTTGTCTTTAATTCTGTCGGTATACATTTTCATATAGAATCCGCCGATGACGGAGCGTCCGCGCATCTGGTGAGAGCGCGGGGTTTCGGTTTCCGTCCAGTCGCTCAGCGGGCCGGGCAGAACGGAATCGGTGTAGAAACGGTACAGGGGATGCACGAAGCGCTGGAAAGTCTCCATGTCCGGAGCCATCGAAGCCACCCACATCACCCAGTCCGTCTTGGTATAGCCGGCACGGCAGTCCAGAGGGACGCCGTATAGGTTCTCTTTGCCAAGATAATACGGGATCTCCGCCTCCATGATGGCAGGATCGAAGATGTTCAGGCCCAGGAGTTTGTCCCAGACCAGATTGTATTTCAGGCTCCAGGTGTCGGGGGTGTCGAACGAGAGCCGGTAGTGGTCCCCGTCGAAGGCCTCTTCTTTCCAGATGGAAGCCATACGGGCGGCAGAGTCCAGGTAGAACGATGCAATGCCGTCCTTCCCAAGCATCGCAGCCATCTTGCCATAGGCAGCCACCCCCAGAATCGCCTTTGCGGAGAGGTTGGCATTGTTCGCCAGGCGTCCGGCGAAGTCATCGGTACAGAGCTGATTTTCAGGGTGTTGCCCGTGCGCGAGTGCATACGCAGCCCACTTGCTGAGCGTCTCCCAATGCCTGGAGGCGTAGCTGGCATCGCCGTCTTCGGCCACCACCGCCGCGGTCAGCAGCAGCATGTTCCCGCACTCCTCCAGAGGCATGGTATTGCCGTAGTTCTGCCCCAGCGCCTGCGGATATCTTCCCACATCGTGCGGAGCCCAGTCATTCGGCCAGGCATCGCTTTCAGCATAGCGGTATATGTGGTTCAGCAGGCCCTTTGCGAGTTCGTTGTTATAGAGCAACAGCAGCGGCACGGAAGGATAGGATACGTCCACGGTGCCTATGCTGCCGTTGGAGAAGTTCTCTTTCGAGAAGAAGAACAGTTCCCCGTCCGGCCCCTCGACCAGCTTGTGCGCGGCGATGGCCTGGCGGAAGACGGCGGCGCAGAGGTCCGCGTACTCCTTTCCTCCGGCCTCCAGAGCCTCCTTCAGCAGCGCTTTGTCGAAGGATGCGCAGAGCCTGCCGACCTTCCTCTCCTGAGCGGCGGCGGCAGCGATCTCCCGGGTGATGGTATTACTCCCGGAGCGGTTCCAATATGGCCTCAGGGGCTGCCCGAGGTAGTTTATGGAGTAGATGTCGTCGTATGCCAGGAGGATGGTGCGGCTGCCGTTGCGGACGGCCTTGCCAAAGTCGCAGGTGCAGGCCAGCGCCAGATCATCCTGCACGAAATCCGGAGTCGTAAGATTCCCCTGCCGGGCAGCCAGAGTGCCGTTTGCAGCGAATGCTTCGCGCGCCGGAACTCCCTCAACCACAGCCACTTGCCCTTTATTCCCGGCAGATGCCAGATAGAACCATCCCCAGTCTATGCGGATATCGTCTGCTGCGCGGCCGAGCACATCCTGCGAGACGGTTCCGGCGCGGGCGAAATCCACCCCGTCCGCGGAGCCTGTCTCGAGTTTCATCGGCACCATATAGAAGTTCATCGCCAGGCGGGGAGATGCCTCGAAATACAGTTGCACCTCATGCGGGCGGCCGTCCTTCGATGAGACGTCGAATGCGGCGTACCCTACAGGGCGCGACAGCAACTCCAGCCTGCCCGGCAGAAGCGGAGAGGTAAAGGTAAGCCGGAGCTCGACCGGCCCGCAGTCGAAGCTATATAAGCTTCTGGTGGGCAGAACGTTATGCCCAGTCTGCACAGCCGCATCCACAAAGACTTCCGGCCCGCGATAAAGGTAGCTGGAATCCGGTTCCAGATGCGGCCGTTTACGGCCTTCCGGCACTCCGAGCCTGGCGTTTTCGCACCCCAGCACCCGGTACACCTTACCATCCACCCTCAATGCCGCCAGAACCGGTTGCTTGCGGCCTGTCCAGTGACGGGTGACGTCGGCATTGAGCTCCTTGCCGAAGGACCAGAGCGAGAAATAGGGATCCACGCTCACCAGCGGAGTGGCGGTGGGGTCCAGGCCGTTCTGAAACGCCGGCTCCTGCCCGCACGAAAATGCAAGCAGGAGCGGAATCAGCAGGAGCCCTATCCTTCTCATAGATCGATCTCTATGATGTAATCGATGGTGCAGTCGATACCTGAAGGAACGGTAACCGTGAAGTCCTTCTTCGTTTTCTTGAACTTGAGAGGAGCGCCGGTGGCAAACTCCTTCACCTTCTTTGCCTTGAGCTTGAAGGGCAGGGTGATGACGCCGCCTTCCGGGGCCTCCATAACGTGCAGATAAATCTTGCCTTCCTTGTGAGTGAGCACTCCCCAGGGCTGGGGCTTCAGCATGGTGGCGCGAGTGCCGAAAATGGTTTCGCCATTGGCACTCAGCCACTTACCCATCTCCGCGAGGCGTACGACGCTCTCTTCGGGGATGCATCCGTCCGGCTGGGGGCCTACGTTCAGCAGAAGGTTGGCGTTGCGGCCGGAGGTGGCAAGGAGTATGCGGATGAGTTCGGGAACGGACTTCCAGTTCTCGTCCTTAATGTCGTATCCCCAACTCTTGTTCAGTGTCTTGCAGGTTTCCAGTGCCAGTTCGGTGCTGACGTGGCTGGTGCGGCCGTAGCCGGCCTGGTTCTCTCCCGGGATATCGCGTTCGAAGATCTGGATATCCTCCCCGGGAATGGGCACGCGGTGATGGTTGTTACCCACCAGGCAGGAGGGCTGCAGGCTGTGGATGAGGCTGTAGATGCGCTCGTATCCCCAGTCGAAATCTATCTTGATCTGCTCGCCGGGTGCGGGCTTCTTGATCTTTGCCCAGTCGCCGTCGAACCAGATGCAGCCGATGGGGCCGTAGTTGGTGAGGAGCTCGGTTATCTGGGCGCACATGAAGTCCAGGTACTTGGCATACATCTCCCTTTCCTTATCGGTATGGGCGATGGCGGGATCGCGGGGATAGTCGTCCCGGCCCCAGTCCAGCAGGGAATAGTAGAAGTTCAGCTTGATTCCCTGGCGGTGGCAGGCATCGGCAAGTTCCTTGAGCACATCCCTCTTGAAAGGGGAAGCGTCGATTATGTCGTAGTCCGAAGCCTTGGTGTCGAACATCGAGAATCCGTCGTGATGGCGGGAGGTGATGGTGATGTACTTGGCGCCGGAGGCCTTGATCTGCGCCACCCAGCGGTCGGCATCGAACTTCGAAGGATAGAATCCGCCGGGAAGTTTGGAGTATTCCTTATAGGGGATCTTCTCGTTGAACATCACCCATTCGCCGCGGGCGAGCATAGAGTACACGCCCCAGTGGATGAATACGCCGAACTTGTCGTCGCGGAACTGCTCTTTGGCGGCAGCCGCCTCCGCGGTGGGCACGTAGCCCTGGATTCCTTCCTTTACATCGCCGGGGGCCGCAGCCAGAGCCGACGCCATTACTAAACTGAGAATCGTTGCAATCATATTATTTCTTTGTGAATGTCATTCCGTTGGTGATATTGTTGTTCGGATTGGCCTGGTAGACCTTGTTCCAGGTGGAAGCAAAATTGCTTGCCGAAAGATCCTCTGTCTTGGACAGCACGCAGCTGATGGCAATGATATAGTAATTGGTGGTGCCGTTTTTCAGTGCCTGCTTGTTTGCGGTATTGAACGTGATCTTGGTCTTGTCGTTGGAGACGCTCCCCCACCACCATACGTAGTTGGCAGTCGAAGTGATCGGGCAAGGGATGAAGTTGTAAGTACCGCTGACGAATCCGGTTCCGAGGCCGGGGAGGAAGGCTACATAACCATAGCTCGTGTCGTCCTGTTCGACAGGAGTGGTAAGCGCCTGCCCCTTTGCTCCGTCGAAATACAGGCCAAGAATCACGTCGCCGGTGACGGAATCTACCGAGAGCCTTGCCGGAAGCACCGCGTTCTGATACAGCCCGCTGATATTTATGTTGTTGGGGGTCTTTCCGGAAGCACTCAAGGTAATGTCTATGGTTCCGTCCAGGATGGTTGCCTGCCCCTGCTCGAATATCTTGGAATTGAGAGTATAGGTGCCTAGATAAGGGGTAACATCATCCACATTGTTGTTCTCTATGGTGAAAGCCTTGCTCACGGCTTCGCTTTCGGCGCCCCAGGAATCGGTGCCTACCACGCTCACGGTATAGTCTCCATCGCCCAGGCTGTCGAAACTGACGCTGTAGCTGTCCTTCATCATGGAGGTTTGCGGCGCACGGTAGAAATCAGACATTATCTTCTTGGTTGCGACTGTGGTTCCGCCGGCGTTCTTTATGGTAATGTCGTAATGGTGGACGAACTCGTCGTCGGTTCCGGCGGCGAAGGTCACCACGCCGTTGTCGTAAGACACCGTCGAAAGGACGGGAGCCTTGTTCGCAGCCGCGAGAGCGACATGGTCATAGGTGGCCAGATGCGACTTGTCCCCCTTGGGAGCATCGATTATCCAAGGCTTGCCAATGGCGGCGGAGCGATAGAAATCCATTCGGGTGAAGCGGGCGTTGCCGCTGCGGTCGAACTGCACCAGAAGGCCTTCGGAGAACTCTCCGGCATCATTCAGCACGGTTGCGCTCTTCTTGTTTTCGTAGGCTCCGCCCTCGAACGCCATGTAGCTGGTAGATCCGCATCCGAGAGAGGTGAATGCACCCTGCCAGATGCTGCGCGGATCGTTCAGGGGGAAGTGAAGGTGGCCGCCGAAAGTAACCACCTGCGGATAACCTTCGAGAATCGGGGTCAGCTGCGAGGTGTACCAGTAGGTGCCCAGTTCGCTACCATATACGGTGTGATAAATCATAGGATGGGTCGCCAGCAGCACGTAACGGTCGGGATCCGCTTCGGTGATGGCCTTGAGGCGGGCATTCAGCCATGTGAGGGCCTGGGCATCGTACACAACGGGATTCGGGCCATTGGGGGTGATGCAGAGGATGTGATAATCCCCCACTTTGCAGTCCCTGCATTCGAAATTGATACGGGAAGTCTGGTCCTGGTCGGTGAGGAAGTAATTATCCCCAAGGATATCGCGGAAAACCGCATTCTGGGTAACGGTGTTGATGGACCAGTTGCATCCGGGATTCATCTCGTGATTGCCGATCGTGTAGATCATAGGCACATTGACCGGATTGAACACCTGTTCGTAAAGGGTCTTCAAAGTAGATATCTGCCCGGTATTCGTGGTATTCACGAGGTCTCCCACTATGACAAGAGCATCCAGCCCGTTGGCATCATGCTCGGCGGCCCTCATCTTCAACTGGTTGAGGGCGGATGTGAACTTGGCCTCGGAGCCATATCCGTTGCCGATATGCACGTCGCTGATTGCTCCCATCGAGAGGACTATATCGTTTTCGTCGAAGGCAGAGGTCTTCTCGACGCTGATGAGAGGAATCGTGTATACGGTGCCGTCGGTAAGGGTGAAGACCACATTCCCGTCCACCACTTCGACGCTTCTGAACGCTACGCCTCCAGAACCTGCAGTTGCCTTGCTCAGCTTGACCCAGCTTTCCTCTCCGTCATACGACACATACCAGTATCCATCTTCGATCTTGAGTTTGGGAGTGATGCCGTCGGTGCCGCTCACGGGAAGTTTCTGCCCGGTGGCAGGGTCTACCATCGGCACGCCGTCAAGGGTCCAGTAGAGAACGCCGCCTATTGTGGTGACGCCTATCACGGGCGCGGAGGAATCCTTTCCATTCCAGATGGTGATGGGCTCACGCCCGTCCGAGAAGCTGATCTGCCAGCCGCTCACGCCGTCTTTCTCCACCTGTTTGACGCTGGTGACGCTGACCACGTCCCCGGGCTTGAGCTGGTTCTGCTGAACCACCTCGATCAGGGTGCGAAGGGCGTCGATGTCGCTGTTGGCACGCGCCAGATCCGACTTGAGGCCCGCGACATCCTTTTCAAGTTTTTCCAGACGGGAAAGGATGGCGCTGTCGTCATACTCGGAACAACCGGCGGCAAGCAATGCCGCAGAGAGAATAAGCAAATGGATGAATCTTTTCATCAGAATAAGTTTTATTGTCAATAATCCGTTAAAGTTAGCAATTTTTCTAATAAAAAAATCCTTATCTTTGAAATATGAAAACACGAATCTTAGTAACCACGGCGTTTATCTGCCTGACTTTCAGTCTTTACGCACAAAAAACTCAATTCGTCGACCCTTTCATCGGCACCGCCGGCATGGGGCACACCTTCCCCGGAGCATGCGTCCCCTTCGGGGGCGTGCAGCTCAGCCCGGACACCGACATGATTCCCCACAACATCAAGGGCAAGTATCAGCCGCGCACCTATGAATATTGCGCCGGCTACCAGTACGACGACAGCACCATAGTCGGCTTCAGCCACACCCATTTCAGCGGCACCGGCCACTCCGACCTGGGAGACATCCTCATCATGCCCGGCATGGGCGAGGTGAAACTGGTTCCCGGCACTGCAGAGGATCCCGATGCGGGATACCGCCAGCGCTTCAGCCACAGCACCGAATCCGCCGGTGCAGGGCATTACGAAGTCACCCTCGCGGACTCCGGCATCAAGGC
This sequence comes from uncultured Bacteroidales bacterium, assembly GCA_946406095.1. Classification (GTDB taxonomy): domain Bacteria; phylum Bacteroidota; class Bacteroidia; order Bacteroidales; family UBA932; genus Cryptobacteroides. The sequence continues at coordinate 315 of CAMJJO010000009.1, read as the reverse complement.
GGAACTGACCGCCACCCAGCGGGTTGGCGTGCACCGCTACACCTTCCCCTCCGCCGGAGGCCATCTGGTGCTGGACCTCGACCACGGCATCTACAATTATGACGGCAAGACCCTTTGGGCAGAGGTCCGCGTGGTTTCTCCCACCCTGATAACCGGATACCGTATCACAAACGGCTGGGCAAGAACGAATTACACCTACTTCGCAATTAGTTTCTCCCAACCCGTCACCGAATACGGCTATAAGGACAAGGCCCCCATTTATTATAAAGGAGGATACAGCAAGTTCCCCCAGTACCACAATTTCCCGGAGATGGC
>CAMJJO010000008.1 GCA_946406095.1 uncultured Bacteroidales bacterium | reverse complement strand
CCAGAAGCCTCAATATAGAAAAGATTGCCAAGACTCTGAATTAATTGTTAAATTTGTGAGACTATGTGGATTATACTCGCTGCAGCCATAGTTCCGGGAATCCTCCTGCTGTATTATGTGTACAGCAAGGACTTCAATCCGGAGCCTAAACGAATGATATACAAGGGCTTCTTCTATGGATGCCTTTCCGTATTCGTGTCGACGCTGATATCCGGCCCGCTGATGAAGCTTGGTCTCTTCGTCAATCAGCCATCTTCCTTTGCTGAAGCCCTCCAGACATCCTTCTTCGGGGCGGCAATCCCGGAGGAATCCGCCAAGTTGCTGATGCTCTGGCTGTTGCTGCGTCACAGCCCGGAGTTCGACGAGCGTTACGACGGAATGGTCTATGCCGCAGCGGTGGGCCTTGGCTTTGCCTGCCTGGAGAATCTGATGTATGTGGTCTCGGCCGGGGCCGGATGGTTCCAGGTCAGCGTCACCCGCGCGATTTTCGCAGTCCCCGGGCACTTCGCATTCGCCATAGTGATGGGCTACTATTTCTCCCGCAACCACTTCGATTCCCGAAAGATAACGGAATTCGACCGCATCAAGGTCTGGCTCTTCCCCGTGCTGCTGCATGGCATCTACGACACGCTGGCCTTCTCCGCCGAACTCTCCCCGGCCTATTCCGGACTTATAACAATACTCCTTATCTGGTTCTGCTACCGCCTCTTCAAATCCACACGGGACCGCATCCTGCGGGAGGCGGAACAAAACCGGCAGCAATCCATCCATAACATCGACGACCAATACGACCAATGAAAAGGCTACTGATACTCGCGCTGGCGCTGCTGGCCGTACTGCCGGCATCGGCGCAAAAATACAAGCACGACCGCGGCATTTCCTACCGCGACGAAGAGCTTTCCCCCCGTTGCAGGCTGGATGTCAGCTATGTAAAGAAGGCTGAGGACCGCCCGGTGATCGTCTGGTTCCATGGCGGAGGCCTGACCGGTGGACAGAAACATACGCCGCAGGAGCTTCTGGCCAAGGATTATGTAGTGGTGGCTGCCGGATACCGCCTCTACCCCGAAGCGCAGGTGAGCGAGATTATCGACGATGCCGCCGCGGCTGTCGCCTGGGTTGTGAAGAACATCTCGAAGTATGGCGGATCTCCGGATAAAATATACCTTGCAGGTCACTCTGCGGGCGGATATCTGGTCGCCATGCTGGGTCTCGACAAGCACTGGCTCGCCAAATACGGGGTAGATGCCGACAGGATGGCTGCCATCGTGCCTTACAGCGGGCAGATGATTACGCACTTCACCGAGCGCGCCGCCCGCGGCATACCGGCCACCCGGCCCGTGATCGACGAACTCGCGCCCCTTTATCATATACGTCCCGACGCGCCGCCTTTCCTTGTGATCACCGGCGGCCGCGACATAGAACTCTACCGCCGATACGAAGAGAATGCATATTTCGTGGAGATGATGAAACTCGTCGGCCATAAGGATATCGTCTTTTGCGAAGAAGACGGCTTCGACCATGGCGGGATGGCAGCACCCGCGCATCTGCTGCTGATGAAATACATTGCCGGAAAGAAATGAAAAAGTTTGCTCTCGCCGCCTTGATGGCGCTTGCGTTCCTGCCCCTTCGCGCAGGGAAGATAGTCACCGATTCCCTATACAGCAAAGTGCTGAAAGAGACGGTGGCATTCAATGTATATCTGCCGGACGGTTTCGAAAAGTCCAAGGCCAGTTATCCCGTGGTTTATCTCCTGCATGGGCTCAGCGACAACTATACCGCCTGGGAAAAACGCGGCCGCATGCAGACGGTGACCGACGAACTTACCCGCTCCGGAGAGATCGTGCCAATGGTGGTGATCATGCCAAATGCGGGCGGCCCCGATATACACAACACCTGGAACGGCTATTTCAACATGCCCGGCTGGAACTATGAAGATTTCTTCTTCGGAGAGCTGCTGCCCTCCGTCGAAAAGAAATACCGCTGTGGCGGAAGCAAGGGCCGCCGTGCAGTCATGGGCCTTTCCATGGGCGGTGGCGGAAGTGCAGTCTACGCACAGAGGCATCCGGACATGTTCTCCAGCTGCTATGCCATGAGCGCCTGGCTCGACAACAAGAACGACGAACTCAAGCGTACGGTGGGTGAGATAGACAAGCTCTACTATGTGCGCGAGGCGGTCAAGGAACATTCCGCGCTGGATTTCCTGGACAATGCCGACGAGGCGACCCTCGGGAAGCTGCGCACCGTGGCCTGGTTCATCGATTGCGGCGACGACGACTTCCTCCTCCATCTGAATTACGAATTCCATATGAAGATGCGCAAGGCCGGCGTGCACAGCGAACTCCGCGTCCGCAACGGCGTGCACAATTGGGAATACTGGCATCTCGCCCTGCGTCTATCGCTTCCTTTCGCCTCCAGAAACTTTGACAAATAACTATGAAAAAGTACTCCATTTACTTGATGCTCGGCCTGGCCGTGGCTTGCGGCAAAAAGGAAGCCCCCACTCCGGAGCAGCCGCCCGAACCGGTTTATGCAGAGTTGAACGTGGGCAGTTTCAATATCCGTCTGGACACCAGCGACGACACCGACTACAAGGACTGGCAGGCGCGCAAGGCGAACTGCGCTGCGATAGTGACGAATCACGACTTCGATGTCTTCGGGCTTCAGGAAGTGCTTTATAATCAGCAGAAAGACCTCAAGGAACTGCTTCCGGACTATACTTTCTACTTCGTCGGAAGGGATAACGGCGTTTCCGGAGAGGCGGTGGGCGTTGCCTTCAAGACCAGCAGGTTCGAGCTTCTGGACTGGAACCGTTTCTGGCTCTCGGACACTCCGGACACCCCGTCCAACTCCCTCAACTGGGGCGGCATGACACGTAAGCGCGTGGCTGCCTGGGTCCTGCTGGAAGAAAAGGAATCCCACAAACAGTTCTACTATCTCGCCACCCACCTGGAAGTGAACAACAACGGGAATGATTATTCCGGTGTCCGGGAAAAGTCCGCCCAGCTGATAATCGAAAGGATGAATGCCCTGGCGGCGGATGGCAAGCCCCTTTTCGTAGTGGGGGACATGAACCCGGCTTCCGACGAAGAAGCCGCCCTGAAGGCCTTCCGCGCGGTGTATAAGGATTCTTTCCGTGTTGCGGAGGAGATGGGCACCCGCACAGGCCCCAAGGGCACCTACCAGGCCTTCGACCCGTCCCGCAACCTGAACGGAGCCAACTCGCGGCCCTATGATTTCATTTTCTATAGCGGAGAGGTGGAACTCAAAAGCTTCAGCTCCCTGCCCGACCTGTTCGACGGTCACTATCCCTCCGACCATCTTCCCGTAGTAGCCAAAGTAATCTTGTAACGATATGAAAAGGTATCAATTCCTCCTTCTGGCCATCGCTGCCCTGGTATCGGCAGCCTGCGGCCCCAAGTATGCCAACAAGGCTGAAAAAGTAGTTGCGGAAATGCACGACCCCAACTCGAAGTATGTGGTCGTGGTCGCTCACCGCGGCGACTGGCGCAACTATCCCGAGAACTCCATTCCCGCCATCGAATCCGTCATTCGAATGGGCGTGGATATTGTGGAAATCGACCTTAAGATGACCAGCGACAGCGTGCTGGTGCTTAGCCACGACGCCACGGCCAACCGCACCACCACCGGAAAGGGTCTCATCTCCACTATGACCCTCGACTCCCTCAAAGGATTCAACCTTCGCTACGCGCACGGAGTCAAGTCTCCCCACAAGATGCCCACCCTCAGGGAGGCGCTCGAGGTCTGCAAAGACAGGATATGCGTGAATATCGACCAGGGTTACCAGTACTACGACCAGGTGATCGCCATTACCGAGGAACTCGGCGTGACCGACCAGATACTCATCAAAGGCAAGAAGACCCTTGCAGAAGTAAACGCGAAAACGGCTGAATATGAGCATAATATGATGTATATGCCCATCATCGACATCCTCTATCCCAAAGGGGCCGACCTCTTCAATCAGTATATGGAAGCCGGGGAAGTGCCGCTCGCATATGAAGTCTGCTTCGCCGAGTTGAACGACACCGTCCGCGACTGCTGCAAGAAGGTGGTCGAGACCGGCTCCAAGCTCTGGGTCAACACCCTCTGGCCTTCGCTCAACGGCGGGTACGACGACAACTCAGCCTTCGAAGCCGGCAATCCTGCCGAAATCTACGACGTAATCCTCGATCTCGGCACATCGATCATACAGACCGACAGGCCCGAGATGCTCATAAAATACCTCGAAAAGAAGGGCCGCCGTAAATAGCCCTATTTGCAGAGCATTATATCCAGGATCATGGAGTCTGCGGTTTTCATGCCGGAAGACCCTATGGCTCCCAGGTTCCGTATGGTCTTCTCCACGCAGTCGTCGATGATTCCGTCGGTGGAGGGGATGCAGGTGCCTCGCATGGCCAGGACGGCCGACTGCACCGCGCAGGACACTCCGGAGGCCACCTTCATCGCGCAGCCGACCTTCGCCCCGTCGCAAAGCATTCCGGTGATGTTGCCGGCCATGTTCTTGATGGCATAGCAAACCTGCTCGTAGCTCCCGCCCTGCAGCCATACTATGCCGCAGGCAGATCCGGTGGAAGCCACCACGCAGCCGCACAGGGCAGAAAGTTTGCCGAGGTAGCTCTTGATATGGATGGCAACCAGGTTGCTCAGAATCAGCGCCCGGGCCAGTCTTTCATCGTCCACCCCATATTTCATTGCGTAGGCAATGACGGGGATGCTGACGGTGATGCCCTGGTTTCCGCTGCCGCTGTTGGACATCGCCGGCAGGGTGGACCCCGCCATACGGGCATCCGATGCCGCCGCAGTCAAGCCCATGGCGTAGCTCATGAAATCATCGCCGAAAACCTCTTTCTGATTCTCGCGTATGGCCTTGCCGACCTTGAGTCCGTAATCGCCCTTCAGACCTTCCTGCGCAAGGGCGAGGTTGAGGGTGCGGTCTTCCAGGATGAACGCTATGTCTTCGAAAGGGACGCTGCTTGCAAAATCGTAGATCTCCCGCACGGTCAGGCCGTAATCGTCGTTCTCCCTGTCTGCCGCCGCCGCGCCGGATTCGGAACTCATCAGGATCTTGTCCGCGAAACTCGTTTCCACAATGCGGTCGTGGTCGTCCTCGATCACCGCGTATGCGTGAGGATCCACTTCGGCGCTGGCCGCCGTGCCTCCATCCACCGACACCGTCGCCTTGACGTAGAGCAGACGGTCCGTGGGGGCCACGTGGATGTGCACCATCCCTCCGGCCACCAGTTCCTTGGCGCGTGCTACCGCCGCGTCGTCGAGTGCGGACAGGACCTCGAGCCCGCGGGCAGATTCTCCGCAGACGGCTCCCAGGGCGGCGGCCACAGGCAGGCCGACCATCCCGGTGCCGGGAATTCCGACGCCCATCCCGTTCTTGAGGATATTGCCGCTCACCGCCACGTCGATGGAAAAACCGGCCTTCAGGCGCCAGCCATCGGGGCAGATGCAAGGGCAGTTATCCGTGATGATTTCCACCGCTTTTGCCACGGCCAGAGCCACGGCGATGGGTTCCGTGCAGCCCAGGGCGGGTTTCACTTCCCGGTGGATGATATCGATGATTTGAGTTTTCCGGTCTTTCATCATCTACAAAGATAAGGAGAAAAATAATAACTTTGTAGAAATGAAGAAACAGCTCATAATACTCATCGCCGCCATTCTTGCCTGCCAATGCGGCAGGGCGCAGGAATATAGCTCCTGCCGGCCGGCCCCCGAAAACCGCAGTTTCCGTTCCGAGGCAGTGGAGAAAACCATAAGCGAGGTCTGCTCCTCCATCGCGGACCCGAAACTCGCCTGGATGTTCGCAAACTGCTTTCCCAACACCATCGACACCACCGTCGAATACAGCGAAGAAGACGGCACCCCGGACACCTTCGTCATCACCGGGGACATCCGCGCGATGTGGTTGAGGGATTCCGGCGCGCAGGTCTGGCCCTATTTGCGCCTGGCCGCCGGGGACGATGCCCTACGGAAGATGATCGCGGGCGTGCTGCTTAGGCAGTTCAGTTGCCTGAATATCGACCCCTACGCTAACGCTTTCAACAAAGGTCCCACCGGCAGTGCCTGGGCGAGCGACCATACCCAGATGAACGACTGGCTGCACGAGCGCAAGTGGGAGGTGGATTCCCCCTGCTATGTGCTGCGCCTGGCCTATGGTTATTGGAAGGCCACCGGGGATGAATCGGTCTTCGGAAAGAGCTGGAAGGATGCCGTGAAGGCGGTGCTCCGCACTTTCCGCGAGCAGCAGCGTTACGACGGCCCCGGGCCCTACCGCTTCTCCCGCAATACCGACAGGGCTTTCGACACCAAGGGCTGGGACGGACGCGGCGCCCCGGTGAAGCCTTGCGGCTTGATAGCATCCTCTTTCCGCCCTTCGGACGATGCCACGGTGCTGGAGTTTCTCGTGCCATCCAACTTCTTTGCAGTCAGCACCTTACGCAAGGCGGCGGAGATTCTGGAGCAGGTCTGCCGCGAGCGTAAACTTGCCCGCGAGTGCCGGGATCTGGCAGACGAGGTAGAGTCGGCGCTGCGCAAATATGCGGTGGTGGAGCACCCGGACTTCGGCCGCATCTATGCCTATGAGGTGGATGGTTTCGGAGGTGCCATGCTGATGGACGATGCCAACGTGCCCAACCTGCTGTCGCTGCCCTATCTGGAGTGCGTCCCCGCGGATGATCCGGTGTGGCGGAATACCCGCCGTTTCGTCCTGAGTGAAAGCAACCCCTGCTTCTTCAGCGGCAAGGCCGGAAGCGGCGTAGGCGGCCCCCATGTCGGCTATGGATGGATATGGCCGATGAGTATCATAATGCAGGCGTTGACCTCCACCGACGATGCCGAAATCGCCGCCTGCCTTCGTACTCTCCTGGCGACCGATGCCGGCACCGGATTCATGCACGAGGCCTTCTGGAAAGACGACGCCACCCGCTACACACGCAGCTGGTTCGCCTGGGCGAACACCCTCTTCGGGGAACTCGTCCTGAATCTGTATGAGAAGAAAAGCCCCCTACTTGCAGAGCTTTTTCAGTAGGGGATAAAGCACTTCCGAATAGCGCAAGGCGCCTAAATCGGTGTGGTGGACATAGTCTACCGTAGCCTCGCCGTCGGTGCCGATGAGCTTCTTCCCGGACACATAATACAGTTTCTTGTAGCCGGCGGCCTTCAAGCGCTTGTACATGGTATGCTGTGCCTCGTTTTTCAAGCGGACACTTTCGGTAGATGAGGAACTCAGCGCATCCTGGGAATAGGGCGCCTGCTCCACGAATACTATCGGCACGTCCGGGTGGGCATCCCTCAGGGTCTTCACGAAAGGCTCCATCCTTTCCATAATCAGCTCCGGCGTGTCATTCGGCACGTTGTCCAGCACGAACACGGCAGGATTCACCACCCTTGCCATCAGTTCCGATATCTCCGGGTCCAGACGGGCGTTGCCGCTGAAGCCCAGATTCACCACCTCCCTGCCCAGCCAGCGGCCGAGTATGTTGGTGGCGGCCATCCCGGGGCGGGTGACGCATCCCCCCTGGAGTATGCTGGTGCCATACATCACCACCGGGGCCTTGCGGGTGCCGGCTTCTGCGGGGCTGAATCCTGCCCCTTCCTCAACCCCTATTTCTAGGGAAGAGATGCCATCGTAGAGCGAAAGATACATCCGGAATTCCTTCATGCCCGGGTCCATGCCCTTGATCAGGACGCGGGTGGTCTCGTTATAGTCCAGAGCGGGCCTGGCGCTCCCTACGAAACGCCAGCCGTTACCTATCTTCGCATAGAGGTCCACACCGCGGGACCCTACCGATGCCATGTGGGACATGGTGAGTTTCTTGACGGAAGTCCAGCGCACGTGCACCACGGGTGAATCGGTGCTGAACTGCACATATAGCCCGGCGGCATCCTGGCCCAGATATTTCAAATCTTTGCGGGCCTTGGCATCGATATCTTCCGGGAAGCGGACATAATGGCCGTAGGTATTCTCGACGGCCTTGCCAAACACGTGCATATCTGCGGCATCGTGCCAGACCTGTGCGCCTGCCTGAAGGCTGCAGAAAACAAAAAGGGAGAGGATCAGTTTTTTCATTGCTTTCCAAAGACTATTTCAGTTGCTGCCTGGCGGAGTCTGACCGCAATGTCGTGGGGGATTTCGCAATCCGCAGGGTTGTCCCCGAACGGCTCGCCGAAAAGGATAAGGTAGTTCACGCAGGCCTTCAGGTAGGAACCATAGCGGTTGGGGTGGTAATTGTCGGTGTAGAGCAGCCAGTTGTAGCTGCTGTTGAATCCGTAGTCGCTTCTGGCTTTGGCGAAGGCGAGTCCTATGGGCGACACGATATCCACATTCGGATCGGCCGCCGCAATATCGTTGGACCCCTTCCACTGCATCTTGTCGAACTCCTCGAAACTGCCGAATCCCAGATAGTTGCCCACATTCTTGTAGGGATAAGACCATACGCTTTCAAGTATGACCTTGCTGTTCGGGGACTTCTCCTTGATGGCCGCGGACATCCTCTTGGTGAGTGCGAGAATCTGCTCGGGAGTATATTTGACATCCACCCCCTGGATCACCGAGGCGCTGCCTGCACCATATTCGGCGTGGAAGTAGGATCCGTCCTGTATGATGGCCTTGTCGTATCCTCCTTCGGCCACCAGGCGCTGCGAGAACGGCAGTTCGTCCAAATGGTGCTCGAACTCCTGGGAGCCCTTTACGTTGATGCGGACATCGGTCGCGTGGCCCTCCTGACGGCAGATCTGCTTCAGCTTGAAGGCTGAACCGTGATAGTAGGTAAAGCTATTGCCGAGCTGAAGGATCTTCACCGGAGTGGTTTCCTTGGCTGGAATCCCCGGGTAGGCCACTATTTCGCAGGAGCGGTAGGTGGTGCAGGGGAAGTTCATATAGGCGTTCGGAGTCGGCACCAGAGTTCCTCCGCTGCAGTTTATCTTGCCCACCGCCCTCAGGCGCATCTTCACGAAGGCGTTGTTGACAGCCTTGCTCAGGCGGAAGGTGGTGATATAGGTCCGGTGGTTCTTGCTGTCGTAGTCGTACACGTCTAAGGAATACTTCACGTTCGAGTCCTCGCTGGCTGTATAGCGCGGCTGCGATACCCATTTTCCATCGTCCCAATACTCGAATAGCCAGTATTTAGGGGTCTTGTTATTATTGGTGTTGATGGTGACCATGAAGTCGATGTCGGTGCCTGCGGGCATGCTGACGGTGGGCACGCTGAACTGGATGTAGTCGCCCTCGTCCATGTTGCCTATGCTGATGTTCTGGGTGCCCGAAGGTGCCACGGAATAAACCAGTTTATTGCCGGTGGTGCTGCCTGCGGAGATGTAGCCAACGCCGGGGGATGTGGAGGCGATGTCATCCGTTTTTACGGTCTCCGCGATGCCCTCCCTGAGCCAGCGCTGGCCGGCCGCATTTCCCTCGGTATAAGTCACGCCCTTGGCGATTTCCCAGCGCGCCGGGAAGCCTTCCACATTGGCAGGGATGGTGCCCTGGCTGATGGCCACGGTCCTGGTTTCGCCGTCAGCCTCCTTGACGGTCAGAGTGCCGCTGCGCTGCTCGTCGATATTGCCCGTACGGGGGATGATGGGGATGGCTGCCGCCCTGCCTGCCGCCACGCTGGAGGGGATGCTCTCTGTTTTCAGCCAATCCAAGCCTTCGGCGGAGATGGTGACAGCCTTTTCTCCGGCAGATACATTCAGGATGGTTTGCGAGAAGCCCGTGCCGGGGAAGGTAATGGTGCTTTCGCTGACCGCGAAGGTGCCGCCCTGGCCGCCCGGGGTGTCTCCCTGATTTTGGGGAGGATTGCCGCCGCCCACTATATTGCTTTTGTCAGCTGGATTAGCGCCGACAACTCCTCCGTATTCGCAGGAAAGTATGGTGCCGTCGTTGTAGCCTGCGACAGAGCCGAGATATAACTTGGTTCCAGGATCCGAAAGGGTGGAGATAGTCCCCTTTCCTGTGCCGCTGGTCATTATAGAGTTTTTGAGCCGGCCGACAACACCACCTGCATATAATTCAGGAGGTACGTCAGAAGTGGAGTGGATAGAAGCTTTGATTACTCCATGGAATGCATTACCACTAAAAATATCGATGGTGCCATAGTCATAACCCAGGATGCCACCTACGTGAAGGGTGGCCGGGTAGGTACTGTTAGTGAATTCGTTACTAGCCTCTACTGCTCCGGCGTTTATGTTATCCTTCAGTTCAGACATCGCCCCGGCCATGCCTACGATTCCACCGGCATTCACTCCATAGAAGGTGGTGGAGGCGGAAGGGGTTTTGTTGTGCCCGGAAGAGGCAACAGTCATAACTACAGTGCCTTCATTATTGCTATAAGTAACCGCATTGTTGCCGCCACCGGTCATCGCAGCACCCAGAATACCCCCGGCATTCTGAAAACGTGTGGAAGCTTGCTTCTCATGGTTGATCTCGACCTTCCCTTTATTATGGCATTGATTGATGCTGACGCCTTCGGCATTCCCGGCAATGCCGCCAACATAGTGTTGATGTACAGCTTCGCTATAAACGTCTCCCTCGTTTTTACAGTCGGATATTTCCGGAATCACGGCATCAGCCTTACAGGCGACTTTCCCGATAATACCGCCGATAGCGAAAATGTCATTTTGTGTAGCAGTATACTCCTGGCGTATTTCCGCACCATTATAGCAGTTATATATCTTAAGTCTGCTGGTCGTGCTATAGATAAGTCCGACAATTCCCCCCAACCCGTATTCGCTATGATTCTTGCTGTAAACCCTGCCGAAATTCTTACAATTCTCGACAGTTACTTCCGCCGCAGCGGTATTACATCCTCCAAGGATACCTCCGGCGCAGACATACTTGTACGAAGAACCATCTGTAATCGCATGGTCTTCTATGGTGATTGAGCCATAGTTGCAGCAGTTTGAGATATTAACCTTCCCGGTAATCCATCCCGCTATGCCACCGACGCGGCTGCTGCGGTTGGAGTTGGCCGTTACGGTTATAGGAATGAAATTGGTGACATTGGTAACATTTGCCGCCGGCAGGGTAACTATTCCGGTATAACTCCAGTAGGCACTTGTGTTGGTAGTATTATAACCATTCCTGATCACAGATGTCCCATCATAGGTCTCGCCGTCTTCGGAACCGAAAATAACGTTCTTGATCTCCTTCGCATAATTCTTGGCGAAGAAGCCCACGTTGGCAAGGGCATCGGACTGGATATTGACATGGCTGATGCAGTGGCCTGCGCCATCGAAGGTCCCCGGATAAGTGTCGCTCAGCGGAGTCCAGGGCTCATCATGCATGTTGATATCATCCGTGAGAGTGACGACATCGCCGTCCTTATCCCAATGATCCTTGTCTGCCAGCCATGCTTTGAGATCTGCGTAATCATTGATGAAATACCCCCACTCCATCTTGGAAGCATCCACATCTCCCCACGGGTAAATCATCTTGCGCCCCACCGAGGCACTTTCATCTGTCCTGAACGCCTTCCTGATATCCGTCTTGCGGGTGATGGATACACGGATATCCCCGATAATGCTTGGAATAACGCCGATATAGTATTTGCCAGGGGCGAAGGTTTCTCCCGCGGGAAGCAGCGTAACCTGACTTACCGGATCTTCTATCTTGGACACTTCTGCAAAAATAGCATTTACCTTGACCTTACCCGCCAGAGCCGTTCCGTTCAGGCTCTGCACGAGGATGCTGGTGATGTCGGAGTCCTTGATATTAAAGGAGATAAAGCCGCAGACGCTCTTGAAAACGAGATTCTTATCATCGGACCTGGCCACTCCGGTCCAGGCTCCCGGGGCGATGATTCCATTCGTCAATTTCTGCACGGAGGGAATTTCCAGCGTCAGATTTGCCACATCTGCTTTCAGGCTGTCGCTATAAGGATATACGGCCATATAGGGCCCCATCGAGTCTCCCTCTCCCGAAAACTCCGCCTCTTCCGGGTTTTTCTTCGAAGACAAGGTGAGTTTGCGAAGGACTTTCTCTGCGCCGAAAACGCCGATCTGATCCCCTTCGGCAAAGGCGGGCACGGCTTCTTCAATAAGCTCGGTCAGCGATGCAGACAGGGTGACAGGGCCTACCACGTTTCCTGTCGGAGGATCCACTCCGGGTTCTTCGGTATTGTTCTCAGGTTCCTTGGCGCAGGACCATAGCAAGGCCGCTAACGCGCAGACAGTCAAAACTTTTCTCATACATCCACAAAAATAGGAAAATATCCGGATACTTATTGCTATCTTTGGGTATGACAAAAAGAATCCTCCCTGTTTTTATGCTGCTGGGGGTCTTCGCCGGATGCGGGCCCAAGCCTTACGGTGCCGTTCCGACCCCCGCCCAGCTTGAGTGGCAGCAAATGGAATACAATATGTTCGTGCACTTCGGCCCCAACACCTTCAGCGGCCTGGAATGGGGCCACGGCACCGAGGCGGAAGATCTTTTCGCCCCCACGGAACTGGACTGCCGTCAGTGGGCTGCGACTGCCAAGGCGGCCGGGATGAAGGGAATCATCATCACCGCCAAACACCACGACGGATTCTGCCTCTGGCCCAATCCCGAGAGCACGCACACAGTTGCCCAGAGCAGCTGGCGCGATGGCAAGGGGGACGTGCTTGCGGAGCTGTCCGCCGCCTGCAAGGAGTACGGCCTCAAGTTCGGGGTCTATATCTCCCCTTGGGACAGGAACGACCCCGCCTACGGCACACCGGAATACAATGGTAAGTTCGCCCGCACCCTGGCGGATGTGCATGGAGGCCGCTACGGGGAAATCTTCGAGCAATGGTTCGACGGTGCCTGCGGCGAGGGGCCGGACGGGAAGAAACAGGAATACGACTGGCCGCTTTTCCATTCCGTGGTCCGCCAGTACAGCCCCGATGCCATCATGTTCAGCGACGTGGGCCCCGGCTGCAGATGGGTAGGGAACGAACGGGGGATTGCCTGCGAGACCAACTGGAGCACTCTGGACACCGATGGCTTCACCCCCGGTGCCGGCGCGCCTCCACGGGACACCCTTCAGCAGGGCAACGTATATGGCGCGCATTGGATCCCTGCCGAAACCGACGTCTCCATCCGCCCCGGCTGGTTCTGGCGCGAGTCCGAGAATGACCGGGTGAAGTCGGTGGAGGATCTGATGAATATTTGGATATCGAGCGTCGGGCGCAATTCCCTTCTTCTGCTGAATGTGCCCCCGGACACCCGTGGCCGCATCCACGAAATCGATTCCCTGCGGCTGATGGAATTCCGTGCCGCCCGGGAGGCTGCGTTCGGGACGGATCTTGCCGAAGATGCGAAAATACGCAAGCGCAATGGCGGGAGAGTCTGGGAGATCGAATTGCCGGAGTACCGCACTTTCAGCATGATCCAGCTCCAGGAGGATATCTCCCTCGGGCAGAGGGTGAGCAGTTTCGAAGTCCAGATCCAGAATTTTGATGTGGCTCTGGCTACTGGCGGCTGGTGGACCATCGCGGAAGGGACTACTATCGGATATAAGCGCATCATCCCCATCGAGCACCGCAAGGCCCGGAAACTTCGGGTGGTGGTCACCGGCTCCCACGCCCGGCCGGTGCTGAGTGGGATATCGTTGTTCTAAATGGCATACCAGATGAAACTGACGGGACCCGAATCGATGCTGGCGGCTATACGCGAATTCGGCATTGTGCCCTTCTTCAAGGGGCCGGTGCCGGGGTTTTCCATTCAGGAGATGACGCCGCCGGAGCACTGGTTCGACTCGTCGGACGACCTCGGCCCGTGGGACTGGAAGGTGGATGTGGTGCAGAGCGGGGAGATCGCCTATGGCAAGTTCCTCTGCGGGGGCAAGGCCGCTTTCGCCACGGTGGAATGGTATGCGCATCTGCATAACTGGAGGCTCTCCCAGGCCAGATATCAGCCGGACGAGGCAGGAAGGAAGGTGCTGGCTCTGCTCGAAGAAAAGGGCTCTGTCGGTAGCAAGGAGATCCGCACCCTTCTGGGGGTGAAGAAGGCCGCGGCGGACGGGGTGGTGACGCGCCTTTCGCATTGCACGCGGCTGCTGATAGGGGACATCCAGAGGGTGTACCGCGGGCCTACTTTGAAATATATCGGCTGGCAGACATGCAGTTTCTGCACGCCGGAGGCCCTGTTCGGGGCGGAGGATTCCGGCCCGGTCTTCGGCGGGTTCAGCCCGTTCAGCGCGGAGAATCCCCTGGAAGTCGGCTGCACTCCGGAAGAATCGTACGGCGCGCTGCTGGAGCATCTGCGGGAGCTGCTCCCGGAGGCCCGGGAGAAGGATATCCGCAAAATTCTGGAATAAATTATTATCTTGCAGGCAATTATGGCAAAAAGTTATGCGGACCGGATCGTTGCTCTGGTCGACGAAATGAAGAAGAATTCGGAGGATATGCGCATCTGGGCAAATATCCCCCTGGCCATGGACGCCCTTGTCCTGATTAGAACGATTCCCGACGAGGAGGAGGAAACCCCTCTTGGGAAGGCCTACGCCTGCAATGCAGTGCTGGAGCAGCTTTCGGAATACGATGTGCCCCGGCAGTGCCTGCTAATCCTGCGCATGGAACTGGATTATCTGCGTGCCTCGGACGAGGAGTCGGATTGGCTGAAGGAGGAGGATATTCTGGCGGATATCGAGAAGCTTGAGGCCTACACCGACCCGGACAATATCTCCAACGAGGAGTTCTCCAAGAAGTACGGGCGGATGCTTAAGTTCGACCCGATCGAGCGCACTTCGCTGTGGGAAGACAACATCTACAAGGCGGAGCTGGAGGTGGACAAGATGCTGAAGGATGTGCCTCGCGGGATGGGATTCTGCCATGCCCATTGGCCTGCCCTGAAGCGGGTGCTGGCCAGGCGCGGGATTCCGTGGAAGAGTCCTACCGAGTTGAATCCTAGGGTTTTATTCGATTAGCTTATGGCGATTCAGATCAAGTTCAGGGAGGCTTCGGGGGCTTCGGCGGGTGCTGCCGGAGATCCGTTGTTCGGGCAGAGCAAGTGGTGGGGTTTCCCGGATATGCCGGAAGACCTTGAATATCCGGAGGTGCCGGTCCGGGAGGAGTATGTGGACGATGCCGGCCGGGATGCCGTGGACGAATACGACGACCCGCTGACCTTTATCTGCCAGATACGTTGTTCGGACCTTGCGGCAGTTGACCCTGATGGCCTGCTGCCTCACGAGGGGATGCTGTACTTCTTCGCCGCGCTGGATTATTTTCTTGGGAATCTGGATGCGGTGGTTTTACCCGGGCTCGGCGAGTGGGAGGAGCCATGGTTCAAGGTGTTGTGGGCCCCTTCCTGCGAGAATCTGCATACGCATAGCATTTTATATGAAGATGGCACTGAGGCCTGCCTGCCGGCTGTTCCGATAGCCTTTAGTAACGGGTCGGATGGTGTTTCTGGCGGGGCTTCGGGTTCTTGCGGGTCGGATGGTGGTTCAGGCGAGGCTTCGGGTTCAGGCGAGGCTTCGGGTTCTTGCGGGGCGGATGGTGGTTCAGGCGAGGTGGCTGATTCCTGCTGGGTGGGCGGTGACGGGTTCCAGCTGCTGGGCCGGCCCTTCTACGACGAAGTGGTCCAGGAAATGCCCGGCATGATCAACCTCCTTCAGATTGACGAAAACGACGACTGGAACCTCCGCTTCTTCGACTGCGGAATGCTCAACTTCTTGATTGCCCCTGCCGACCTCGCCGCCCGCCGCTGGTCCGCCGTCCGCTGCTACCTCACCTCGGCGTAATTCCCCCACCCAGCCTTGCCGCCCCACCCGCAGCTCTCCGCTTGCATTCCGTCCCACCCGTCAAACTTTTCCCGCCAAACCTCTACAGGTAGCCCTTTTTTAGCCCTACCCGTCAAGGAAAACCCGCCAAACCTCTACAGGTAGCCCATTTTTTGCCCCACCCGTCAAACTTTTCCCGCCAAACCTCTACAGGTAGCCCATTTTTTGCCCCACCCGTCGAGCATTCCCTGCCAAACCTCTACAGGTCGGCCTTTTTTTGCCCTACCTGTCGAGAAAGACCGGCAAAACCTCTACGGGCCAGAGAAGAAAAGGCTAGATTATCACTTTGAAAATATAGAACAGCATTATGCCGGCGGCAACCAGCTTCATGCCAGTGCTGAAGATGAATCCCAGGAATGCGCCGAGCGAAGCCTTTACAGAACGCATGGCATCCTGCTGTGCGAAATAGAATTCCCCTATGAAGGCACCCAGCAGAGCACCCGCCAGCATGCCGATCGGCGTAAGGAACATTCCGGCGAATAGCCCGATTATAGCACCCCAGGAGGCTTCTTTGTGGCCTCCTGTGCTCTTGGCAAACCACCCTGGAATCACGTAATCAAGGATTGTGACTATGGTAGTAATGGCCAGCCAGATAAACAGGAACCGAGTGGAGACAGGTTCACATTCGCCGCGGTTACCCGCGAAGAAAACCAGCAGGAGACCCACCCAACTGAGTGGCGGCCCGGGAAGCCCTGGAACTATACTGCCGATGATGCCCAGCACCCCGCAGATGATTGCAAATATTTCAAGTGAAGTCATAGTTCTGCAAATATAAGGTTTTTGCTTTTGTTTTGAAAGTTGAGTACCTTTGCCGCCCATTTCAAATAACGGTTAATACTATGAAAAAGTTTCTGACTATTGTATTTTTTCTGATTTCAGTTTTGGCTTCAGCACAGTCGGGTTTTAAACAAGGATATTCAGGTGGGCTCGAGGTAGGAGGGCGTGCCAATATTGGAAAGCAAAGTGCCGGTGGTGGAGAGATTGATATTCTGACGGTCCACGGTGTTTCTTACGGAGATGGATCATTCATCGGAATCGGTACCGGCCTTGAGAAGTTACTTCATAGCGAAGGTGTATCCTTCCCTCTTTTCCTCGAAGCAAAATATGTTTTCTTCAAGAGTGATCTCAGCCCGTTCGTCTCTGCGCGCACCGGCTTGGAGCTTACCATCTCGGATCATAATGACATTTGCTATTTCATTAATCCGTCAGTAGGTGTCAACATCCACAAATACTTCTTCAAGGTCAATTACTGGTTCCTTGGTGGAGCCGGCAACCTGGATGGAGGAGTGACAGTTCCCTACAAAGGCCATCAGATAGGATTCTCTTTCGGAAAATCATTCTAAGGCAAACGTCAGCGTTCGACGCACGCCAACGTGGCGACCGAAATCCTGACTCGGCGGGCATTATTGGAATTCCGGCCGAGGGTTGCAGTCCGCAGGGCCGCCCTGATTGCCCGTTCGCAGGAGGCGGCGGTCGCGCCGGTAGTGAAAACGTCGTCTATTAATAAACAGTGGCGGAATCTCAGGCCTTCGGACACCCCATCACCTTCACCACTCTTTGCCATCTTACCGCTCAACTTGCCCCACCCACGCAGATTCACCTGGAAAGCACCGGCCACATTGGAGGCACGGCCCTCGGCATTCAGATGGGTCTGGGTCTTCGTCCGGCGGGCGCGCCGCAAAAGACGCGGTTCGCACCTCGCCCCCAACTCCAGGGCCACTTCCCGCGCTATTACTTCCGCTTGATTATAACCCCTCCGCCAGTGGCGCGACCAGTGCAGAGGAATCGGCACCACCAGATCTACATCCCGGAATAATTCCGTCTCTGCCAACGTCTGCCCCAACAGCCGCCCGAAACACCTGCCCGCTGCAAAGTTCCGCCGGTATTTCAGGGCCTTGCTTATCTCCCGGTATCCTCCTTTATAGAAGTACAGGGCCGCCGCATAGCCATAGGGCTGGTATTGCACGCCCTCCCCCATATTCCTCTGTATCAGCGCGTTGAAACTCTCGGCCATAGGATTCTCCCTCAACTTCCAATATCTTGTCCGGGGAAGATCCTTCCAGCAGGCTTCGCACAGATGCTCCTCATCCCTCTCCAGAACCATCCCGCAAACCACGCAGACCCTCGGCATCAGCAGGTCGGCTATCGCCCTCCAGATCATATTATCAGATTCAGATCCGAGACTGGTAAACTCAGCACCCGGGCCAACTGCTTATGATTACATCCCAGGTCTTTACGCAGCATGACACCTATGCTTACCCGTTCTCCCTTGCTGCATTGGCCGATATCGTTTTTGTCGAACAACCGGGATGCGTGTTCCTTGGCCATCTTCAAAATGTCCCCGTCCGGCAGCATCATACTGTCCATCAGCATTTCCCTTTCGCATTCCTTATCTATATTGCTGTTGTTCATTTCGAACATATAGGAACCCGGACCTTGAAACAGCCTCTCCAGGAAATCGATGTCGATAAAGCTGCCCGGCCAGACCATTCCATCCTCTGTAAAATACCAATTATCAGGGACTTCAACGCGGCTATACATATATTTTCTTTTGCATTCGGCGGATAAGTCCGAGGCTTTGGTCAAGCCCTTCATCTGTTCTTTCCTGTCGGCGAAGAGCAGCCCGGCCGATGACCACTTGTAGTAATATGGCAGGGCCTTAAGTCCGGCTGCATACGGGTTTCGGTGATAATATACCACCTTTTCATGGACTTTATCCCGGGCTACGGGCCAATGGCCCAAAACTATTTCGCCATTCAGAGGTGCGCCGCGATGGGTGGCTATCCACATCAGAGTCAGCTTTTTATAAAGGTTGAGGAAGTGTATGCAATGTTCTTCCTCGCCGTATAGCAAAATGTGGAAATGATTGTCCATCAGGCAGAAAGAGATGACGCTGACTGTCATGCCTTTTGCCAGACACAATAGAATACAGACCGCAATCCGGTTGATTCCAGCAATGAATTCAATAGGAGATTTGAACAGGATATCCGTTTCAAGCCCTTTACTACAGCAGTTTAAATAGATTCGCATTTTTTGTTTGCAAGTTGGAGGTGTTTCCGGAGACTTCCAAATTATTGCGGCAAACAATTGCTTTAGTATATGTTTCTGTTGACGATTGCGTGTTTTTAAAAGGCCATAAGATTTATCTTTTGGTTTGCCTAAACTTAAAACCGTATATGTAACCTGCTGACCTGTAGAGCTTTTCGGCCTATTTCTATACGGGTAGGGCAAAAAATAGCCGACCCGTAGAGGTTTGGCAGGGAATGCTCGACGGGTGGGGCGAAAAATGGCTGACCTGTAGAGGTTCGGCAAGGAAAGCTCTACAGGTCGGGCGAAAAACTAGCAGTACAATCCGCCGTTCACGGGGATCACCTGTCCGGTGATGTAGGATGAGAGGTCGCTGGCGAGGAAGAGGGCCGCGTTGGCGATGTCCTCGGGGGTGCCGCCGCGCTTGAGCGGAATCTGCTTGATATACTCCTCACGCACCGCTTCGGGCAGGGCGTTGGTCATGTCGGAAACTATGAATCCGGGGGCGATGGCGTTGGCGCGGATGCCGCGGGAGCCCATCTCCTTTGCCACGGACTTGGCCATTGCAATCAAACCTGCCTTGGTGGCGGCGTAGTTCACCTGGCCGGGGTTGCCCATCTGGCCGGCGATGGATGCCATGTTGATGATGCTGCCGCTCTTGGCGCGGGCCATTGCAGGCACCACTGCGTGCATGAAGTTGAATGCGGATTTCATATTCACCGCTATCACCGCATCCCACTGCTGCTCGGTCATGCGCATGACGAGGCCGTCCTTGGTGATGCCGGCGTTGTTGACGAGGATGTCGATCTTGCCGAAGTCGGCGAGGATCTGCTCCACTATCTGCTGTGTCTGCTCGAAATCGGCGGCATTGCTTTCGTAGGCCTTGACCTTGTGGCCGAGGGCCGCGATCTCGGTAACGGTATCCTGATTCACGACAAGGTCGGTGAATGCGATGTCGGCGCCTTCTGCGGCGTATTTGAGAGCGATGGCTTTGCCGATCCCTCTGGATGCGCCCGTAATGAGGGCGACTTTACCTTCTAAGAGTCCCATAGTTATAGATTAAAGTTTATCATTTTCCATTGCTGCCTCCACATCGTCGGGCGATGCAGGGAGGCGGGTTCCGCCGAGGCGGCGTGCTCCGGTCTCCGTCACCAGCACGTCATCTTCTATACGGATGCCGCCAAAGTCGAAGTAGCCCTCTTCCAGTGCGGCGTAGTTCACGAACGGGCGGCCTTCCTTCTTCCAAAGCTCGATGAGGTCCGGGATGAAGTAGATGCCTGGTTCGTCGGTAACCACGTTGCCGGGAACCAGCCGTCGGGCCATACGCAGAGAGCGCAGGCCCAGCTGCGAGGAGCGCTTCTGGTCGGGATCGTATCCCACCAGATCTTCGCCCAGATCCTCCATGTCGTGCACGTCCAGGCCCATGTTGTGGCCGAGGCCGTGGGGCATGAACAAGCCCGCGGTGCCGGCGGCCACCATCTCGTCCAGATCCCCTTTCACCAGGCCCAGCTGGCTGAGGCGGTCCAGCATCATGCGGGCGACAGCGAGGTGCACGTCACGATATGCGGTGCCGGGCCCCGTCAGCGAGAACGCCAGTTCGTGGCAGTCATATACTATGCTGTAGATATCCCTCTGCTTCGGGGTGTACTTCCCGCCGGTAGGGTATGTGCGGGTGAAGTCGGATGCGTAGTGGGAATTGCTTTCCGCACCGGCATCTATCACCATCAGCTTGCCCGGCTCGATGGGGAAGGCGTGGCCGTGGTTGTGGAAGACCTCGCCGTGCTGGGTAAGGATGGTCGCAAAGCTTACTCCCCACCCTTCTGCAAGCGTAACTCCCTCCATTTCACCGACTATCTCCTGTTCCACCCTACCAAGGCGTATGCCTTTGCGGGCGACGGTATGCATCTTCTGGCCGAGCACGCAGGCGGCGTTGATCTCCGCTATCTCTTCCGGGCGCTTGACCAGGCGCATGCTGATGATGGCGCGGATGAGGGCTTCGGAGGGTTTGTCAATGCCAAGGCCCTGCAGTTTGAGGGTGTTGTACCAGCGGGACGGGGGGATGCTGTGGATCTTGCGGCCCTGGACTATTGCCTGGCTGACCGCCCAGTCGAGTTTGGAATAAGGTTCGCTGTTGGCTATGCCCACTTTTGCGGCCTGTTCCGCCACGGAAGGCTGAGGGCCTGTCCAGATGATGTCGTCGATGCTGAAGTCGTCGGCGTAGAGGGTTTCCTTGCCGGAGTCCAGATCGATGACTGCGGCCATTTTAGGCTCGTCCAGGCCAAAATAGTAGAGCCAGGTGCTGTCCTGACGGAATTTATAACAGTTGTCCTTGTATTGGGCAGGCGCTTCTGCATTGCCTATGAATACCGCGATGCCGCTTTCGCCCTTGAGGAGCCGCCGGAGTTCTTCGCGGCGGGAGGTGTAGGTTTCTTTGCTAAACATACCACAAAGATAATAATTAAATCTTGACGGTAAGCCCCAGTCCCAAGATGTTGGTACTCTTCTCCGACGGGTAGGCCGTCTTGAACATATAGTAGATGTTGAGTGAGGCGGAAGGGAAGATCCTGATATCGGCGCCGGCGATGAGTCGGCGCTGAAACGTTTCCGGACGGGTTAGCCAGATGGCTGTGAGATAGGGACTTGCCGCCCAGTCTTTGGGGGCGTACCCTACTCGGAACTGGCTCAGCAGGAAGCAGGGCTTCGCCGGCTCGACGTTGCTCGCGACGAAGAAATACTCCCTCTGCAGCGTGCTAAGGCGGAAATCTCCTATGCGGGCGGATGCGTTGAGGCCGAGATGGATGCGGAAGGCATTCCGCCACTGCCCGCCGCCGAGGTCCGACTGGTTCCCTTCAAAATTGACCTCCCCAGTGAGCCAGGGGAGGAATTTGTAGCGATTGAAGATACGGATGAAACGCTGGTCGGTGGCGCGGGCATTGTCTTTTGTGCGGATCTCTCCACGCAGGGTTACGGAGTACTTTTCCGAGAAGTCGTGCTTAAGGGCAAGATAGGTCCAGGTGCCTGCATCCGGCTCTCCGGCGAAGGCCGTGAACGGAAGCAGCAGAATGGTAAATATGACCACGAAGCGTCTCATTCCGCCGACAAAGATACAATAATAACGATGGAAATCGTTATATTTGTAAAACTATGGATAAACAGAAACAGTATTTACTCATCACGAACTCAACCGCTCTGGCGGGGTCTACCCTCACTCTCGGGCAGAACACCCGCCTGTTCGACGAGGGAATCAGCAGCGAGGGGAAGACAATAGCGGAGCAGCTTCTTAACCTGGACTTGAAGACGGCTTACGATGCGGCTGTCAAAGATGCGGAGAATCATCAGATGTGGAGTTCCTATAGGGTCAAGACCCTTGCAGGCAAGGCTTTGAAGAGTTATGGATTCGACTTCAACACCGTACACGGCGAATCGGCCCTCCAGGATCTGTGCCACGAGGCCAACGAGGCCAGGATGCACTCCCGGACCCTTAAGGAAGAGGGCCTGTATGCCGCCAGTTTCGCCATCCATTTCCGTGCGAGTCAGGCGAAGTTCTGGCCCGAGGGCAATGATATCATGGCCCGCCTTCTGATGAATATGCTGCAGATCGAGTTCGGCTTGGAGCCGCTGTCCGTCAAAGATGCGGAAGAGTATAAGAAGGTGCTGGAGGCAGCTGTGAGCGAGGGAAATGCAGAGATCTTCACCTCCCGGGTATCCAAGATCCTTGCTCCGGTGGAAAAATGCCCGCAGCTGGTTTCCAGTACAGGATCCACCCATAGCATTAATCCGGCCCATGAGGCCCCGATAAAGAATTCCGCCAGGATCCTGGATATCCTGACCCTTCACCCCCGCTACACCACAGAAGACCTTGCAGAAGTGCTTCAGATTTCCGCAAAGGGCGTGGAAAAGCATCTTGCAAAATTGAAAAAATCAGGAGCATTGCTCCGCATAGGGCCGGATAAGGGCGGCCACTGGCTGGTAAAGAAATGAGCAGGAGAGTCATATGTGCCTTTTTGGCTGCCGCGACAGTTGCCGCTTGCACCAAAGCTGAGTTGAGGGAAACCCCGCAGCAGGGAAACCCCGCCGTGTCACAGCCTGCCGAAGAAACGATCCGATCTGCAATCGTGAAAGTGGACGACAGTCTCGTGAAGATTCTGGAGGGCGCCGCCTCCGAAGACAAGGTCTATACTAAATCTCAGGGTTTCAATGCCGCAATCGACGATCTTGCCGTAGTCTCCTACGAGCGTCTTTACCCCGATGCCGGCGAGTTCGAACTGCGCACCCGCAGGGAGGGCCTGCACAAATGGTATATCATCAGATACGACAGCTCCAGGGCTCTGGTCAAGGCGGGAGATGCGTTGAGTGCCGTGCCGGGTATAGAGAAAGTCGGCTATCCTCACAAGATCAAACGTCGCAGCCTCCCCAACGACCCTTACTTCAAGTGGCAGTGGGATCTCTACAACGATCTCAGCATCAACATGACCATAAAGTCTTATGGCACGGTGCTGTCTTCGAACAAAGGATGCAGTATCAACGTGAAGGATGTCTGGGAGAACTACACGACCGGTTCCAACAATGTGATCGTGGCGGTGGTCGACGGCGGAGTGGATCTTTCGCACCCGGATATCGCCGCGGCCTGTGTGCCTGCAGGCTCCAATGGCAGCTATAACTTCGTCGGCAACAACACCAAACTGACTGCCGATGCCCACGGCACCCACGTGGCGGGCACTATCGCCGCAATCCGCAACAACGGAGTCGGCGTGGCCGGAATCGCCGGTGGAGATTATGCGGCTGGCATCTCCGGGGTCAAGATACTTAGCTGCCAGATTTTCACGGGGGATAATTCTGCCAGTGATGCCGGGTTCCTGCGCGCTCTCAAATGGGGCGCAGACCACGGCGCGGTAATCAGCCAGAACAGCTGGGGGCATAGTTATGATTATGACGACGACGGCAACATAACCGCCAAAGGCCTGGAGGAAGCGAAGAACGACAACATCGACGATTTCGAAAAAGAGGGAGTGGATTACTTCATCAAGTATGCGGGCTGCGACAACTACGGCAATCAGCTCCCGGGCTCTCCTATGAAAGGAGGAATAGTCATCTTCGCTGCCGGCAACGATACCATCGAATATGGCTGGCCTGCGAACTACGGGCCCATCATCGCGGTGGGTGCCTGCGGCCCTGATTGGAAGCCTGCCTGGTATACGAACTACGGCAGCTGGGTAGACATCTGCGCTCCCGGAGGAGACCTCTACGGAAGTGGTTATGGGAACGATGCCGATGCAGTAGGTTACAGCCGTGGAAACATCTACAGTCTCTATCAAAACAATTACGACCCCAACGAGGATTATCAGGGTTACGGTTATATGGGCGGCACCTCGATGGCCTGCCCGCACGTGAGTGGCGTCGCAGCATTGCTGGTGTCTTATTTCGGAGGCCCCGGCTTCACCAATACCGAACTCGAGCACCTGCTTCTGGATGGCGCAAATAAGGCGTATCAGTCCAACAAGATGCCCATCGGGCCGGTTGTCGATGCGCTTGGGTCCTTCAATCTGGGCCTTCCTCAATCGACAGTCGCTCCGGATAAGGTGACCGATTTCAGCCTGACCGCCCAGCGCAGGGAGGTCGGTATCAGCTGGACCGTGCCTGCCGATGCCGATGACACCAAGGCCGAGGGGGTCATGGTCCTCTTCGGGACCAGGCAGAGTTCCGTGAGCAAGAGCACCCCGAAAAAACTGGAATCCGGCGTTACTATGCTGGACTTCAAGACGGGCAGTGCTTCCGCCGGCGACAAACTCGGCGGCTCGTTGGGCACGCTGTCATTTTCCACCACCTACTACGTGGCCGTTTATGCTTACGACCGCTCCGGCAACTATTCGGAAGTGTCTGAAATAAAGAGTGTTACCACGCCGGACAACCATGCTCCCATTATCCGGAATCAGCCCGGGAACGTCATTCTTTACGGGGTTGGAACCGGCACGAACATTTCTCTCAGTACATTGTTCGAGGATCCGGACGGAGACGAGCTGGACATAGTCCCCACCGCCAAGAACCAGGACATCGCCTCCGTCACAATGCTCGGAACCACGATGAGGATACGGGCGAACAAGGCCGGCCTGACCCAGGTGACGGTAGAGGCGTTCGACGGAGACAAGACAAGCACCTGCGTGATACCGGTGTTGGTCAAGAAAGACGCCACCCAGCCCGTAGAAACCACGCCTTCGCCGATTTCCAACAAGCTCGTCATAACCACCGAAGAGGCAGCGGAAACGTATGTCCGCATAGTAGGCTCCACCGGAAAGGTAGTATATGAAGAGACTTTGGTATTCAGTGGATTCGATCCATTGACCATAGATACGTCCAGCCTTGCTCCGGGGCGTTATACGCTCACGGTGAGATACTTAAGCACCAGTTACACAAAATCCTTCGTCAAGATATGAGAAAGATTGCGCTATTTTTGACAGCCGCCTCGCTTTCATTTGCTGCCGTTGCCCAGAACCCCGTTTCCGAGGCTCTGCCATTCCTGCAGCTTGACTACAATCCTTCATCGATAGCGATGGGAAGCACCCGTGTGCCGAGCGCAGCGTTGCTGCCGTTTACGGTAGAAAAATTGGCCGGAGGCGTGAGCTACCAGAACTATATGCCGGAGATCAGCTCCACCTCATTCATCGGAGGAGGTATTGCCGGCCGTTATGATAAGTTGGGGCTGTCCGTCTCGTTTGTCAATGGCACTGGCGAAAAGATATATGTGACAGATGCTGCAGTGGATTCCTTCCGCCCCAGCGAAATGCTGTTGAACATTGGTCTGAGCTATGCATTCCTGGACTTTATGGCATTGGGAGCCAATGTGAAGTATGCCAAGGAAAGCCTTTGGACCTTTAACGAAACAAGCTGTGTTGCTGCGGATGTTTTCGTTGCGGGCAAATTAAATGATATCGATTTTGCCGCCGGCATTTCTTCCATAGGCCCGAAAGTAAAGGGCTCGTCGTCTTCGGAAGAATATAATTTGCCATCGGCCATTACTCTGGGAGTCGGATATACATTGGCTCTTGCGGAGGATCATTCTCTCTGCGCCCGTGCAAAGGTGGATTCTTATTTCGGTGGAGCCATTGCTGCCGGCTTCGGTGCGGAGTATAGCTATTACAAAATGGTGTTCGTGCGCGCGGGATATCATTATGGTGGCGACAGCGTCCTTCCCACCTTCGCTTCCGCCGGCCTTGGCGTGAATTTTTCCGGCATCTCATTGGATGCGTCCTATATCTTCGCTTCCGATGTGCTGGGCGGTTCCTTCGCCCTCAGCGCCGGCTACAGATTCTGAA
>CAMJJO010000007.1 GCA_946406095.1 uncultured Bacteroidales bacterium | reverse complement strand
CCCCGCCGCACTCTCTTCCACGCCCTCAATACCCGCGCCATCATGCGCAGATACCTTCGGGAGAGCGGCCGGAAAGCAGAAGACACAACCGCCATCATCTGCCATATGGGAGGCGGAGTCACCATCTCCCTTCATCAGGACGGCCGTGTTATAGACACATCTCACGGGCTTGGCGGCGACGGCCCCATCACTCCCGAAAGAGCAGGCTGCTGCCCGCCTTATCCGTTGATAGATATGTGTTTCAGCGGCAAGTATTCAAAAGAGGAAATCAAGAAAAAACTTATCGGAAAAGGCGGCGCGGTGGCGTATTTCGGCACCAACAACATGCGCGAGATAGTGCAGAAGGCCAATGAGGGCATTCCCGAATACGTGCTGTTCATGAAGGCCTTCATATTGAATATTGCCAAATATATCGTTGCCCAGGGCGCGGTGGTGAACGGCAAGGTGGATGTAATCATACTCACCGGTGGTGTCGCCTACAGCAAGGACATTACGGATGCCATCACCAAGAAAGTCGACTGGGTTGCTCCCGTGAAGGTGTATCCCGGCGAAAACGAGCTCGAGTCCCTTGCCGAAAACGGCTATATCATCCTGGCCGGAGCAACGAAGATTCATACCTACAACAAAAACCACATCGTAGAAGACTGATAACCACTATTAATAACCAATAACTTATATATGGAAATAGATTATTCCAAGCGATCATTCAGCTATTATCCTACAAATGCGATAGTATATGCCACTTGCATCGATGGCAAATGGTCGGCGCCCGTGGTAACCAACGACTTCAACCTGTCGTTGCATTGCTTTGCAGGCGTGTTCCACTATGCATCCTGCTGCTTCGAAGGGCTCAAGGTCTTCCGGGGAGTGGATGGTAGAGTGAGGATGTTCCGCCCCGACGAGAATCAGAAGCGTATGAAAAGCGGCGCCGATTATCTGGATATGCCGGCTCCTCCGATGGATTTGTTCATGGACATGTGCATCCGTTGCGTCCAGGAGAACTGGGAGTATATCCCTCCGTATGAGAGCGCCAGCGCTTCTCTCTATCTCAGGCCTGTCCTTTTCGGCTACAATCCCCAACTGGGAATTCATTCTGCAGATGATGCGATGTTCGTGGTGATGGCTTCGGGCGTGGGTACTTATTCCGGCGCCAAGAGCCTTATGCCCGGCACTGCGGTCATCTCCAGGAATTACGACCGTGCCGCAACCTTCGGCTCGGGTGGATATAAACTGGGAGCGAACTATGCACAGTCTCTGCACGCATACAACATCGCGCACCGTCTGGGCTACAGGGAACTGCTTTTCCTGGACAGCGCTACGCATACTCACATAGAGGAATTCGGTTCCTCCAATTTCTTCGCAATCAAGGGGAACAGCTATATCACACCGGATTCTTCCAGCGTGCTTCCGTCCATCACAAACAAGAGCCTTCGCAAGGTGGCCGAGGAATTCGGTCTCAAGGTGGAGCGCCGCACGGTTTATGTGGAAGAACTCGAATCCTTCGATGAAGTGAACTCCTGCGGAACTGCAGTCGTGATCACTCCTATCTGCCGGATCGACGACAAACCCGCGTTGGAGGATGGCACCGTCACCCGCGAATTCAAGTATGCGGATGAGTGCGGCCCCGTCAGCAGGAAGCTTTACGATCGGATCATCGGTATTCAGAAAGGTCTGGAAGAAGACACCTACGGCTGGTGCACATTCATAAATGAGCATTAGTGATGAAGGACAGGGTCAAGGCTCTCCTCGACGATGACAAGGCAGATGAAGCGATTTCTCTCCTTGAGCGCTTCCGTGCGGAAGGCGGCCCGATGGACGACACGCTTTTCTACCTTCTGGGCAATGCCTGGCGCAAGAAGGGCAATTGGCAGATGGCCATGAACAACTACCTGGAAGCCGTCCACATCAATCGGGACAGCCCGGCACGGCAGGCTCTGGACATCGCCAACGAGATTCTGGATTTCTACAACAAGGACATGTATAACCAATAATATTATAACCGTATGGCTAAAATGAAAGGAGCGACAGTTGTCGATGTCGAACGCTGCAAAGGCTGCGGCCTCTGCGTGGTCGCGTGTCCGCTGAACGTTCTTGCCCTTACCACGAAAAGCGTGAACCAGAAGGGCTATAACTATGCTGAGGCCGTCCTGGAAGACACCTGCACCGGTTGCACTTCATGTGCAATCGTCTGTCCGGACGGATGTATCACCGTTTATCGTAAGAAGGAGGACTGATCATGGCAGAGAAAGAAGTCACTTTGATGAAAGGCAATGAAGCCATTGCCCACGCCGCCATCCGTTGTGGTTGCGACGGCTATTTCGGATACCCTATCACTCCTCAGTCGGAAGTCCTCGAGACACTGGCTGCAGAAAAGCCATGGGAGACTACCGGAATGGTGGTTCTTCAGGCTGAAAGCGAGGTTGCATCCATCAATATGGTCTATGGTGGAGCCGCCTCGGGAAAGAAGGTGATGACCTCATCTTCCTCCCCCGGCATATCCCTGATGCAGGAAGGCATTTCCTATATGGCCGGAGCCGAGCTGCCGGCGCTGATTGTCAACGTATCCCGCGGAGGCCCCGGTCTCGGCACCATCCAACCCAGTCAGGCGGATTATTTCCAGACTGTCAAGGGCGGTGGTCACGGAGACTACCGTCTGATCACCCTTGCTCCCGCTTCCGTGCAGGAAATGGCTGATTTCGTGGACCTGGCATTCGAACTGGCTTTCCGCTACCGCAATCCCGCCATGATTCTCTCCGACGGTGCCATAGGCCAGATGATGGAGAAGGTGGTGCTCCCCCCTTTCAAGCCCCGCAGGACAGAAGAGGAGATTGCCAAAGAATGCCCATGGGCAACTACCGGCCGCATAGGCATGCGCAAACCGAATATCATCACTTCCCTGGAGCTTCGTTCCGAGGAGATGGAACAGAACAATCTCCGTATCCAGGCCAAGTACCGCATAATCGAGAAGGAAGAGGTCCGGTATGAGGATTATATGACCGAAGATGCCGAGTACCTTATCGTCGCTTTCGGAAGCGCCGCCCGCATCGCCAAGAAGGTCATCGCCATAGCCCGCGAACAGGGCATCAAGGTCGGTCTGCTCCGTCCCATCACGCTCTGGCCTTTCCCTTACGAGAGAATCGGCCAGCTTGGCAAGCAGGTGAAGGGCATACTCTCGCTGGAAATCAATGCCGGGCAGATGGTGGAGGACATCCGTCTGGCCGTCAATTGTTCTGTTCCCGTGGAGTGGTACGGCCGTCTCGGCGGCATAATCCCCGAACCCGAAGAAGTTGTGGATCAAATCAAGAAAATGCTCATCTAAAAGGCTGCTGTTATGACAAAACAAGAAATCATACAACCCGAGAATCTGGTTTACAAGAAACCGGAATTGCTCAATGACGTTCCTATGCATTACTGCCCGGGATGCAGTCACGGTGTAGTGCACAAGCTGGTTGCCGAGGTAGTGGCCGAAATGGGGATGCAGGAGAAGACGATAGCCATCTCCCCTGTGGGATGCGCCGTCTTTGCATATAAGTATATAGATGTGGACTGGCAGGAAGCGGCCCACGGCCGTGCTCCTGCGCTGGCATCTGCAGTCAAGCGCTTATGGCCGGACCGTCTTGTCTTCACCTATCAGGGAGACGGAGACCTTGCCTGCATCGGCACCGGAGAAACAATCCACGCCCTGAACCGCGGGGAGAACATCACCATCATCTTCATCAACAACGCGATATACGGCATGACCGGAGGACAGATGGCTCCCACCACCCTTATCGGGATGAAGACTGTGACTTGCCCCTATGGCCGCGATCCCAAACTTCACGGCTATCCTCTCAAGATGGCAGATATCGCCGCCCAGCTCGAGGGCACTTGCTATGTCACCCGACAGAGCGTGCAGAACGTGCCATCCATACTTAAAGCGAAGAAAGCTATTCGCAAAGCCTTCGAGTATTCGATGCAGGGCAAGGGCTCCAATCTGGTAGAAATCGTTTCGACCTGCAACACCAACTGGAGAATGAGCCCGGACAAGGCAAACAAATGGATGGAAGAGAACATGATTCCTTTCTATCCTCTTGGAGATTTGAAAGACAACGGTAAATAAACGCCAGCATTATGACACACGAAATCATTATTTCCGGATTCGGAGGACAGGGAGTCCTCTCGATGGGTAAGATCCTTGCCTATTCCGGCCTTATGGAAGATAAGGAAGTGACCTGGATGCCTGCATATGGCCCCGAACAGCGTGGTGGCACGGCGAACGTTACCGTGATAGTCAGCGACGAGCCGGTCTCCTCCCCTATCCTGAGCTCCTACGACACCGCCATCGTGCTTAACCAGCCTTCGCTGGAGAAGTTCGAAAGCAAGGTCAAGCCTGGCGGAACCCTGATTTATGATGGATATGGCATCAACACGCCTCCTACCCGCAAGGACATCGATGTCTACAGGATCGATGCCATGGACAAGGCAGCCGAGATGAATATGATAAAGGTATTCAACATGATAGTTCTCGGAGGCTTCCTGAAGGTTCATCCCATAGTCTCTATAGAGGGGGTCCTGAAAGCATTGAGAAAGACTCTCCCCGAGCGGCATCATCACCTGATTCCAATGAATGAAGAGGCCATCCGCCTGGGGATGGAGATCATCAGGAAAATGTAGATCGAGAGGAGCCGCAAAGCTCCTCTCTTTTTGCAAAAATAAAATTGGATAATTCCCCCGTTTTGCATAATTTTGTAACCCGTATTCAAGACAATCTTATATGAAATACGGGTTCGACAACGACAAATATCTCAAAATCCAATCTGAGAACATCAAGAAACGCATCGCCCAGTTCGGCGATAAACTTTATTTGGAATTCGGCGGCAAATTGTTCGACGATTTTCACGCCAGCAGGGTTCTGCCGGGTTTCCAGCCGGACAGCAAGATGAAGATGCTTCTCAGGATGAAGGATGATGCCGAAATCATCATAGTCATCAGCGCCGTGGATATCGAGAAGAACAAGATACGCAGCGACCTCGGAATCACCTACGACGTCGATGTCCTCCGCCTCAGGGATGAATTCATGGCAGCAGGGTTGAGCGTGAACAGTGTCGTCATCACCCACTATAACGGACAGTCCAGCGCCGAAGCGTATCGGAAACGCCTGGAAATGATGGGAATCAAAGTCTATTTCCACTACACCATAGAGGGCTATCCCAACAATGTATCTTTGATCGACTCCGACGAGGGCTTCGGGAAAAACGACTATGTTGAGACCACCAAACCGCTGGTTGTCGTAACTGCACCCGGCCCCGGCAGCGGCAAGATGGCTGTCTGCCTCAGCCAGTTGTATCAAGAGAACAAAAGAGGTGTCAAGGCGGGATATGCAAAGTTCGAGACTTTCCCCATCTGGAACCTTCCCCTCACCCATCCCGTAAATCTGGCATATGAAGCCGCCACGGCCGACCTGGAGGATGTGAACATGATAGATCCGTTCCATCTGGAGGCCTACGGCAAAACCGCAGTCAATTATAACCGCGATGTGGAGATTTTCCCCGTCATGAACGCGCTGTTCGACGATATCTATGGCGACACTCCCTACAAGTCCCCAACCGACATGGGTGTCAACATGATAGGTTTTTGCATCAGCGATGATGACATCTGCCGGGAAGCGTCCAAACAGGAAATAATCCGCCGCTACTACACCGCCCTGTGCAACTTTGCTGATGGCAAGGCAGGTGAGAACGAGATCAATAAGATTGCACTGCTGATGAAGCGTCTTAAGATTTCCACCGCAGACAGGCTCTGCACTGTGGCCGCCAAGGACAGACTGGAGAAATCCCACGTGGCGACCGCTGCGATGGAGCTGGAAGACGGCACCATCATAACCGCCGAAACCAGTCCCCTTCTCGGCCCCAGCGCCGCACTTCTGCTGAATGCGCTAAAGCATCTTGCCGGAATCGCTCACAATGTCAAGCTCATCCCCCAGACAATGATAGCCCCTATCCAGACCACAAAGGTGACCTATCTCCACGGGCATAATCCCCGCTTGCATACGGATGAGGTCCTTGTGGCCATTTCGATGATGAGCCTGATAGACGAGAACTGCAAACTTGCCATCGAGCAGCTCCCCAACCTCGCGGGTGCCCAGGTGCATTCTACTGTTATTCTCAGCGAGGTCGACAGGAAAACCTTCGCAAAGCTCGGCATAGGCCTGACTTGCGATCCGGTTCGGAAGATAAAGGAAAGAAGGGATTAGGGCTTCCCTATCACATCAAACCTCCAGGTAATACCCAACTCGAAATTGTTGCGGTTGCGGTCGCTGTCGCTATAGTAGACGGCGTGCAGGCGGATGTTGTCCCTGCCAAGAGGGAACCACTCGAGACCGCATCCCGCATAGATATACTCCGTTCCTGGAGCAATGACCGCATCGTAGGCCCTTCCATCCGAAGTTTTATTTGCGATATCATTCCATTCATACCCGGCCTTGGCACAGATGTTCCACAGCCCGACACTCCAGATGAACTTGCTGATTATGGTCATGTCGCTGAAGAAGAATTTCGGCTGACCGAACCAGGCACGGTTCATCACGTCGATATCCAGAATGGCGTCTTTAAAAACGAAATGATTACCGAGTGAAATGTAATTGATGGGGTTGCGCTTGCTGTCTTCCACATAGTTGACAGACCAGATGGTTTTCCACCATGGGAGCACCTGCCCGGTCCACGCGAGGTTGTATGCATAACTCGTGGGTTCGCCCAGTGAAAGGGGTGAGTTGCATATCTGCAAAACCATAGCCTGGGTATTCGAGAAATGATATGTGGCCGAACCGCCGAAGGTAAAGCCCTGGTAAAGGTTGTTGCAGAACTTACTGTAGTAGTAGACGTCGATCGGCACGGCATCGTATTCATAGCCGCCGATCAGAACCGCATATTTGCCGAAAAGGAAACTCCAGCGTTCATTTGCGCGCCAGTTTATATAAAGCATGTCGGTGGCATTGAACATGTTCTTTTCGTCATACACCTTTTTGATCAGGTGCTGTCTGAGCCTGTAATCTATATTCTCTCCGATGTGCCCAAGTACATGGAAGTTAAGATATTCTCCTTTGATCTGCGAGCTATAGACGCCGTCTTCGGTCTCTTGATGGAAGGTGGTTCTGGTGTCGAGATAGAGTCTGTCCACGCTGTTCTGAGAAAGGGCGCCAAAACTGATTAAAAAGGCACAGAGGGCTATTATAGTGCGTTTCATTTCTTATATGATATCGGCCACAAAATTAGATTAATCCTTTGATTTGTCAAAGCATTTTGCGAATTTTGAAGAAAATATCGAACCAATGACCAATATACTTAAACCTGTCACCACAGCTAAATTCTGGAAAGAACTTATTATCATGACTTTGGGAATGTCGTTCGGCGCCGCCGCGGTGTATTATTTCCTGATGCCAAGCAAACTCATTATCGGCAGCATCTCTGGTCTGTCCATAGTCCTTTCCGAGGTATTTGGCAATATTGGTTGGTCTATCAAGGCATCTACCCTGATCCTTATCATAAATGCCATCTTGCTTGTTCTCGCCTGGCTTCTGATTGGAGCCGAATTCGGCATCAAGACAGTTTATACCGCCCTCATCCTGGGTCCGCTCATCGATCTCTGGGAGAAAGTGCTTCCCTTCGAAAAACTGGTTACCGAGGGCACCTCCGTGATGAACGATCCCTGGCTGGACCTTATCTGCTTCGTGCTGATGCTTAGCATATCCCAGGCCATTCTGTTCCGCATAAATGCCTCTACGGGCGGCCTGGACATTCTCGCCAAGATAGTGAACAAGTACCTCCATTTCGATATCGGAGCATCGGTTACCATCGCAGGCGCTCTCATTTGCTGCTCTGCATTTGCAATCAATCCCTTCCAGATGGTTGTCATCGGCCTTATCGGCACCTGGATCAACGGCATTGCGGTCGATTACTTTACCGACACTCTCAACAAGCGCAAACGCGTCTGCATAATCAGCGATCACTACGAAGAGATCAGGCGATTCATCCTTGACGACCTTCACCGCGGCTGCTCCCTTTACCACTTGCAGGGTGGATACAGCGGCGAAGAGAAGATAGAAGTTGTCACCCTGCTCACGCAAGACGAGTATGCCAAACTATTCAACTTCCTGACTGAGAAGAAGTTCGACCATTTCATCACCGCAGGCAATGTAAGTGAGATCTACGGCTTCTGGAACACCGCCAAGGGCGTCAAGGAGACCGAAAAGATCAACTGATCCCCTGCCCTATTCCCCCGGCATAGACTTGATGTAGAGATCCCTCTGAGGGAACGGTATCTCTATTCCGTTGGCATTCAGTGCGTTGTAGATTGCTTCCTTTGCCTTTGAGGCGTAGGCGAGTTTCTCTTCTACCGTCACGAACTGAACCACCGAAAGATTGACACTGTTGTCTCCGAAGTCCTGGAAACGGACCTGGATGCCATATTTGGAATCCAGTATCTCACGCCCGTATTTATCCCTCATCTGCAGAGGAGTCAGTGCCTCTATTATTATTTCGCGTACCTTCTCCACATCAACCCCATACTTCACGCCGACCGGGAAGGACAACAGTTCATAGGAATGGTTCTTGGTCAGATTCTTGAAATTCTTGTTGAAGAGAGTGCTGTTCGGGAATGCCATTACGGAGCCGTCAGCAGCTACTATCTGGGTGGTCTGGTAGGTGATGCTATCTACCTTGCCGCGGATTCCGTCGCATTCCACGAAATCACCTACACGAAGTCGCCCGGACATCAGCTGCACCCCATAGAAGAAGTTGTTCAGGATATCCTTCATTGCGAATCCCAAGCCGGTGGCAAGGCCTGCACCAATCACCTTGATGGCCGCTGTAGGGATCCTGAGGATAACGAACACGGAGATAATGTAAATGCCCCAGGTGGTTATACCTATCACATTGGTGGCAAGAGTGAAGTTGATCTGGTTGTCTTTCAGCAACTTGACGCTGGAGTTCTTGAGCACGGAACGTATCTTGGACTGCCTGTATCCTGCCTTTATCACATAGTTCAGGAACTTGAAGATGAAGTACAGCGAGAGCACCGTCACTATCTTATAGAAAGACAGGCTGATATAACCTTCCACGTTCAGGAACGGATAGCGGAAGTAATCTCCGAAAACGCCGGTCAGGTCGAATACGGAGGATGCCATATATATACTCAAGGGGAAGGATATCACTATGGCTACCGGCAGCATTGCCTGCTTGAACATTGCGTGCGGCCATGTCACCAGGATCATATCCTCATCGGTGCGGTGTGGCATATCCGGATGTTCCTCGATATAACGACGCTTGGTAGCATTTATATTCCTGTCGTAGTAGATGTTGAGTATGTCATATACCGCGGTGATAGTCTGGAGCAGGGTGAGCTGGAAGAACCACCAGATAAGCAATTGGACACCCAGCAGCACGTATCCCCAAATGGCAATCAGGGTCGTCGCCACCATCGCCAGCAAGGAAACGGCACCGAATATCATATCACTCTGGGGCAGAGCCCTGCGGTAACGCTTCAGTGTCCATGTCTGGAAGATGGTGAATATCAGCAGGATGGGAGGGAAAATAATATTGATCAAGCTGTTGGGGATGAATGCTATGCGGAAGGCGATGATAATCAAGCACATCAGCAGAGTCGGAAGATAGAGCGCAATCCCTTTCTTCACGCTGTCATCATCTACCCTGATGATAAGCGAAACGAAGATTGCAGCAAGCATCCAGGCGAATTCCACCAATATCTTCGATGCCATGCTGAAGAAGTGCTGCGTTGAGAATGCGCTTGCCAGCATGATGCTGAGAGCGAAGATAATCACCGTAAAAATGAGTATGGTGGTAAACTTATTCTTGGTAATCCTGTCTATTTTGAAGATCCTGACCTTCTTGGATAGCACAGTTACCAGGAAAACGCTCAAAAGGACTGAAACGACAAGATAGAACAGCACGAAGCCTATGAATCCCACCACCATGGGGCCTCTCCACTGGCTATGGACAGCCTCGTTTTTGCGCAGGCTGTATTTGTCTATCGCATCGTTGGAAGCCAGTCTCCAGTAGCGCTTGAAGCCCTTGATCAGGGTCAGATAATCTGTCTGTCCGTCAATGAAAATCTTATTCTGAACGGTCTTGTAGCGTTGCTGAGCATAGTCATAAGCAGACTTCAGCATGTTTGCCGTCTGCTGGTAATGGGTGCTGTCGGTCACCAGCCTTTCCTTCTGGGCATTGCTGATTTCAAGGAGTTTTTCCGCATAGAAGATGCAGCTGTCGCGGTCGGCCTGCCCGAGGGAATCCAGCTGGAAAGCGTTGGCGCGGCCCTCATATCGGCGTTCCAGGCCGCTGTGACGGCTCACATGCACGCTGGCATCGAGGGTGACTACATTGCCAAGACTATCCAGATACTCCACTGTCTGCGACGGCGGAAGGCTCTTGAGCGTATGTATAAGCCTGTTATACCTGTCGATATCTATATCCAGGCGTTGGATGATATCGTCGAAGGGCAGCCTGCGCGAAGAGAACTCGTTGTACTGTCTGGAAACTTCGTTCAGCGCATAGGTCATGTCGAAGGTATAATCCTGCTTCTGGGAATAAAGCATGAGCGATAGTTCGTTGCTCTGTTGCATCATACGCACCAGGCGGGCATGCTGCCTTTCACCGCTCCCCTTCATCCGCTGCGACATCCGCTCGGAATTGCGGAACGTGGCTCCAAGTTCATAACGCAGCACGGAAAGCGTCTGGGCAAGATCCTTTTCGCTGAGGACGGCGAATGCAGGAATGATCAACAGCAGTGAGAGGACTGCGGCGGTTATTTTCTTCTTCATATTGCAATTATAGCATTTTTTTCACGAGAGAGAACAATTTATAGGGCATGTATCTGAATTTCAGGTCCGGCCAGACAGGTGTCGCCAGAACGGAACGCTCGTGGCTGAAGGCCAGGAAGCTTCTTTCGCTGTGATAGCTGCCCATTCCTGAATTACCCACGCCACCGAATGGAATGTGGCTGTTGGCAACGTGCATGATGGTATCGTTGATGCAGGCTCCGCCGGAGGTTGTGCGGGAAATCACGTCCCACGCATCCTCCTTCTTTCCAAAATAGTAGAACGCCAGCGGCTTTTCTCTGGAAGTTACAAAGTCCACCACCTCTTTCCTGTCCTTGAACGTCATCAAAGGGAAAACGGGGCCGAAGATCTCTTCCTGCATCACGGGTGCATCCGGGCTCACATTGTCCAGAAGGGTGGGTTCGATCCAGCGAGTGGCGGCGTCGGTATTGCCACCGGCCAGCACCGTGCCGTCCTTGAGATATCCGCAGACCCTCTGGAATGCGGCGTCCCTCACCATATGCACATAGCAGCCGCTGTCTTTGGTTCCTTCCGGGTATAGATACTGCAACTGGCGCCTGAATGCATCCACAAAGGCCTCCTTAACATCTTCATGCACGAAAAGATAGTCCGGGGCGATACAGGTCTGGCCGCTGTTCAGGCACTTCCCCCACGCAATACGGCGTGCGGCAATCTCTATATCGGCATCCTTGTCCACTATGCACGGGCTCTTGCCACCAAGCTCCAGCACCATGGGGGTGAGATACTTTGACTGCGCCGATGCAAGGACCTTGGCCGTTGCCGGACTGCCGGTATAGAACACCAAATCCCACCTGGTCTCGAAGAGGTGGGCATTCACTTCCCTGTTGCCTTGCACCAGCGCGACGTATTCCGTTTCGAAAGTGTCTTTGATGAATCCTTCCAATGCAGCGGAAACGGCTGGCACATAGGGGGATGGCTTCAGCACCGCGGTGCATCCGGCCGCAATCGCACCTGCCAGTGGGCTTAACAGCAGCTGCACCGGATAGTTCCAGGGAGATACTATGAGAGTATTTCCCATTGGCTCACGGACAACATAAGAGGATGAAGGCATTACAGTCAGCGGGCTGCGCATACGCCTGCGCCTCGCCCATCTGGAAAGATGCTTCAAAGCATCCTCGATCTCACCGTAAATCAGGCCAATCTCGGTCATATAAGCTTCTTCGTAGCATTTATGCAGATCCTGCCACAAAGCATCGCAGAGGGGCTTTTCCCATTTTTTCAGTCCGTCCCTCATTTTGCGCAGGGCATCCTTCCGGAAGGCGGGATTGCGGGTGACACCGCTCTTGTAAAACGCTTTCTGACTGGCAACGATGCCGTCGATTATATCTATAGACGTGTTTTCCATATCATGCAATTATATCTTTAATGACCAGCCCGGCAAGAGTGAGCCCGAAGATGCCGGTAATGTGAGAAAGGGTCCCGTTAGTCTGGGCTTTCTTGAAGAGGCCCGGATCCTCCTCGGGTTCCGGTGCCCGCCCCAGATTGGGCAGAACCTCGTCGTCGTATACGCAGAGGAATTCCTTAGCAGGAAGCATGTCACGCTGGCGCATGCGTTTGCGGAGCATCGAACCAAGGGGGCAGCCGCGTACTTTCCAGAACTCGGCGACCCTTATCCTGGTAGGATCCACTTTGAGCGCGGATCCCATCGACGAGAACAATTTTGCTTTAGATGCCGAGGCATTGTAAAGCAAGGCCATTTTATCCTTGAGGGAATCTATGCAATCCAGCACATAATCGTATGCATCCAGCTCGAATTCATCCGCCGTTTCGGCGGTATATACACCGTTGATCGCCTTTATTTCCGCCTCCGGATTGATTTCCAGCAGGCGTGCCTTCATCACTTCTGTCTTGACACTGCCGACATTCAAGGATGTCGCCATCAACTGCCGGTTCACATTGCTGGCGCTGATGGTATCTGCATCCACTATCGTCAGGTGCCTGATGCCGGAGCGCACAAGGGATTCCGCGCACCAGCTACCGACCCCGCCGACCCCGAACAAGATTACCCGGGCAGCGGAAATCCGGCCCATAAGTTCCTCTCCCAGAAGCAGTTCCGTCCTGGCAAAAATAGCAGTTTCTCTATCGGAATATTCGCTCATTTCTCTTTTGTCAAACAGACAGTCATTATCGATTCCTCTCCGGCAGCGACTCTGTAGGTAAATCCCACGAGGACATTGTCCGGATTCGGGTAGTCATAATCCGTTTGCGGCTGGGCAGACCAGATAGCCGCCTTTGCTCCGGAGCCCTCTGCCCTGAGTATGCGCGTGTGG
The DNA here is from genome assembly GCA_946406095.1 of uncultured Bacteroidales bacterium. GTDB lineage: Bacteria > Bacteroidota > Bacteroidia > Bacteroidales > UBA932 > Cryptobacteroides. The sequence continues at coordinate 15,636 of CAMJJO010000007.1, read as the reverse complement.
CCATTTTTGCTGAGGCGGATAGCCGTGTCATCCACGATTTCCGCATCCGCCATGGTGCACATGGCCCAGCGGATGTCCGCAGGATGCTCTCTTGCCCGAAGCTTTTCTTCCACCACAAGCACGGTGTCGTCCTCCCCTTCAAGGCGTATTGTGCGTACATAGGCCTTTAAATCCTCCCAATATGGCATCTTGAGGTTGATTTCGGCTCCTTTTCTTCCGTCTTCGCACCAGACTCTGGAAAACCTGGTATACTGGTACACATCCGGTTTATGGCCGTTTACGGTTATGATATTGTGAGAAAACGGACTAATCCGGAACACATCATAACGGCCGCTGTTCTGCCAACGATTCCAGAGGTCGATACCCCTGGACTCCAACGAAAGATACGACTGGGCGCCGATGTCATCTGCCCAGACCACCCCGTCGGCATCGAAAATGAAAGACCCAGTATCATTATGGGCATGATTGGATGAGGCAAGGCCTGCCTTGATGCCAAGGTATGTGTCGTTTTCGCTGTCCCAGCCGCTTCGGTAGATAAAGAGCGGAGTCCAGCCGCCTGTGGAATAGAATCTGGCCACAGGCTTTTCTATCTTATCGAAATCGATACCCTTGCCGCAGATGAGGAAAAGCGGAAGAAGCCGGTCTGAATCGAGCTTGGAGAAGCCGTACTTCTCGATTTTTTTCAATTCTTCGTAAAGCAGCGTTTCGTCTCCGGTTTTCTGGGCAAGCCAGGCCAACACATGTTCTGTAGTCGCCCATCTGCCACTGTCGGCATAGTTGAAGCAGTAGCCGGTGGGGCGGTTCATCATCTGCATGAAATGCCCTGAACGATAGAACTTGCCATAGTTGTCCATCAGCCCCAGATCGCTCCCGAAGGCACTTTCAAGGCCTGCTATGAGCATAATCTGGAAGGCACTTCCGTATCCCCAGTAACTGTAGCCCTCGGCATAGGCACCCTCTTCCGAATAACCTTCGCGGAGAGGAAGGTAGTTGGTGCTGAAGCATCTGTCCAGAATTATGTTGGCATAATTGTAATACTCGTCCCAAAGAGCGATGGAGCCATACACCAAGCCGGCATTGCAGACCTGGTTCCAGTTATGGAACGCCGAATAGAACCAGTTGTACCTGTCGTTCTGGGACGTCACAAAGGCTTTATCCCTGATTGCTCCGGCAATGATCTTTTTCTGAGCATCAGTCAACACATCGTAGAGCCAGTCGTAACCGATGGACATTCCCATGCAGATTTCTGCGGCATCCAGAAAATGTTTGGGATTCCAGTCTACATACTCCGCAACACTGAGCATTTCTGTAATTGCCCTTTCGGCATAACGCAGGTCGGAATGGATCCTGTATGCATACGAGAGATAGAAAAGTCTTTTGAGGACTTCCCGCATATTGTCTATCCGCTGCCCGGCCATTTTCCTGGGATGCGGAGGAAGATCCAGCAATTTGTCGCAATAAGCTACGATAGCCTTATCTGCCTGCGCCATGATGGGTTGTGACGCTATCGCCGTCCGCACCGGAACTTCCTCACCCGAATGAAGCATGAGTCGGGGATGCTCGCCCGGCCGTGGGTATGCCATGGCCGTCACAGGCAGCAGAATAAGTGCTATGAAGAGAAACTTTCTCATCGTATTCAGTTGGCGGGATTGATGAAGGTATTGAGGCTGTCGATAGGAGGAAGAGAAGGATAATCCAGTTTATAAGCGTCTATCTGTGAACGATATACGGCGATGTTCCCCGAAGCCAGCCAGGTGCAGTATCCACCGGTCAGGCCGGAGTCATAGAGGCCGCGGATTTCCCTTTCTAAGAAATTGGAATTGTTGTCTATGCCATGAGGATCGACCCATCGCATGACGTGATATGCCTGAATCCAGGTCCTGACGATTGCGGGGCTTGCGGTGACGGCCTGCCTTCCCTGCACCCTCTTGCCCCAGGCTTTGAGAATCTCATAAGGATGGTTCCAGGGCTTGGAGATGCCATAGTAGTGGTCTGCAAAGTGATCCGGGTATGGCATGGCGCAGATAGCATCGGCGATGGTGGAGATTGCCGGCCAATATTGTCCGTAGGCCGTCGTATACCCGGGATTTGCCGATTCGCCGAAAACATCTATCGAAACATACACTCCGAGGGAATGCAGCTCGTCGCAGGCATATCGGACAAAGTTCTGGATGGCCTGCACCTTGCTCTCGCCATAGCGGTTGCGGTAGTCCATCTGATCGTCGATGCTTATCATCTTGTCGGGGAAACGGACATAGTCGAAGTTGACCTCGTTCAGACCGAACTTGCGTACGGATTCCTTGGCAAGTTCCACGTTGAACTGCCACACGTCCCTGCTGTAGGCGCTGGGCCAGTAGCTCTTATTGTGGAGGAAGGGCTGCCCGGTGGCTTTCTCGCAGATGGATGAACCCGGATGGTCTTTGGCATAATAGCTGTCCTTGAAGCATGTGATGCGGCCTATCACATAGTATCCTCTCTCGTGGAGTTTGTCTATCGCCTCCTTGTAAAGCTTTTCCTTATTGGCACCCGCCCACTTGTAGTTTGTCGGGGAATACTTTTCCATCGCTTCAGCCTTGTAGCCGGGGCACTCGTTATCTTTTATATCGATGACGAATGCATTGATCTTGGTGCTGTCGGCCAAGGCGATATAAGCATCGATGTTCTTGAGCCCTGCAGGATTGATGGTAAGGTAGAACGCGTTGACAGGGTTCGGCATCGGATTGTCGGCGAAAACGGGTTTTTGATAAGGCCTGAATTCGCATCCTATCGCTTCCCCGCCTTTGAACGAATTCTTGACCGCCTTGTGGGCTTCGTCGAATTCGCCGTACCGCAAAGCCGCCTCTTCTTCAGTCAGGACGGTGTATTTGCCGAATATCCAGGCGCCGGACTCTCCCCTTTTTATCTTATATCGCCTCACGGTGCCATTCTGAAGGATCTTGTCGAATCCAGTCACCTCGAGCTTACGTCCCTTCTTGGCAAAATCGCAGATGTGAGAACTCAGGGTGTCGTCTATCAATGATGCTGCTGTCTGCACGAAAATTTCCTTCTCCCTCACACATTCCTCGACAGTTGCCGCTACGGAAGACTCCTCGATATAGAATCTTTCTTTCCCGATCCTGGCCGGCAGGTATTTGAAGCCATCCTGCCTGATGGCTTTTTCCGGGCATACGGTGAACGTCTGTCCTCTTGCGAGACGATGGCTTTGGCTTGTTATCTTCCCTTTTTCGCCTTTACAGAATGTTTCGACAGAACACCCGTCACCCGCCGCATAAGCTGTGAATTCCTCTTTCCGGCCGCATGAGGCCAGCACGCTCACGATTAAAACTATATAAAAGATACGCTTCATTTTCAAAACTTGTAATTAAGTGCGATGCCGCTTGCCATTCCGCCTTCTGCATATGGCGCAAAATACGGCAGGAAACTGATCTTTCCCAGTTGCTTCTGCTCCCAGGGAAGGAGCCAATATGCAATTCTTGCGCACAATATTCCGGCTCCGGCACCGGCGAGCACGTCATTGCTCCAGTGACGATTGTTGTACATGCGCAAAAAGCCTACGCCTGAGGCCGTCAGGTATGCGGCGGTTCCCCACCAGGGACCATATTCCATGCGGACAAGTTCCGCCCCCATGAAAGCAGTCGCGGTATGGCCTGAGGGAAATGACGAACGGTTGCTTTTATCGGGGCGCAGCGAACCGACAGAATATTTGGTTATGTTGACGATGGCTGTCTCAGCAAGGACCGCCGTCGAAAGAAGAAGCAGTTTGTCTTGCCATCCCGACCTATACCTGGGCAGCAGATTGAGGAGCATGGTGGAGACTGCGGGCAGATACTGGATATAATCGTCGGCATGATAAAAATCATTCTGCCTCAGTTCGGCCAAATAGTCACGGAGAGGCATGTTGACATTGCGATGGTAGTAATCTGTGAGCCCGACAGCCCCAAGGCCTATCAGAGCGGTTCCGGCAACTACGTGACGGACATGCACATTGGTTTTCGAGGTATCGGCAAAATGCATTTTCTGAGGCGGCTTCATGGCTGAAGCGCCTTTTGCCAACGAAAGGCAGAGAATCAATGCATACAGGGAATACCGCATCATTGCAGATGAAGTTCGTAACTGGCGATTTCGAATTCTTTTTCGTCACCCATGTGTTTGCCGAGGTCGTCGGAGATCTTGATGACCTTTTCCCAAGGATCCTTTGCACTCATACGGCAGCGGCTGAGTTTCATCACTATGTTGGCGGCCTTATAGCCGGGAATGCCCGGGTCGCAGGTGATGTTGGTGCCGATACCGGCGCTGACTTTCACCTTGCCGCGGAAATAATCGGCAACTTCCTTGTATTTTGGGAAATTGAGGGCATTGCTGAAAACTATCACTTTGCTCCTGGGGTCGATGCCGAACTCTTCCAAACGTGCTATGATTGCATCTCCCACCTCCTTTTCGTCTCCGGAATCCTGGCGGAATCCGTCCAGCAACTTGGCCTGTTTCATGGTCAGCGTGCGCAGGAAAGACCTTGTGGTAAATGTGTCGATAAGGGCTGTGCCCAAGGCACCGTCATAGACTTTGATCCAATCCTCGAGAGAGAGATAATTGGCTCTCTTGTAACCAAACACACCGCTATGGAACATCACCCATTCATGAGGGAAGGTCCCGATTGGAGTCATGCCGTATTTCATGGCGAAGTATACGTTCGAAGTACCTGCGCAATACTTGGGGCACTTCTCTTTTAGTTCTTTGACCAATGCGTCGTGGAGCTCTGACGAAAAGCGCCTCCTGGTGCCGAACTCCGAGAATAACAACTTATGCTCGTTTGCAATCTCCAACTTGGCATCCAGCACTTCCAATGCCTTTGCTTTATCTGCTTTGACACCGCGGTAGGAATTCCGCAGTTCGGCTACGATGGCCAGAATCGGCACTTCATAAAGCGTAACCTTATACAAGAAATCCGTTACCTCTATTTGCAGATGACCGCCGGCATCGAGGCTTGCATCGATTTTCTCCGGCTCGAAACTGAAGCCGCGCAGCCATTCCCAGTAATTATGGTTGATATAGCGAACCTTGGTGGACACATATTCAAATTCTTCATCGGTCAGCTTAAGCTGCCCCAGTTTTTCCAATTCCGCCTTGAATCTTGTCAGGAAACACTCGTCATACACTTCCCCGGCCCTGTCTTGGAACTTGAAAGTGCCTTCTGCTAGCGGATAAAGATGGAAATAGGCGTTTGATGTCGAGAACTTATAAAGATCGGTGTCAAGTATGCTCAGGATCATAACTGTTGGATTGATTTTTGCAGTGTGCAATGTTACTTTTTATATTCTACAAATATAATGAATTTAATCAAAGATAAATCATTTGATGGGGAGAGACCTCTGTTCGCCCTGGAGAATTGCAGACTTGAAAATATCACAATCGTCGACGGAGAGTCCGGAATAAAGTTCTGCCGCAACCTCGAGGCGGATGGCTGCCACTTTTATGGCAAGTATCCCTGGTGGCATGTAGACGGGTCACATATAAGCAATTGCTATTTCGCTGCCGGCTCGCGTTCGGCAATATGGTATAGTTCTCACATGGTCATGAAAGACTGCGTCATCGACGGCCCCAAGTTCTTCCGTGAAATGGAGGATCTGGAGCTCGATAACGTGCAGATCAACGATGCGGACGAAACATTCTGGAAGGTGGACGGGCTCAAAGTGCACAATGTACGCCTGCACGATGGCACATATCCATTCATGTTCTGCAGCAATGTCTATGTCGATGGTCTGGAGAGTGATTCCAAGTATGTCTTCCAATATGTGAAGAATGCCGAAATACATAATGCGAAGATCACAACGAAAGATGCCTTCTGGGAAACCGAGAACGTTACTATTTACGATAGTGTGCTCGATGGAGAGTATCTCGGGTGGCATTCAAAGAACCTGACGCTTGTCCGCTGCCATATTTCGGGAGAGCAGCCTCTCTGCTATGTGGACGGCCTTGTGATGAAGGACTGCACCATCGATGCCGCTTCGGACCGCTGCTTCGAAGACAGCACGCTCCAGGCAGAGATCGCAGGGGATGTCACCGAAATCAAGAATCCCCGCTCAGGGCATATACGCGTCAGCGGCAAGATAGGGAAGATAACCATCGATTCCCATATCCTGCCGCCGGCAGATTGCATTATCGAGTCTGCAGAGGCCTAAGCCAGAACAGCTTCCGCGAGTTTTTCGAGCGCCGGGATATCCTCATCCTTCAAGGCGCTCTTTATTGTCACGACGGGTTCAAGCACGGTAACGTTCCTCATCGCAGAGAACCTCTCTTTCATCACCCGCCCGGCCGATGGTGCCCAGGAGCCGTTTTCGATAAGACCTACCCGGCGGTTCTGCCAGGACTTGTCTTGCAGGTGAGAGATGAACTCGGCAGCCGGAGGGAACAGACCGGCATCGTAGGAAGAAGCAGCAAGGACCAGGGTGCCGTAGCGGAAAGCATCTTCTACGGCCTCTGCCTGATCGTCCCTGGTCAGGTCGTTGAATGCGACTTTTATTCCCTTTTCCCTGAGCATGTCGGCGAATCTTTCCGCTACTTTCAGGGTATTTCCGTGTATGGATGCAGAGGCCACGAAAACTCCCTCGCTTTCAACTCCATAGCTGCTCCAGATATCGTAGAGCCTCAGATACTCGCTCAGGTCATCTTTCAGCACAGGGCCGTGCAGGGGGCAGATGGTGGAGATTTCAACTGTAGAAAGCTTTTTCAGAAGAGTCTGCACCGGACCGCCGTATTTGCCTACTATGTTGAAGTAGTAACGCCTGGCCTCGCAAGCCCAGTCATCGTCCTCCGAAGAATCGAAACCGCAGCGTTCCAGTCCGCCGAACTTTCCGAATGCATCTGCAGAGAAGAGCACCTTCTCGGCAGACTCATAGCTTACGATGACTTCCGGCCAGTGGACCATAGGTGCAAGATAGAATTGGAGGGAGTGTGAGCCAAGGTCGAGCTTGTCCCCTTCCTTCACGGCCAGCGTGCGGCCCTCGAGCTTGATTCCGGGGAAGAACTGAGGTATCATGGCTATCGCCCTTGCGCTGGCGACAAGCTTGAGTGAGGGGAACTGCTCAAGTATCCAGGGAAGCTCCGAGGAATGGTCCGGCTCCAGGTGATGAAGGACAAAATAATCCGGTTTCTCCCCTTCCAGAGCTTCCAGGAGATTGCTGCGCCATTGGTCGGAAGTGCTCTTGTCGCAGGAATCCAGCACGGCAATGCTTTTATCCTTGATCAGATAAGAATTGAATGACATCCCGTCAGGGATCATATACTGACTTTCGAATTTCGGTTCGGAATAGTCGTCCGTTCCGATGTAGATGATAGAATCAGTTATTTTGCGTACCATATTTATTGATGATTGACTTTGCCACAATGTGTGCCGTGGACCAGGCGGCCTGGAGATTGAAACCTCCCGTTACCGCATCCACGTCCAGGATTTCGCCTGCAAAATACAGGCCTTCCCTTTGTTTGCATTCAAGGGTTTTCAAATTTACCGAAGAAAGGCTCACTCCTCCGCAGGTGACGAACTCCTCGCGGAATCGGTTCTTGCCGTGAATGAAGTAAGTGTCGCAGAGAAGAGTCTGCACAAGTTTATTGATTCCTTTCTGCCCAAGTTCGGCCCAGCAGCGTTCTGCCGGGATTCCGCCACGAAGGCACAGGTGTTCCCAGAGCCGGCCGGGGATACCCTCAGGGTGAAGGGAACGGACAAGTTTTCGCGGGTTGGAATCTCGCCACGAGCTGATCAGCGAGCGGATTTCTTCTTCGGTGGAAGAAGTCCAACGAACGTTAAGTGCCGTGTTGTATCCCAGTTCTGCCAGATGCCTTGCCGCATAAGAAGAAAGCCTCAGGGTTGCAGGGCCGCTGAAGCCCCAGTCGGTAATCAGCAGCTCTCCTTCGGAACGGAACCGGCTGCCGGGTATGCTGAGCGAGGCATTCACGCTCAGCCCCATCAACTCGCATATGCCGCTTTTGCCTCCGGCGGCGCTGTCGCTGATATTGAAAGTGAAAAGGGAGGGAACGGCCGGCACCGTCTCCAGGGGCAGCCCCCTCAGTATTTCCATTCCGGCACCTCCTCCTGTGCAAAGTACGACGGCATCCGCTTCAGGCAATGAAGAGATGCGCCGGTTGCATTCGATGCTGACGCCCCTAAGTGCGTCCATAAGAGTTTGGACGATTTCCCCGGCATCCTGCGATGAAGGGAAAAACCGGCCGCCGGCCTCTTTGGTGAATGACACTCCCCTTTTGCGGAACCATTCCAGCACATCCTCCGGTGAATACTCGGCCAGAGCCCCCTTCATCAGGGATGCGCCACGGGGATATACTTCCTCCAGGCTTCGGACAGATTCGAATGAATTGCTGATGTTGCAACGGCCGCCACCTGTCAGCAGCAGTTTCGCCATAGGTTTGGGGCCGGCTTCGACAATACGGATGTCGGCACCGGAGAGAGCCTCGTGCAACTGCGAAGCGCAGAAGCATCCGGCGGCACCGGCACCGACAATCGCGATACTTGTTTTTCTATTAGGCAACGGGCTCTACAGCGGGAGCAACGGGTTCTGCCACGGGCTCTACGACCGGAGCGGCAGGTTCTGCGACGGGCGCGGGAACTACGGGAGCTGCCGGCTCAGCCACAGGCTCGGCGACGGGTTCGGGAACCACTGCAGGCTCCTCGGGAACCGCCACGGGCTCGGGTGCCACCACAGGAGCGATGTTAGGCTGCTCTGCGGGTGCGGGAACCTCAGTCTCGACCTCGTGGGTAGCGGCGGCCTTTGCGGTTGCTGCAGCGGTCTTGGCCTCGGCCTTGATCTGCTTTTCGCTGGCCTTTACGAGCTTCTTTGCGTTTGCAATCTCGTTCTTGGCGGCCTTTACTGCATTCTTGCTGTCGGCAATCTTGTTCTCTTCGCTCTTGATGAGTTCCTTGTCCTTGTTGACAACCTCCTGCAGTTTCTTAGCAGCAGCCTTGTCGGACTTGATTTCGCTGTCGATGGCGCTGATCTCACCCTCTATGAGAGAAAGCTGATACTGCTCGTCGGCGGTAAGGTTCTTGTCTGCCTTGAAAGCCTTCTTCTGTGCATTGTAGTGGTCTTTCTTGGTCTTCTTGAGAGCATTCTTCGCCTTGATAGTGGCATTGGCCTGGTCGAGAGTGGACTGATCCTTTGCAAGGACGAGCTTGAGCTCATTGAGGATCTTGGTGCTGTTGGCTATCTGCTTGTCGCTGATGGCCACCTGCTCGGTATACCTTGCCTGTGCTTCTTCAAGGCCCTGCTGTGCCTGGGCAAGCATCTGTTCGCCGAGAGTCTGTGCTCCGGCAGAGAAGGAAAGCAGCAACGCTGCTGCGAAAAGAACTTTTTTCATATTGGTTTTATGTTTGATAATATGCATTTATCATCGCAAATATAATAAATAACAGAATAAATGTCCACTCTTTCCAAACCATTTGGCAACTTTTTTCTATCTTTGCAGCGCGATTCGCGAGAATCAAGTGTAACAGGCACCACTTTAAAAACTGCAAAAATGAAAGAAAAATACTCGACAACATTCCTGCTGATGGCAGTCACGTTCATTGTCTGCCTCATTGTTTCCAATCTGTTTGCCACGAAAGTGTTCTCTCTCGGCTGGGGCATAAACCTCCCCGGAGCGGTGATCGTTTTCCCGATTTCCTACATCATAAACGACTGTCTGACTGAAGTATGGGGATACCGCAAGGCACGCCTGGTAATCTGGACCGCTTTCGCTGCCAATTTCGCCGTCGTCATACTCGGCCAGCTTGTGGTATGGCTCCCCGCCGCATCTTTCTGGGATGGAGGAGAACATTTCGACTACATGTTCAACATGGCCCCTCGCGTGGCATTCGCCTCTCTCCTTGCTTTCTTAGCTGGTTCCACAATGAACGCATTGGTAATCAGCAAGATGAAGATCGCCGACAAGGGCCGCCGTTTCGGCGTCCGCGCAATAGTTTCCTCTCTTGCGGGAGAACTGCTCGATTCGCTGATCTTCATGCCCCTGGCATTCATCGGCACCCCGGTCAAGGTGCTTGCGACCATGATGCTGGCCCAGGTATCATTCAAGGTACTTTACGAGATCGTGATCCTGCCGCTTACCGCATACGTGGTCCGTCGAGTCAAGGCAATGGAAGGGACCGACGTTTTCGACGAAGGCATTTCCTATAATCCGTTTAAAATCAAAGACATTTAAGATGAGCACACGCAAAGAAGAAGGCCTCAGGGCACTTGGCCGTGAGACCGCATATAACCAGAGCTACTCGCCGGAGGTTCTGGAAGCATTCGAGAACAAGCACCCCGACAACGATTACTGGGTGCGTTTCAACTGCCCGGAGTTCACTTCGGTATGCCCCATCACAGGTCAGCCCGATTTCGCCGAGATAAGGATCAGCTACATCCCCGGGCTCCGTATGGTAGAAAGCAAGAGCCTGAAACTGTACCTGTTCAGCTTCCGCAACCACGGTGCATTCCATGAGGACTGCGTCAACATGATAATGAAGGATCTAATCGCACTGATGGATCCAAAGTATATCGAAGTTACGGGATTCTTCCTCCCCCGCGGTGGTATCAGCATCCACCCGTATTGCAATTACGGGCGCCCCGGCACAAAATACGAGGCGCTTGCAGAAAAACGCCTCGCAGAAAGAGAATAAGCAGCCTAATACTTGAACGAACTGCCGCCTACGAACTCGCGCAAGAGCGAAGTGGGCGGTATTTCGTTGTCCGGCACCGGCACGAAATAGTGGATGAATTTCAGCAGTCTGTGCGCTTCTGCGTACTCCGGGCAATTCTTGGGAACGCTTGAGAGAATGGGCTCGGCGTGATTGCGGAGAACGGCGAATTCCACAAGGTATGCCGAATTGAACATCACGTCCGCCTTCTCCTGGTAAGGATAGATCCACTGGTCTTCCGCCGCACGGACCTTGGGCCATTGGCTGATGGTCTGCCGAGCAGTGAAAGCGCCCTTGTTGAAGTCTCGGACAATACGCCGCAGAAGCCTGTTGTCGCTTGTCGGGATGCAGTTGTGATTGTCCAGTGCTATGCCGGTGAGAGTGGAAATGAATATACGGAACTTGATGCGGTCCGAGATACGGGATGTAAGTTTCGGATTAAGCGCGTGTATCCCTTCAAGAACCACGACGTTTCCAGATTCGAGTTTCAGTTTCTTTCCGTTGTATTCTCTTTTTCCGGTGATGAAATTGAATTCCGGAACCTCTACTTCCTCGCCTGCCAGGATACGGATCAGGTCCTTCTCCAAAGATTTGTGGTCGACCGTGTCGAAATTGTCGAAATCCGGGGTTCCGTCCGGCAGAAGGGGCGTTTTGTCCCTGTCGACGAAATAATCGTCCGTGCTGAAGGTGAGCGGCCTGAGTCCGCAGGCCTTAAGCTGTACGGCAAGGCGCTTGGAAACGGTGGTCTTGCCGGAACTGGAAGGGCCGGTGATGAGCACCAGACGAACCTGGCTCTTGCCTTCGTAACGCCTCTGGATCTCTTCCGCGATCTGGACTATCTTCTTTTCCTGAAGTGCCTCGGCGATTTGGATAAGGTCCGTGCCGTTGCCGTCCAGCAGGCTCTTGTTAAGATCCCCGACGGTATTCAGGCCCATGATATCATTCCACTTCCGGTTCTCGGAGAACATCTTGAATGTCTTGGGCTGGCTGATATAGGGGGCTAGTTCGTTGGGATTATGCTTGCTGGGGCCGAAGAGCAGCAGGCCGCCGTTATAGAGAATCAGGTCCCATTTGTTCAGATACCCCGTCGAAGGCACCAGGCGGCCGTAGTAATAATCTTTTGTCTTTCCCAGAGAGTAGTAGTCCATATATACTTGTCCGCTGGTCTCCAGGAGCTTAACCTTGTCTTCGGCGCCGATTCTGTGCATTATGTCTATCACTTGTTCGATAGGGGCCTCGAAACGGTGGAAAGGCAGGTCCTGGTCCACGAGCCTGGCCATCTTTGCCTTTATCCTGTCCACATCCTCCTGTGTCAGAGCCGCCCCGTCGGCTTTCTGAAGCTCGCAGAAATAACCGTGGGAAATGGGATGCTCGATGAAGATGCGGCTCCCTCGGAAAATGTCCTTGGATGCCTTGCATAGCAGAAAACAGAGCGAACGGATATATACCCGCATGCCGCTGGGCACGGTCGCATCGCAGAATTCAACAGTGCGGCTGTTGTAGACTCGGAACTTCAGCCCTTGCGAAACATTGTTGACTTTTGCGGAAACTATGGGAAACGGCCTTTCGAATTCAAACTCCGGCAGCATATCCAGAAGCGTGGTTCCTTCCCTGAAAGATTTGGATGTGCCGGTGTTTTTGCAATAGACTTGAATCATGGTGCAAAAATAGAATATTTTTCTTACATTTGCGCCATTGTTTCACTAAACTCTTTTTATGTGTAGAAATGAAGAAATTCCTGGTAGTTTGCGCAGCAACAATGCTGTTGTGCCTCCATGGGGCAGCACAAGAATTTGTGCCCGCACCAGAGGCTGATGACGCCGGCCGTAGTGTCGGTTTGACCATTATTCCGAGATTCGACTTTAACCATAATGGCGGATTCACACTCGGCGATTCTTCTCTCTATTCCCTATTCGAAGGTGATATAACTGACTGGTTATCCTTCAGCATCTGCAACCATTGGGCTTCTTTCGGCATTTCCGACGGCAAGTTCGATACCGATGCCATTACAACTCTTTATGAGAACTTTGGCAGAAGCGACGATGTCAACTGGATCGACTGGGCTTATGCAACCGTCTCTTTCGGCAATTTCGGTCTTTCCCTCGGCAAGCAGCCCATGGCTTTCGGAGGTTACGAGTTCGATGCCTACGATGTCGAATCGTATTCATTCCTTAATTCCACTTTGTGGAACGACCTGCAGGTTTATCAGTGGGGTGCGAAACTCGACTGGACGAACGATTCCGAAAACACCACCCTTTCCTTGCAGATGACAAGTTCTCCGTTCGGCGTACATCCCGTCTGGAGCAAACTCTTCAACTACGCAGTCGAATGGCGCGGAGAGTATGGTAATTTCTCCAATATATGGAGTTTCAATGCCGTGCAGAGCGCTCCCGGCGAGTATCTGCCCCTCCTTTCACTCGGGCAGCGCCTTGCACTCGACGACAATTTCACGGTGTGCCTCGATGCATACAACGCGATAGGTGACGAAACCGAAATGTTTGTCAAGGGATACACTGTCATCCCTTCCATCATCTACTCCCCCAACGAGAATCTCCAGTTCACTGCCCGTATCGGTGGAGAATTGGCAACTGAAACCAAGAATAAAGATGTCGTGCTTGGCCTGGACGGCTATTGGAAGCCCACTGAATCCCTCAGGCTCCATTTCGCCACCGGCTACCGTCACGACGAAAACATGTTCGCCGCCACCCTCGGCCTCATCTACTATCTGAACATTTTCTGAAATAATGGCTCGCGAAGAACGGATCATCAACATTGAGCACCTCAGCAAGTCCTTCGGCGACAAGAAAGTGCTCGACGACATCAATCTTTATGTGCGCCGCGGTGAGTTCCTGACTCTTCTGGGGCCTTCGGGATGCGGCAAGACCACTCTCCTGCGCATGATTGCAGGATTCCTGCAGCCGGACGAAGGAAGCATCCTCCTGGACGGCAAGGACATTGCGGGCGTGCCTCCTCACGAGCGTCCTCTCAACACCGTCTTCCAGCGTTATGCGCTCTTTCCGCATCTGGACGTCTACGACAACATCGCCTTCGGCCTCAAGCTGAAGAAGACTCCGGAAGAAGAAATCGACAAGCGGGTCCGCAAGGTGCTCAAACTGGTGGCCATGTCGGATTACGAGGATCGCGACGTCGAGACCCTCTCCGGAGGTCAGCAGCAGCGTATCGCAATCGCACGTGCAATCGTCAATCAGCCAAAGGTGCTGCTTCTGGACGAGCCCCTCGCCGCCTTGGACCTCAAGATGCGCAAGGACATGCAGATCGAGCTGAAGGAGATGCACAAGAAACTCGGCATTACCTTCATATACGTTACCCACGACCAGGAAGAAGCTCTGACTCTGAGCGACACCATAGTAGTCATCAATGAGGGCAAGATCCAGCAGATTGGCACCCCTACGGATATATACAATGAGCCCGTGAACGCCTTCGTGGCGGATTTCATCGGCGAAAGCAACATCCTCAAGGGCCGCATGATAAAAGACCGCCAGGTTGCCTTCATAAAGCACATTTTCGACTGTGTAGACGAGGGCTTCGGCGAGGATGTGCCCGTGGATGTAGTGGTCCGTCCGGAAGATATCTACTTCACCACCGATCCCGCCAAATGCCAGTTCAAGGCCACGGTCAACTCCTGCATCTTCAAGGGCGTCCATTATGAAATGTGGGTCGATACCGACACCGGATACGAGCTTATGATCCAGGACTATGACCCCTATCCCGTAGGCAGCGAGGTCATGTTATACATCGACCCGGACGATATCCAGGTAATGAAGAAGGAGCGCCGTTCCAACGTGCTTTCCGGTGTGGTCAAAGACCAGGAGACAATACGTATCTTCGACGAGGACTTCCCTATTCCCAACGATTTCGAAGCCGGAACCGAGGTTGTAGTAGACGTTCCTTTCGAAGGAGTCGAGCTCCTGGACGATCTGGAGGAAGGCGTGCTCAACGGCGAGGTGCATTTCATCCTTTATATGGGCAACCACTATCATCTTACCATAAAGACCGATGACGGCGACTACTTGTATGTCGACACCAACGACATTTGGGACAAAGGTGACTTGGTGGGAATCAAACTGCTTCCAAAGACCATTAAACTGAGCAAAAAGGATGAAAACGATTAAAAGATCTTCCTGGTCTTTGCCATATTTCATCTTTCTGGTGATATTCGTGGTCCTGCCGCTGCTGCTGATTCTTATCTACGCGCTGCAGGACGGCTCGGGGCATTTCACCCTGAGCAACATCACCAAATTCTTCTCCGACGGGGATTCGCTCAGCACCTTTGCTCTTTCCATAGAAGTGGCCATCGAGAACACCGCCCTATGCATCCTGATAGGATATCCTGCTGCATGGATCCTGGCAAACAAGGATCTCAACCGCAGCGCAGTCACGGTGGTGCTTTTCATCCTTCCGATGTGGATCAACGCCCTGATGCGCACGCTGGCAACCGCGGAGCTTTTCACCATGGCCGGCATACAGCTTGGAAAGGGCACTCTGCTTTTCGGTATGTGCTACGACTACCTCCCCTTCATGATCTATCCTATCTACAATGTTCTGAACAAGATGGATAAATCCTATGCGGAGGCGGCCCAGGATCTCGGCGCAACTCCCGGAGAGGTGTTCCGCAAGGTTACGCTTCCCCTTTCGATGCCCGGCATTATGAGCGGAGTGATGATGGTGTTCATGCCCACTGTATCCACCTTCGCCATCTCCGAGTTCCTCACCAACAACAAGATAAAGCTCTTCGGTACCATCATCCAGGAGAATATCAACAACTCGATGTGGAACTACGGTGCGGCGCTCGCTTTCATTATGTTGATTATCATCGGTATCTCCACGCTCTTCCAGGGCGATGAAGAGACCACGGCTGAGAGGGGGATCGTGTGATGAAGAAGCTGTTTGCACAAATCTATATCTGGATCCTGCTGGTCCTGCTGTATGCGCCGCTG
>CAMJJO010000006.1 GCA_946406095.1 uncultured Bacteroidales bacterium | reverse complement strand
AAAAGATGTGTGCACATTCGGCCCGCGAAGCCCGCAGGAGCGGTGTGGACTGGACGTTCTCGCCCATGATAGATGTCGCCCGCGATCCTCGCTGGGGCCGTGTGGCGGAAGGGTACGGTGAGGACCCTTATGTGAACGGTGTATTCGGAGCCGCCACCGTGCGTGGCTATCAGGGGGCCGGTTTGAAGAGTCTGGATGCGGTTGCCGCCTGCCTGAAGCACTATGTCGGTTATGGCCTGTCCGAGGCCGGAAGGGATTACACCTATACCGAAATATCCCGTGCTACCCTTTGGAATTCTTACCTCTATCCTTATAAGATGTGCGTCGAGGCCGGGGCTCCTTCGCTGATGAGTTCTTTCAACGATATCAGCGGCGTGCCCGGTTCCGCCAACCATTATACTCTCACTGAGGTTCTCCGGGATGCCTGGGGTTTCGACGGACTGGTGGTATCCGACTGGGGCGCCGTGGTGCAGCTCATCAACCAGGGCTACTGCGCAGACCTGAAGGAAGCCAGCGAAGTTGCCTTGAAGGCCGGTGTGGATATGGATATGATGTCCCACGGCTACGACAAGTATCTGGAAGAACTGGTGAATGAGGGCAAATTGCCCATTTTTGTGGTGGATGAGGCGGTGCGCCGCGTGCTGCGGGTGAAATTCCGGCTCGGACTGTTCGAGAATCCATACACTCCCGAAAGCAAGCCGGAGGAGCGTTTCTTCCTGCCGGAGGCTATGCAGACTGCATCCGAACTCGCCGCAGAGTCGATGGTGCTGCTTAAAAATAACGGCGTCCTTCCTCTGCGCAATGTAAGGAAAATCGCGGTTGTAGGGCCTCTTGCCAACAATGGTTCCGACCTCCGCGGCAACTGGCGGGGGCATACCGAGTCCGGTGAGGTCGATGTGTTCCTGGATGGTATCAGACGCGAATTCCCCGATGCCGAAGTGCGTTATGCCGAAGGATGCGGAGTCGACGGAAAGCCGGATGGTTTTTTTACGGAAGCCACGGACCTTGCGAAGTGGGCTGATGTAGTAATCTGCTGTCTGGGAGAAAAGTTCAACTGGAGCGGAGAGAACACCTCACGCACCAGCATTGCCCTTCCGAACGTGCAGGAAGGCCTGCTCTCAACCCTTAAGATGTTTAAAAAGCCTGTAGTGGTGACGCTTACAAACGGTCGCCCGCTGGAATTGCCGCGCATCGATGCTTATGCAGATGGCGTCGTGGAAACCTGGCAGCCCGGCGTGAACGGGGCATCCGCCCTTGCTGGAATCCTGTCCGGCCGCATCAATCCTTCCGGGAAACTTGCCATAACCTTCCCTTATGCCACCGGGCAGATTCCCATATATTACAACCGCCACAAATCCGCCCGCAGGGGCAGTCAGGGCCTGTATAAAGACGGGGTTACATCTGAACCTCTCTATGAATTCGGGCATGGCCTGAGCTACACCACCTTCGTTTACGGCGAACCTCGTGTGGTGGGTACACCTTCGCTGGATGCAACTTTCACCGTTGAGGTGGAGGTCAGTAATACCGGTTGCGTGGACGGGAAGGAAGCTGTGCTATGGTTTATAAGCGATCCTTATTGTTCCGTGGTCACAAGGCCCGAAAAGGAACTCAAGTTCTTCGAAAAGAAGATGATACGAGCCGGGGCCACGGAAGTATTCCGCTTTGAGGTGGATCCCGCACGGGACCTTGGTTATCTGGACGGTGACGGGAAGTATTTCGTCGAGCCCGGAGAATATCATATCCTTGTAGGTGACAAAGATCTTAAGCTGAACCTGTAATGCGTGCACTCCTGCTGGTTGCGACCTTGTCGCTTTCGATTTCAGCCTTCGCCCAGAGGAGCGAAGTGCTGCTGGAGAAGGGGTGGAAGTTCCATCGTGGAGATGCCCCCGAGGAGGAAGTGTGCATACCCCACGATTGGGCTATCTACGGCCCTTTCAGCCGTGAGTACGACCTTCAGAACGTGGCGGTTACGCAGAATTATGAGAAAAAGGCCTCGCTTAAGACCGGACGCACTGGCGGCCTGCCTTATGTGGGCTGCGGATGGTACAGATGCAGTTTCGAGGTGCCCTCCGGCAAGCGGGCGACGCTGGTCTTCGACGGTGCAATGAGCGAGGCGCACGTATTCGTCAACGGAAAAGAGGTCTGCTTCTGGCCTTATGGATACAACTCGTTTTATGTAGATGTCACGGACTTCGTGAAGCCGGGTTCCAACGAACTTGCCGTGCGGCTGGAGAATCTCCCCAACTCTTCTCGCTGGTATCCCGGTGCAGGCCTCTATCGCAACGTTCATCTTGTTCTCACTGAAACTTTACATGTAGGAGTATGGGGAACACACGTTGCTACTCCTGAGGTATCTGCCGATTTCGCCTCCGTTCACCTGGAAACAACTCTGGAAGGGGTAGATGACATAGGTGCCAAGGTGCATACTTGCATAATAGGGCCTGACGGAGACGTGGTTGCAGAAGCGGATTCTTCTCTTCAGCCCGGAGAAAGCACTGCGGTCCAGGATTTCGGCATCCCGGCTCCGGAACTATGGAGCCCTGAAACACCTTCTTTGTACAAGGCGGTATCGGTAATAGGGGACGGGATTCGTGAGACAGACCGCTATGAGACGGTTTTTGGAATCCGCAGTGTGGAGTTTATCCCCGGAAAGGGTTTCCTGCTGAATGGCGAATCGCGCAAGTTCCAGGGTGTCTGCAATCATCATGACCTCGGGCCTCTGGGAGCAGCCGTAAATGAGTCGGCAATCAGGCACCAGCTTGAATTGTTGAAGGATATGGGCTGTGACGCCATCCGGACTTCTCACAATATGCCGGCTCCGGAGCTGGTGCGGCTATGTGATGAAATGGGCTTCATGATGATGCTCGAGCCTTTTGATGAATGGGATGTGGCCAAGTGCCGCAATGGTTATCACAGATATTTTGAGGAATGGGCGGAAAAGGATATGGTGAATATGCTCCGCCAGTATCGCAACCATCCTTCCGTGGTTCTTTGGAGCATAGGCAACGAAGTACCTACGCAGTGCAGTCCGGAGGGGTATAAAGTCGCTTCTTTCCTGCGGGGTATTTGCCACAGGGAAGATCCCACGCGGCTTGTCACCTGTGGCATGGACCAGGTTTCGTGCGTGCTTTCAAATGGCTTTGCAGCCTGCATCGACGTGCCCGGCCTGAACTATCGCACCTTCCGCTACGAAGAGGCGTATGCGGCTCTGCCCCAGGGATTTATCCTCGGCACGGAAACTGGTTCTACCGTGAGTTCCCGCGGGGTTTACAAATTGCCGGCGGTAAAGCGTTTCAGCGCAAAAGATCCCGACCAGCAGTGCTCCGCCTATGAGTTGGATGCCTGTTCATGGTCAAATATCCCGGACGTGGATTTCGCCCTGGCGGACGATTATCCCTGGACCCTCGGGCAGTTCGTATGGACGGGATTCGACTATCTGGGCGAGCCCAGCCCATACGATACCGATGCCTGGCCGAACCACTCTTCGATGTTCGGTATCATCGACCTGGCATCCCTGCCTAAAGACCGCTTCTGGCTCTTCCGAAGCGTGTGGAACCGCAACTCCGAAACCCTTCATATTTTACCTCACTGGAACTGGAAGAAGGGTGACAAGGTGCCGGTTATGGTGTTCACAAGCTACGATGAGGCTGAGCTATTCCTGAACGGAAAGTCATTGGGTATCAGAAAGAAAGCCGTTGCCGTGGAACCCACGCACGGTGGCCAGGAGGAAGCGCTCGAAAGCCGCTACCGCCTGATATGGGAAGATATCGATTACGAGCCAGGTGAACTGAAGGTGGTGGCTTATCGCGATGGCGCTCCTGCGGATTCCGCTTTCGTTCGCACGGCCGGCAAACCACATCGAATCAGCCTGTCTTATGACGGTCACGCATTGAAATCCGACGGCAAGGATCTCGCCTATGTAACCGTTTCGATTCTGGATAAAAAAGGCAACCTATGTCCTCTGGACGGGTCTCTACTCAAATTCAAGGTCTCCGGCGCAGGTTCATACCGTGCCGCAGCGAACGGCGATCCCACCTGCCTGGATATTTTCCACGAACCCCGTATGCACGCCTTCAACGGCAAACTCACTGTAATCGTTCAATCTTCCCAAACTCCCGGCCGCATCCGTCTTAAGGTCTCCGGCCGCCGTCTCCGCACCGCCAAACTCTCCGTTAATTCAGCCCTCTAATGCTGCAGGTGTCCCGTTTTTTCGGGCTCCGGGCAGGATTTCCGGCGTTTTTCTGCCGGCGCAACAGCTTTCGCGGACTCCGGGCAGGAATCGGGGCATTTTTCTGCCCGCGAGGGAGTTTTCGGAACCAGTTGTTGCGCTAAGGTCGAAAATTAGTCAATTAGGAATCTTTTTTGTAACTTTGACGATTACGCGCCGGACGGGTGTTCCGGCAGTAAAAAAGAAAGTATGTCAGCAGTTACAGGACACATTTCCCAGATAATCGGCCCGGTAGTGGACGTGCACTTCGATTTGAGCGAGAAGCAGGAGGCCGCCCTGCCGTCCATCCACGACGCCTTGAAGGTGCATAAGGCCGATGGCAAGACCCTTATAATAGAGGTACAGCAGCATATTGGCGAGGATACCGTCCGCTGCGTTGCGATGGACTCCACCGACGGTCTGCGCCGCGGGCTGGAGGTCGAAAGCACGGGCAGCCCCGTCACCATGCCCGCGGGCACCCAGATCCGCGGCCGCGTGATGAACGTCACCGGCGATACCATCGACGGCCTGGGCGAACTCAGCCGCGAGGGGAGCCTCCCCATCCACCGCGAAGCCCCCAAGTTCGAGGAACTGACCACGAGCCAGGAAGTCCTGTTCACCGGCATCAAGGTCATCGACCTCCTCGAGCCCTACCTCAAGGGCGGAAAGATCGGCCTCTTCGGCGGCGCGGGAGTGGGAAAGACCGTGCTCATCAAGGAGCTTATCAACAACATCGCAAAGAAGCATAACGGATTCAGCGTCTTCGCCGGAGTGGGCGAGCGCACCCGCGAGGGTAACGACCTCCTCCGGGAGATGATAGAATCCAAGGTCATCAAGTATGGCGAGGAGTTCGAAAAGGGGATGGAAGAAGGCAAGTGGGACCTTTCCAAGGTAGACCGCGAGCAGATGGCGCAGAGCCAGGTGGCGATGGTTTTCGGGCAGATGAACGAGCCCCCGGGAGCGCGTTCCAGCGTGGCCCTGAGCGGTCTGACCCTGGCGGAATCCTTCCGCGATTCCACCGATCCCTCCGCCCCGAAGGACATCCTCTTCTTCATCGACAACATCTTCCGCTTCACCCAGGCCGGTTCCGAGGTCAGCGCCCTTCTCGGCCGTATGCCTTCCGCCGTGGGATATCAGCCTACGCTGGCCACCGAGATGGGCCAGATGCAGGAGCGCATCACCTCTACCAAGAACGGATCCATCACCTCCGTGCAGGCGGTCTACGTGCCGGCGGACGACCTGACCGACCCGGCGCCGGCCACCACCTTCAGCCATCTGGACGCGACCACGGTGCTCAGCCGAAAGATAGCCACCCTCGGCATCTACCCGGCAGTGGACCCGCTGGAATCTACCTCCCGCATCCTGGACCCGAACATCGTGGGCAAGGAGCATTACGAGACGGCCCAGCGCGTGAAGCAGATACTCCAGCGCTACAAGGAACTTCAGGATATAATCGCCATCCTCGGAATGGACGAGCTTTCGGACGAGGATAAAATCACCGTCAACCGCGCCCGCCGCGTGCAGCGCTTCCTGAGCCAGCCCCTCCACGTGGCCGCCGCCTTCAACGGCTGCCCGGGCGTGATGGTGGATATAGAAGACACCATCAAGGGCTTCAAGGCCATCCTGGACGGCGAAGTGGACCATCTCCCCGAGCAGGCCTTCCTTAACGTGGGCACGCTGGAAGATGCCATCGCCAAGGGCGAAAAGATACTCGCGCAGACGAAGTAAGATATGGAACTGCAGATCATCACTCCGAACGGATTCGAGAAGCATGAGGCCACGGCGGTGTTCCTCCCGGGTGCGGCAGGCGCCTTCGAGGTGCTGCACGGCCACGCCCCGCTCATCTCCACCCTCGTGGCGGGAGATATCCGCTGGCGCGATGCTTCCGGAGCGGAATCCGTCCGCTCCATCGGCTCCGGTGCCGTGATGGTCGAAAACGATATTATAAAGGTTTGCGCAGAATGAAGAAGATTCTCGCCATAATAGTGATGTTGATGTCGTCAGCCCTTTGCAGGGCCGACGACCTGGACATCGGCGAAATCATCTTCGACCACGTGCTGGACAGCTACGAATGGCACATCACCGACTGGAAAGGCAAACCGGTGGCAATCCACCTCCCGGTCATCCTCTTCGACCACGGCCTCAAGACCTTCAACTCCCATAAGATACTGGAAACGGGGTCATACGGCAATTATCACATCGCCGCCAAAGGCGAACCCCACGAAGGCAAGATAGTGCGCGCCGACGGCAGCAAACCCTTCGACATCTCCATCACCAAGAACGTGCTGCAGCTGATGATGAATGCTCTCCTGCTGCTGGTGATAGTGCTGCTGAGCGCCCGCTGGTACCGCCGGCACGACGCCCTCAAGGAGCATCCCACGGGCATCGCGGCCCTGATGGAACCGCTCATCATGATGGTTCACGATATGGCGAAGGAGAACATAGGCGAAGAAGACTACCGCCGCTACTCGCCATACCTGCTGACGGTGTTCCTCTTCATCCTCTTCAGCAATTTCATAGGCATACTGCCCTTCTTCCCGGGAGGCGCCAACCTCACCGGAAACATAGCCTGCACGATGGTGCTGGCCCTTTTCACCTTCTTCACGGTGAACCTCACGGGCACAAAACACTATTATAAGGAGATTTTCTCGCCGGACGTGCCCGGGCTGCTGAAGCCGCTGATGGCCGTCATAGAATTCTTCAGCGCCCTGGTGAAGCCGATTTCGCTCACCATCCGACTCTTCGCCAACATGCTCGCCGGCCACATCCAGATACTCTGCATGGTGTGCATCATCTTCATAATGGGAAAGATGGGCATGGCGATGACCGCCGGAGCAACGGCGATTTCGGTGCTTTTCGGAATCTTTCTGGACGTGCTGGAAATGCTGATTTCCTTCATCCAGGCATATATATTTACAATGCTCTCGTCCATCTACATAGGGATGGCAAGGCAGAAAGCAGAATAACAACTTTTAAATTATAGAATTATGGTACTTGCAATTATTCTTCAGGCAGTTGCCGGTGCGGCCCTCGGAAAGGCTGGCG
Organism: uncultured Bacteroidales bacterium; assembly: GCA_946406095.1. Classification (GTDB taxonomy): domain Bacteria; phylum Bacteroidota; class Bacteroidia; order Bacteroidales; family UBA932; genus Cryptobacteroides. The sequence goes on along the minus strand of CAMJJO010000006.1, from coordinate 22,826 downwards.
CCGCGGTAGCAGCAGCTCTCGCAGCATTTGCAGCAGGATTCGGAATCGGCAAGGTCGGTTCTTCCGCAATGGAGGCAATCGCCCGTCAGCCCGAATCTGCCGGAAACATCCGTTCCAGCATGATCATCGTGGCAGGTATGATCGAAGGCGCCGCCCTTCTGGGTATCATCGTCTGCCTGCTTGCAATCGTCATCAAGTAAAAAATGAATCTGATTACTCCCGATACCGGCCTGCTGTTCTGGATGGTCGTCATCTTTGGCATCGTGTTCTTCATCCTTGCCAAATGGGGCTTTCCGGCCATAACGGGCATGGTAGACAAGCGCAACGAGCACATCAGCGAGTCTCTGCGGCTCGCGGATGAGGCCCGGGAGCGGATGTCGCACCTCGCGGAGGAACAGAAGGCGCTGATTGCGCAGACTCGCCAGGAGCAGGGGCGCATCCTCAAGGAAGCGGCCCAGGCCCGCAGCGAGATTCTTGCGCAGGCCAAGGCGGATGCCCAGGCGCAAACGGCCCAGATGGTGGAGAAGGCGCGGGAGCAGATTGCGAACGAGCGTGAGACCGCCCTTCGCGATATCCGCCGCCAGGTGGCTCTGCTTTCGGTGGATGTTGCCGAAAAGGTGCTGCGCGCCAAGCTGGATGCCTCGCCCGAGCAGCAGGCGCTGATAGACAGGTATGTAGATGAATCAAGGAGCAGTAGCTAGCAGGTACGCCACAGCCTTCCTCCGCTATGTGGAAGAAGGCGGCCGCGGCGAGCAGGTCTTCACCCAGGTGAGGGCCTTGCTCAAGGACGCATCGTCCGCCCCGCAGCCGCTGGAGCCCGACATCGAAAAACTCGTGCTGCTTCTGCGGAAGAACCGCCGCCTGGACTGCCTCAAGTTCATCCTTAACGACTTCGTGCGCCTCTGGTGCAAAGCCGAGGGCATAGTGCTCGTGAAACTGGTCACGGCCGTGCCTTCCCCCGGCCTTCCGGAACGTCTGGAGGGCCTGATTGCCGCCCGCACGGGCTGCAAGGTGATAATGGAGTCCGCCATCGACCCCGAACTTCTCGGGGGCTTTGTGCTGGAGCTCGACAATGAGATGCTGGATGCGAGCGTGCGCCGCCAGATCGACGACATCCGCCGCCAGCTTGTACAAAAGAACAACCGAATCATATGACGCAGAATACAATCAAGGCCAGCGAGATTTCCGACATCCTTCTCGGGCAGCTGAAAGACATCGACACCACCGTCCATTTCGAGGAGACCGGAAAGGTGCTCCAGGTGAGCGACGGCGTGGCCCGCATCTACGGTCTGGTGAACGCCGAGGCCGGCGAGCTGCTGGAGTTTGCCTCCGGGGTCAAGGGTGTGGTGATGAATCTGGAAGAGGATAATGTGGGCGCGGTGCTTCTGGGCCCTACCGACCAGGTGAAGGAGGGGATGAATGTGCGCCGCCTCGGCCGTATCGCTTCCATCAATGTGGGTGAGAAGATGGTCGGGCGCGTGGTGAACCCTCTTGGCGAGCCTCTGGATGGCCTGGGGGACATTGGCGGCGAGCTTTTCGAGATGCCGCTGGAGCGCAAGGCGCCGGGAGTGGTCTTCCGCGAGCCCGTGACCGAGCCTTTGCAGACCGGTCTGAAGGCTGTGGACTCGATGATTCCCATCGGCCGCGGCCAGCGCGAGCTCATAATCGGCGACCGCCAGACCGGCAAGACCGCCCTCGCCATCGACACCATCATCAACCAGCGCAGGTGTTTCGACGAAGGCAAGCCTGTCTACTGCATCTACGTTGCCGTGGGCCAGAAGGGTTCTACCGTGGCTTCGATCGTGGAGACTCTGCGCTCGAAGGGTGCGATGGATTATACCATAGTGGTGGCTGCAACCGCATCCGATCCCGCGGCCGTTCAGTATTATGCGCCTTTCGCCGGGGCTGCTGTAGGGGAGTATTTCCGCGATACCGGCCGTCCGGCCCTGATAGTTTACGACGATCTTTCCAAGCAGGCGGTGGCCTACCGCGAGGTGTCGCTGATCCTGCGCCGCCCCTCCGGCCGTGAGGCCTATCCGGGAGATGTGTTCTACCTTCACAGCCGTCTTCTCGAGCGTGCTGCCAAAATCATTGGCCAGCAGGAGGTTGCGGAGCAGATGAACGATCTGCCCGAGTCGCTGAAGGGGCGCGTGAAGGCGGGTGGTTCGCTGACCGCCCTGCCCATCATCGAGACCCAGGCGGGGGACGTTTCGGCCTACATACCTACCAACGTAATTTCCATCACCGACGGCCAGATCTACCTCGAGAGTTCCCTGTTCAACCAGGGTTTCCGCCCGGCAATCAACGTGGGTATTTCGGTTTCCCGCGTGGGCGGTTCGGCCCAGGTGAAATCGATGAAGAAGGTTGCGGGTACTTTGAAGATAGACCAGGCGCAGTACAATGAGCTCGAGGCGTTCAGCAAGTTCAGTTCCGATATGGACAAGGTGACTGCCCAGACTCTGGACAAGGGGCGCAAGAACAACCGTCTGCTGATCCAGCCTCAGTATGCGCCGATGCCTGTCGGCGAGCAGGTGGCTGTGCTTTACTGCGGCACGCATGCGCTCATGGCGGATATTCCGCTGGAGAAGGTTTCCGAGTTCGAGGGGCATTTCCTCGACAGGATGAGGGCTTCGCACGGCGACGTGCTGGAAAGTCTGGATGCCGGGCGCATAGACGAGGCTGCGGAAGAGGTCCTGGTGAAAGTTGCGGCAGAGATTTGTGATCAGATTAATGCAGAATAAAAGATGGCTTCGCTTCGGGAGATAAAGGATCACATTGGTTCCGTCCGCAGTACGCTGAAGATTACTTCGGCGATGAAGTTGGTGTCTTCTGCCAAGTTGCGGAAGGCGCAGCAGACGGCGGAGGGCGTGAGGCCGTATACCGAGGCGTTGGCTGGCATGCTTTCGCGCGTGCTGGCTTCCCCCTCCGCGAGTGGCAAAGGGCCGGGCCGTGTCCCACAGGGGGAGCCCGGTCCCGGCATTGCCACTCCGGCAGAGCCTGCCCACGCCAGCGTCCTTTCCAACACTTCGGCGTCCGGAGAGGACAACCCGTCCGCTCCCAAATCCACCCTGCCGCATCCCAAACAATTTACCAACGCTGCGGTATACGGGGGAGGGGAACCCAGGGTGGCGATAGTGGCGGTGGCGAGTAATTCGTCGCTTTGCGGGGCGTTCAATGTGAATGTGGTGAAGTGGACGTTGGATGAGGTGGCGGCGTTTAGGAAGGAGGGGGCCGAGGTTGAGGTGATTCCGGTGGGGCGTAAGATGGCGGAGGCGATGCGGAAGGCGGGGATGCCTGCCAGGGCGGATTATTCCGACCTGATCGGGCATTGTGATTTCGAGAAGGCGGCGGCGTTCGCCCAAACTCTTATTGATAGTTATAATTCCGGCCGTTACAGCCGTATCATCTTCATTTACAATCACTTCGTCTCCACTTCCACCCAGAAGGTCCAGGTCGAAACATACCTTCCTTTCAGCCAGCATCCGGAGGGACTATCCTCTCCTCAAGCCGGCCTGACGGCCCCTCCCATCGCAAGCGACGGGCCCCTCCCACTTCATCCGTGGGCGGATAGGGCGTCCGGAGAGGATAGTCCCTCCGTCGCATCTGAAGAATACATTCTGGAACCGTCCAGGGAGGAGATTCTGGCGACGCTGCTGCCGCAGGTGATGCGGCTGAGGGTATATACCGTGCTGATGGATTCGATCGCGGCGGAGCATGCTGCAAGGATGATTGCGATGCAGACGGCGACCGACAATGCCGAGGATCTGCTGGGCGAACTGACCCTCGAATACAACAAGGGCCGCCAGCAGAAGATCACATCCGAAATACTCGACCTGGTGGGAGGAGCGCAGCAATGACCGCGGTGATAGTTGCAAATGGGGAGTTCCCCCGGAAAGAGTATCCCCTCTGGCTGCTGAAAAGCGCCGACGTGGTGGTGTGCTGCGACAGCGCTACATCTGTCCGGCGTCTGAAAAGGCTCGGAGTTGAGCCTGTGGCTGTGGTGGGGGATATGGATTCTCTGCCTCCTGCACAGATGAAAGCCCTGGGGAAGCGGGCCGTGCGGGTGGAGGAACAGGACTTCAACGACCTTGACAAAGCTTTTCTATGGTTGCGGAAGAATTATCCGCAAGTGACTGATATCCATATACTTGGAGCGACCGGAAAAAGCGAAGCCCACGCCCTCGGGAACCTCTCGTACCTGATGTACTGGGAGCAGGAATACAATCTGTCGGCCGAGGGAGTGAAGCTGGACATGGTCTCCGACTACGATACCGCCTTTGCGATAACCGACACCTGTGAACTCCACGTGGGAGAAGGGAGGAAGGTCTCGCTGTTTTCTCCCGATGCGACTCTCCGGATCAAGTCTTCCGGGCTGGAGTGGCCCACCGACGCCGTATGCTTCGGGTTCTGGTTCCGGGGCACCCTCAACCGCGCCTTGTCGGATGTTATCTCGCTGGAATTCAATCACGCAGCCCCCGCCCTTATTGTCTTAAATTAGGAACATACGCACGCGCGAGTGGGGGAGTTTTTAAAATTTTTGAAAAATTTTTTACTTTCAATATGAAAGCAAAATCCCCTGTTTTGGTATCAATTTATTAGCGTTTTTTTTATAATTATCCCCCGAAAACGCCGATAAAATAAAAAATCATTATAGTACCTTAACACAACCCGTTTTTGGAAAAGTTTGGAATTGTAATTTATTTTTCCGAACTTGCCGGGCAAATTTACTTTGGCGCAAAGTATAGTAACGTGGCTAAAAGTATAGTTAGTATAGTTTTATTGTTTAACAAAAAGTCTAATTTATGAAGAAAATCAAGGTTTTTCTTTCGGTTGTGGCTTTGTTTATGACGACCCTGTCCTTCGCACAGAAGATTACTGTCAGCGGCTCCGTCAAAGATGCGTCCACCGGTGAAAGCGTTCCTTACGCTGCAGTGCAGGTCCAGGGAACAGTTACCGGTACCACAACGGATGCGAACGGTATCTATTCTATCTCCGTCGCACCCCAGTCGACGCTGGTCTTCTCCGCAATCGGCTATGTCGACAAAGTCGTTGCCGTCAATGGCAAAGGCTCCATCGATGTCGTCCTCGATCCCGATGCAGAATTGCTTGAGGGTACCGTGGTTGTCGGTTACGGTTCTGCCAAGAAGGTAGGAAGCATCGTGGGTTCCGTATCCACCGTTTCCTCCGACGTTCTCAAGAACACCCCTTCAACATCCCCTCTGGATAACCTCCAGGGCCAGGTTGCAGGTCTTGCCGTTTACACCACGGGTGGTGTGGCAGGTGACAACTCCATTTCCATGCAGCTCCACGGTGTTGGCTCCATCAGCTCCAGCTCCGCTCCCCTGTATGTGATCGACGGTGTCCCTTCCTCCAGCCGTACCATCATGGCAATGAACCCTAACGATATACTTTCGATCTCCGTCCTTAAGGATGCGTCTTCGACTTCTATCTATGGTTCCCGCGCAGCTAACGGTGTCGTGTTCGTGACCACCAAGAGCGGCCAGTACAACACCAATGCAAAGGTTACCGTCCGCGGTCAGTACGGTACTTCCACCCTCGCCAACAAGGGTATTTACGAGTCCGTGATGTCCGGTGACGAACTGAAGGACTTCTGGATCCGCGCAGGTCTCTACAGCCCCGCACAGATCAAGGCTGTCTACGACGATAAGGGATACAACGCCAATACTAAGTGGTACACCATCATGCAGCGCATGAACACTCCTCAGTATCAGAGCGATGTCACCATCGAAGGCGGCGGCCAGAAAGTTGCTTACATGATCAGTGCTTCCCAGTTCCATCAGGAAGGTACCACCATCGGCAACTACTTCGACCGTTACACCGTCCGTTCCAACGTCCAGGGTCACCCCAAGAACTGGCTCAAGGTTGGTCTGAATGTCAACCTCTCCGCCGACGAGACCCAGCGTAACGACAACTGGTCCTACTCCGGCGACCTCGGTGCCAACTACCTTTCCGGTGGTCTTTCCTTCATCCTGAACCCTCTCTATCCGGTTCGCGATGAGAATGGCAAGCTCTTCGAGCCCAAGTTCCCCAACGGCACCTCCAACCCTTACACCTATATGGAGACCTATCCCGACATCACCAAGCGTTATGGTCTCAACGGCAGCGCATATGTCGAGATCGAGCCCTTCAAGAACCTGAAGTTCCGTTCCCAGATCGGTTCGGATACCATGTTCTACTTCAGCAATGCGATGTCCATTCCTTCCAGCGCACTCCGCTCCGGCACCGGTGCCAAGAGCAAGAGCGCCCAGATGACCTCGAACAATACCATCACCAACACTCTCGAGTACTCCGTCGACATCGAGGGAGACCACACTTTCAGCGTTCTCCTCGGTCAGGAAGGTATCTCCAACTGGTATGACTACTTCTCCGCTTCATCCTCCGGTCAGACCGAAGATCGTCTGCTCCGCCTGAATGACGGTACCGCATCTTCCCGCGGTGTCAGCGAGGAAAGCTCTTCCAGCAAGTTCCTCTCCTTCTTCGGACATGCCGATTATAGCTATCAGGGCAAGTACAACCTCGACTTCACTCTCCGTAACGATGCATCTTCCCGTTTCGGTAAGGATGTGCGTAACGCTAAGTTCTGGTCTGTGGGTGCCCGTTGGAACGCCCGCAAGGAGAACTTCGTGAAGAACAGCTCCTGGCTCGACGACTTCAGCGCTAAGATCAGCTATGGTACCCAGGGTAACGCCGCTATCGGCGACTACCGCCACCTGGCCCTCATCGGCACCACCGCCCAGTATGCAGAAGGCACTTCCTGGTACATCGCACAGCCTAGCAACCGCGACCTCACCTGGGAGAAGCAGGGTCTGTTCACCGTCGGTTTCAATGCACGCCTCTTCAAGCTCATCGACTTCGAAATCGAATGGTACAACCGTAATACCACCAGCATGCTGATGGCTGTTCCTTATCCTTACACCGCAGGTATTTCCGAGATGACTGCAAACATCGGCGGTCTCTCCAACAGCGGTATCGACATCAGCCTCGGTCTCGACCTCTACAAGGGCAAGGATTCCTATCTGCGCTTCAACACCACCTTCAACTACAACAAGGAAGAAGTTAAAGAACTCTTCGACGCCGCTTGGGACGAAGACCTGAACCGCTATCGTTGGGAGAGGCTCTCCTACGGTTATGCTCTCGTCCAGGGCCAGCCTATCATGTACTATGCACCTATCTTTGCAGGTATCGATCCTGCCGACGGTGCTCCTACCTGGTATGTTCCTAGCGATGACCCCGATGTCACCACTATGGATCCCGCCAATGTTACCAAGAAGTTCGATGAGGATGCCCTCACCCAGAATACCGGCAAGAAGATGCACGCTCCTATCCACGGTGGCTTCAGCCTCGAAGGTGGATGGAAGATCCTCTCTTTCCGTGCCGACTTCTCATATCGTCTCGGAGCAACCCTGCTCAACAACGACGCATACTTCTATGGCAACCCTGTCAACTTCCTCGGCTACAACACCTACAAAGGCTGCAGCGACTTCTGGACTCCTACCAACACCGATGCCAAGTGGCCGGATTGGTCCAAGGGTTACTCGATGCAGTTCGACACCCACCTCTACGAGAATGCAAACTTCCTTCGTCTGAAGAGCCTGCAGGTCGGCATCAACGTGCCCAACAAGTACATCGGCGGAAAGGTGTTCGATTCTATCAAGATCACCCTCACCGGGCGTAACCTCCTTACCTTCACCAAGTACACCGGTATCGACCCTGAGGTTGACAACAACCTTACCATGGGTCTGCCTGGTAACACCAAGCAGTTCCTCGCAGGTATCGAACTTGGTTTCTAGCGTTAAAGCCCTAAGGACATTTAATTATGAAAAGAATGAAAAAGACTATATTGAATATCTGCGCTGTTGCGGTGTCTGCTGTATTGCTCGCATCCTGCAACCTGGACCTCTTCCCGAATAGTGCTATCGCCTATGACGAGGATGGTCAGCTGATTCAGACGGCTTCGAACCTCAAGTCGTTCGAAAATGGTATTCTTGCTTCGTATCGTTCTTACCAGAATGGTGAGTTCTATATGACCGAAGAAGTCCAGCTCGATGGGTTCAACGCCACGATCGACTTTGGCAACAACTACGGTGGTGTGCACAAGACCGATCACAACTTCACTGCTACTGATTACTATGTGGAAGATTACTGGAGCTACAGTTATTCCGCAATCAAGGACTACAACATCATGATCGCCGCTTGCGACAACGTGCCCGAGGCCATTGCAGCCGATGCAAGGATCGTCAAGGGAGAGGCTTTCTTCTTCCGTGCCGCCACCTACCTCAACCTGGCCCGCCACTTCGCAAAGGCATACAACGCCAGCAGCGCCGCCACCGATCTCTGCGTTCCGCTCGTTCTCGTGTACAACCAGAGTGAGAAGCCCGCACGCGCAACCGTCAAGGCCGTCTACGACCAGATCAAGGCCGACCTCGACTCCGCAGCGGTCATCCTCGCAGGTGTGGCCGGCAAGGCAGGTTCCAACAAGCCTACCATCGATGCCGTCAACGCAATGTATGCAAGGTACTATCTCGATGTTGCAGACAATTCCAATGCAGCAGTTTACGCTCACAAGGTGATCGACAGCGGCAACTACACTCTTGCTGCCAACGCTGCCGATATGGCTAAGGAATATGTGGACGATGCAGGCAAAGAGGCCATCCTCCAGCTCTTCATCAGCCTTACCGAGTTCACCGGAAACGCTTTCGATATCTGGACTCTGGCAACCGCCGACAAGGTCTATACCGAAATCTTCCGCCCTTACTACATTCCTACCAAGACCTTGATGGATCTCTATGAGGCCACCGACCTGCGTCTTGCCTCCTGGTTCGACAACAGCGTTTACGTGCTTCTTTCCGGATCCTACTACACCGGTCAGTTCTACACCTTCACCAAGTTCCGCGGCAACCCTGCCCTCACGTCTTCGCCTATCCGCAACGGACGTCAGGCTCCCAAGCCCTTCAAGATCGGTGAAATGTACCTGATCGCCGCCGAGGCTGAACTCGCCAGCAATCCTACCGCTGCCAAGGCCGACCTCAACGCCCTCCAGATTGCCCGCGGCGCCACCTCCACCGATGCTACCATCGCGAATGTGCGCAACGAGTGGTTCAAGGAGACCGTCGGCGAAGGCCTGAGGCTCAGCTGCCTCAAGAGATGGGGTCTCGGATTCAACGGCCGTCCCGGTCAGACCGGCGCCGTTGCTGCCAACATCCTCCAGACCGGCGAAGTTTTCACCGGCAAGGTGCTTGCTGCCGACAGCAACTTCCTCCTCTGGCCTATTCCTTCTCACGAGATGAAGGTGAACAAGAACCTTGTTCAGAATCCCGGATATGTTGAGTAATATTCCAAATGAGAAACAGTATGAAAAAGATAGTTAGAATAATTGCAACTGTAGCCGCTGCTCTCAGCATCTTTGCCTGCACAGACAAGTATGCCGAGTACAAAGTGGTCCCGTTTGTAAGTCTGGATATCGATGCCGCGACTGTCGAGGAATCGAACCCTGCTACCCTGCTCACTGTTCCCGTGCGTCTTTACAACGCAGGTAATACAGCTTGCACCGTAACTTACACCGTTACCGATGTCAACGCAGTCCAGGGAACCGACTACACCCTTCTCGACAACTCCGGCGTCCTTGATTTCAAGGCTGGAGAAGACTCACTGGCAATCCAGTTCAATATCACCGGCCAGCCCGGCACTTTCACCGGCAACGTCGCTTTCGATATCGAGATTGTCAGCGCCAGCAATGATGTCGAGCTTGGCAACACCTGTGTCGCCGAGATTACCATCAAGGACCTCGACCACCCTCTGTCCGCACTCTTCGGTGCCTACACCATGAAGGCTGTCACCTACAATGGTTCCAATTTGGTATATCCGAGCTGGACAATGAATATGAGTGCATATGATGGCGATCCTACCCGCGTATGGATGGATAACCTCACTGCATTCACCGTTGCCTATGGTAATTACACCGGAGCGGCTCCTACCTTCGGTATCGTATCTGCCGACAAGAAGACCATTACCATCCCTCTGCCTCAGAAGACAAAGGGCGACCTCAGTGCTTTCGGCTTCGACAATGTCTGGATGATGGCACACGAAGGTTACGGCGGTGGTGCCGGTGTTTACATTACCGATGGAACCAACATCGTCTTCACACAGGGTGCAGACGGCACATGGTCGACCACCCAGAGCTTTGGTGCCGGCCACCCGGATGATCTTGCCAAATGGCCGAAGCTGTTCACCGACTACTGCGTGAACTATGCCGATGTCAGCGCTGCAAATCCTATTTGTTTCGTCAAGAAATAAATAAGCACTGTGTAACTAAGGCCGGCCGAGCAATCTGCCGGCCTTTTTCTTTATATATTTTTTTATATATTTGCGTAATCTAATAAATGAGAAAGGTATGAAAAGGATTGCATTATTCATTGCTGCCATGTTCCTGCTGGCATGCTTCGCCTCCAACGCCCAGCAATACGAACCCAGGGACAGCTGGCCATATGTGTACGAGAACTTCTTAGAAGGAGTAGTCTCTACCGGTAGCGACGATGCTGCTTCCGCCGGTCATTTCAACGTGGTTATTTTCGACGGCTCCCTGATGTATATAGGAAAAGATGGAAACGTGATGTCTGCCGATATGAGCCGCGTCAATTCCGTGCGTCTGGGCTCGGATATCTATATCAACATCCGTGGCAAACTGTATCTCATACAGGCTGCCGTGAACGAGGGCCTCGTGCTGCTTGGCAAGGAACTGGACCAGGACAAGCTGGACCGCGTGAACATTGGCTATGGAGTCAGCTCCGCAACATCTTCAGACAAGAACATCGTAGTTCTGCTGAGCGGCAGGATGCACACCGTCACCAGGCATATCTCGCAGAGCGAAAAAGAAAAATACGACGGGATGGTGCTCCCCGTCCGGGATACCAGATATCTCTATGTCAAAGGGCATCTTATTCCTGCTACCAAGAGCGAAGTGCTTTCGACTCCGGGGCTGGACAAGAATGCCGCGAAGGCATTCATGAAGAAAGAGAAGATCCGCTGGAAGGATGCATCATCGCTTTCCAGGCTGGTGGTCTTCATCCACGATAATATTTAGTATGCGAAAAACTTCTTTTTGGCTGTCTGTGGCCTTGATTCTCGCTTCCTGCGCGCAGAAAGAAGAAATCGAAGAACCGCAGACAGATATTTTGCCCGCCGCAAGGGAGATACAGCATCTCCAGGTTGAATTCGATGAGGAAACTGCCGGGCGGATCGAATCCGGGGACAATCTCCCCGGCTTGGCCGTAGTTTCGTTGGAAAGGGTCTTCGACGATGGAGGAGAGTGGGAAGAAAGGCACCGCGCCGCCGGCCTGCACCGCTGGTACCGGGTCGGATACGATGCTGCCATGACCACACCCACCAAGGTTGCAAGCAGCGTCGCGGATTTCCCCGGGGTGGTTTCGGCCAGCCCCGAGTTAAGGATCAAACCCGCATCCTACTTCAACGATCCGTATGCGCCCAAGCAATGGGCTCTTTATAACGATGGCACCCTCGGCTCCAATTATGTGGCCGGGGCGGATATCAACGTTGTGCCCGTTTGGGAGAACTATACCGCCGGCTCGTCCAAAGTCATTGTGAGCGTAGTGGACAGCGGAGTGGACCTTTCCCACCCCGACCTGGCTGCAATATGCCTCCCCGGAGGTGTCGAGGGCAGCAAATGCTTCCTGAACGATCTGCCCGGCTACAAGATATACCCGGACGACCACGGCACCCACGTGGCCGGGACCATCGCCGCAGTCAACAACAATGGCATAGGTGTCTGTGGCGTGGCGGGGGGATATGACGGCAACGGCGGCGTTCGCATCATGTCGTGCCAGATCATGCACACCGATCCCAACGACCCCAAGATCACTATGCAGGGCAACTCCCCGAACGCAATGGTCTGGGGGGCCGACCACGGTGCGGTCATTTCTTCGAACAGCTGGGGATATGATTATGAAAACGAGTCCCAGGCTTCGGATGGAAACGTAGGTTCGATGGGGCCCGCGATAGATTATTTCGTCAAGTATGCCGGATGCGACAATACCGGCAAGCAGCTCCCGGACAGCCCCATGAAGGGGGGAGTGGTCATCTTTGCCGCGGGCAATGACGCCTGGCGCCATGCCTGGCCGGCCGAATATGAGGGTGTCATCGCCGTCGGGGCAATCTCTTCCCAGTTGTCCAGGTCGTATTACTCCAACTATGGGGACTGGGTGGATATCGCCGCTCCGGGCGGAGACCAGAAAGCCGGGTCTACGATTCTGAGCACCATCAGCGGCGATGGTTATGGAGGCTTCCAGGGCACGTCCATGGCATGCCCCCACGTTTCGGGCGTGGCGGCCTTGCTGGTATCGTACTTCGGAGGCCCCGGTTTCACCAATACCATGCTTAAAGAACGGCTGCTGGGCGGTGCCAATACCAAGCTTCCTTCCGGCTACAAGATCGGCCCTCTTGTGGATGCCATGGGCTCATTCACCTACGGAGGCACGGTGGCTCCCGATCCGGTGAGCGATTTCAGCGTCAGCACCCGCAGCAACAATATAGATTACAGCTGGGCCGTTACCGCCGATGCCGATGACGGCAAGGCCTTCGGTTTCCTGCTGCTTGCGGCGGAGGATGCCTCCCTCTTCTCCGGTCTGGACCTCAGGAACATCCCGGAGGGAGTCAGCAGTACCATGGTGGAGTCCAGCGGGGTAGGAGTAGGCGAGGCCATCACCGGCACCCTCAAGGGCCTGAAATTCAATACTACCTATCATACCGCGATAGCAGCATACGACTACCACAGGAACTATTCCGCCCTCACCCCCCTCAAGACTGCTACCACCAAGGCGAACAATCCTCCGGTCATTACTACTGATTATGCCGGGGATTACAAGGTGCATTGCCACGAGGCATTGAACGTGGAGTATGGAGTTTCGGATCCGGACGGACACACTTTCACGGTGGCCGTGGAGACCGGTTCCGACGCCCTTACCTGGACCGATTCCGAATCCATGGTCAGGCTCCGTTTCGTAGGCCGTGACGCCCCTGCAGGTGCATACACCGCAACCATCACGGTGACCGATGCCTTCGGGGGAGTCGCCAAGAAGGTGATCGATTACGAGATCCTGCCCAATCACGCCCCTGTGGTGAACAAGCCTTTCGAGAACCTGATTCTTCCTACCATCGGGCAGAAAGTTACGGTCGACCTCTCGGAGCATATCTTCGACGAGGATAACGAAACCCTGAAATATACCGTCACCCAGTCCGCGCTCAGCATCGTGCACGTGAATCCCGTGGCCAACACGGTGGTCATCACCGCCCTTTCGTACGGCATGTCCGAGGTTACGATAAAGGCGACGGACACCTTGGGAGAGAGTTGCTCCATCACCTTCAAGGTGCTTGTGCGCGACCCTTCCAGGAACATCGTGCTCTACCCCAATCCCGTGAAGGATGTGCTGAACGTCAGCCTCGGAGAGGCGAAGACGGTGGACGTGAGCATCTCCAACAAGGCTGGCGCCACCATCTACAGTGCCTCGGGCATCAGCATAGATCCTTTCAATCCCTACTCGGTCAAAGTCAAGGATTTCCCGGGCGGAGTGTATTACGTCAGACTTAAAGGCGAGGGCATCGACAACGTCTCAACAATAGTGAAGCAATGAAAAAGATTCTGATTTCTCTGATATTCTGCGTATCGGCAGTTGCCGCAGGCGCCCAGAGCGTTTCTTCGCTTCTCGTACCGTTGGAGATGTCGCCGGAAAGCGCCGCAATGGAGGGAGTGTCCCACAGCGGATGGGCGCAGTTCGGCAAATGGGCCCCAGGCACCGCCGACTGCACCATACTTGCCGCCGGAGCATATTCCACCCTCGGTTCGAAAATAGCCCTCGGGCTGGACGTGAGGTCTTTCAAGGATTCTCCTTACGAAGTGACCAACTCCTCCGGCATTTCTTCCGGAGTCTTCTCTCCGAGCGATCTTGCCGGCGGCCTGAGCGTGTATTATTTCATCAACGGCACCCTCGGCATAGGGCTGACCGGGCGCTACGTCAGTTCCACCATCTCACCTGCCTTGAAGGGAAGTGCCTTCTGCGGGGACCTGTCTGCGATATGGAAGAAGGATACCTTCGGGGCCATCGCCGGGGTATATAACCTTGGCAGCAAGATCAGCTACGGCAAGTCGTCTTATTCCCTCCCGGCCTTCGTGCGGGCAGGGGGATACTACACGGTGTCGGGCGTAACCATCAGGGCAGCGGCGGATTATCTGCTGGAAGGGGCCTTCGGGGCCTTGGTCAGCGCTGAGTATACCGTGATGGATATGGTCACCCCTAAAGTGGGATACCATTACGGCAATCCGGAGCTGGGGCTCCCGTCCTATGCCCTGGCCGGGTTGAAAGCAAGTTATTATGGAGTGGGCCTGAGCGCTTCCTACCTGTTCGCATCCGGGACTCTTGGGGGAAGCCTTCAGTTTGCACTGTCTTATAGTTTCTGATTGATGAATAGAAACCTGATATTTCCGTCGCTGCTTTGCGCGGCTTTGCTGCTGTTCGCCTGCGAGCAGCCGAAGGAGATTGTCAAAGACCCCGAGGTCTTGCAGATAGCTCCCGAAAAGATAGAGAATGAGCAATGGCGCTCGCACGATATCCAGTTCAAGGTTGCCTGCGACCTGGATGTCGAAGTCGAATTGAAAGATACCCCTTGGGCGTCGATTACTAAAACCGAACTTACCGGTGCCGGCCAGACGACGGTTACCGTCACCGTCGAGGATAATGCCGGAGACGAGCCGAGAACGGGCGTGCTCGAGGCCGCCAGCGGCAGCAAGACTTTTACGGCCGAGTTCACCCAACTTGCCCTGGGTTCCACCCTAGGCGTTTGGAATTACGATGGAAGAGGCGCCAACCTGGTCTACGACGAATTGTGCTGGCAGACTTCCGTACGGCGTTATCCGAACGGTATGGCGGATTCCCGTTTGCTCGACGTGGTTAATGGCAAGTATATGGTTATCAAGGGGATACCTGTTACGGCCGCGGTGGGCTCCAGCATCACCGTCAACGTTCAGCAGAACTGGATCAACTTCCTTTCCTGGCAGCGGGAAGCAACTTTCGAGGTGGTCCGGACGGCCCCCGACAAAATCTGGCTTGCCGATCTTGGAACCGTTTATATCGTGAGGTTATGAAAAGGATTATAGCAGCCCTGATCGCCCTCGTCCTGGGTGCCGCGGCCGCCAATGCGGTGCCGGCGACCAAACAGATAATCAAATATCGTCAAAGCGACGGCAGCATAATAAGCCTCCGTCTTCACGGGGATGAAAACTACCACTACATCACTTCCGGCGAGAAGGTGGTGGCCCTGGGCGAGGATGGAATGTTCCACCCCTCGGCAAAGCCCCGCTACGATTCCGAAAAGATAATGCAGAGACGTGCCCGTTTGGAGCAGAGTCACAAGCGTGCCCGCTCCTCCAGGAGGGCTGCCGACCCGATCAGCATAGGGGAAAAGCATTTCCTGGTGCTGCTGATCGAGTTCAGCGACTTGCGTTTTACCGTGCCGGATGCGCAGGCGGCGTTTTCTGCGATGCTGAATGAGCCCGGGTATTCCGCCAACGGCGGCACCGGCTCTGCGGCGGATTACTATAAAGACAACTCGAACAACAAGTTCCGCCCGGTGTTCGACGTCTATGGCCCGGTAATGGTCAGCGGAGGATACGCCGTGTATGGAGCGAATGACCCTGAGACCGATTATGACGTTGCTCCGGACAAGCTTCTGATCGAAGCCTGCAAGAAACTGGATCCGGATGTCGATTTCTCGCCATATGACCACGACAACGACGGCATGATTGACAATATCTTCTTCTATTATGCCGGACATAATGAGGCCGAAGGGGCTGGTGCAAATTATATCTGGCCTCACGCCTCCGGAGTCTACGAACCCTCGCTGTTGCTGGACGGAGTAAGGCCCTCGAGTTATGCCTGCACCTCGGAATACAGGGGTAGTAATGGCGAGAGCATGGCCGGCATAGGCACATTCTGCCACGAGTTCGGCCACGTGATAGGCCTGCCCGACTACTACGACGTGGACTACGAAGATAACGGCTCTGCCGAAAACCTGTATGCATTCTCGCTTATGGCAGACGGCGCCTACAACAATAACGGCCGCACTCCTCCCTATCTCTGCGCCATTTCGCGCTGGCTCCTGGGCTGGATAGATGATCTTAAGATGATAGGCGGTAGCGGCAGTTATTCGCTTGGTCCGGTGCAGAACGACCAATGCCTCTCCACTCCCACTTCGGCAGACGGGGAATTTTTCATCTACGAAGTGCGCACCGGTGAAGGCTGGGACAGTTATATACGTGCTACATCGGCATCTTTGCCTCCGCAGGGAATGCTAATCTATCACGTGGACATGTCCGACAACTTGGTGGCCAATGGATATAGCGCATATCAGCTCTGGGGGCGCAATGAGCTTAACAACTACAAGGCTCACCCTTGCTATTACATCGTCAGGCCGGTCAAGTCTTATGGCGATTATAACGATATGCTCTGGCCGGGGCGGACCGGCACGACTTCTTTCGAAGGTGTCGAATGGAGCGGCGCCGGAACAGGCTTCATGCTTTCGGACATCGCCTATGCTGACGGGAAGGCTACTTTCAATCTGACTCTTCCCACATCCAGGACAATACACGGCCGGGTAGCGGATTCGTCCGACAGACCTTTGGAAAACGTGCAGGTGAGCGCCCTTGGCGAGACAGCCTACACCGACGTGACCGGCAATTATTCCTTGGAGTTCCCCCTGGATGCGCCGGAATACATCGATCTGGTGTTCACGAAAGAGTTTTACCGGACCAGGGAAAAGAGAGTGAGGCTCGTGACGTCGGAAGCGGTCGTCAACGTGGTCATGCTCAACTTTTCCGAGTCGGAATCCTACAACCTGGGCAAACACGACGAAGCGTCGGGAATGCTGGGATTCCAGGATGGAGAAAAATGGTCTTATACCCTTGGTGTCCGTTTTACGGCCGCAGAGCTGGAAAAGTATGTCGGAAAGATGTTCCAGAACATCAACTTTATGATCGGTGGCAGCAGTGCGGATAGGGTGGACGTGTTCGTGGACTTCGGCAGCACCAGGGTCCTTACCAAGGAGGTCTCCTCTTTCAATAATATGAAAATGACCACCGTGGATGTCTCCGATGCGTTGCTGACCATACCGGAAGGTACTGATGTCATCTTCGGCGTTGCCGTCAAGGGGGTCAACTACCAGTATAGCATATTGGTCGATGGCCAGGACGCGGTCGAAGGCGGCGGTTTGGTGCTTGGGAATTATACCACCCAAGGCAGCGCGGACTGGGCGGATCTCGAATATAACGCGATTATCGACTGTGACGTGACCGACAAGGCGACTCCTTTCGATGCGGTGGGCATATTCAATATCGCAAATCCCGGAAATGGGAAAGCTTTCCAGCTTGGAACGGAACTGCATCTCAGTCTGGAAGGGGCTGGCTTCGGGGATTTCCCGAAGAGCACCGTATGGTATTTCGACGGGGCTCCGCTCGGCTCTTCTTCCGTGACGCTTTCCGCCGCAGGCAAGCATACGGTCAAGGCCGTCCTCAGCTTTTCCGACGGCAGCACCGAGGAAATCGAACAGGTGATACTCGTACAATAGCCTCCCGGCCTCTTCATCAATCCGAAAAAAAGCAGTATCTTTGCAGGTTATTACTTTAGATACTGCTTTTTATTATGTTGACTTCAAAGGAAATACGTCAGAAATTTCTGGACTTTTTCGAGTCGAAGGGGCACACCGTGGTTCCCTCCGCTCCCATGGTGGTTAAAAACGACCCGACGCTGATGTTCACCAATGCCGGAATGAACCAGTTCAAAGACATCTTCCTCGGCAATGCGACCCCCAGGATGAAGCGGGCTACCGACAGCCAGAAGTGCCTCCGCGTGAGCGGCAAGCACAACGACCTCGAAGAAGTCGGTCACGATACCTATCATCATACGATGTTCGAGATGCTCGGCAACTGGAGCTTCGGGGATTACTTCAAGACCGAAGCCATCGACTGGGCATGGGAACTGCTGACCGATGTTTATGGGATCAATCCTGAACTCCTCTATGCTACGGTCTTCGAAGGCAGCGCCGAAGATGGCACCACCCTCGACGAGGAAGCCCGCCAGGCCTGGCTCAAGCACCTCCCTGCAGAGCGCATCCTGCTCGGAAACAAGCACGACAACTTCTGGGAGATGGGCGAGACCGGCCCCTGCGGCCCCTGCTCCGAGATCCACATCGACATCCGCACCGCCGAGGAGAAGGCTTCCGGCATCCCCGGCAAAGACCTGGTGAACCAGAGCGACCCTCACGTGATAGAGATCTGGAACCTTGTGTTCATGCAGTTCGAGCGCAAGGCGGACGGCCATCTGGAGCCCCTGCCCGCAAAGAACATCGACACCGGAATGGGCTTCGAGCGCCTCTGCGCCGTGCTCCAGGGCAAGAACAGCAACTACGATTCGGACGTCTTCACCGGCATGCTCGCGAAGATTGGCGAGCTTTCCGGCCATAAATACGGCGAGAGCACCGAGACCGACGTGGCAATGCGAGTGATAGCGGACCACATCCGCGCCATCTCCTTCAGCATCGCCGACGGCCAGCTGCCCTCCAACGTAAAGGCGGGATACGTCATCCGCCGCATCCTCCGCCGTGCAGTCCGCTACGGCTACACCTTCCTCGGCTTCACCGAGCCCTTCCTCTGCAGGCTGCTCCCCCAGCTGATCGAGGATATGGGAGAGGCCTACCCCGAGCTGAAGGCCCAGCAGAAGCTCATCGAGAGCGTCATCCGCGAAGAGGAACTCGCATTCCTGCGCACCCTGGACCGCGGCATCAAGCTGCTGGACGACTATATGGCGAAGAACGCCGCCACCAAGGTTCTCCCCGGCACCGACGCGTTCGTGCTCTACGACACCTTCGGATTCCCTATCGACCTCACCGAACTCATCGCGGGCGAAAAGGGCTACAAGGTGGATCTGGAAGGCTTCCAGGTGGAGCTCGGCAAGCAGAAGGAGCGCGCCCGCAACGCCACCGCCAATGAATTCGGGGACTGGACCGTCTACAACGAAGGCGAGGACGTGCAGTTCACCGGCTACGACACCGTCGAGCAGGCCGGCGTGCTGCTGCTGAAGAGCCGCAAGGTGGTGCAGAAGAACAAGGAGATGCTGCAGCTGGTGTTCAGCTCCACTCCTTTCTACGGAGAGATGGGCGGTGAGGTAGGAGATACCGGTGTCGCCATCGCATCCGACGGAGAGGAAATCAAGATACTCAACACGGTGAAGGAGAACAACCTCACCATCCATATCGCGGACCATCTGCCCGCCTGCCCCGAAGGCGCCTTCACCCTCAAGGTGGATGCCGACCGCAGGCAGCGCATCGCCAACAACCACACCTGCACGCACCTGCTGGACCAGGCCCTGCGCGAGATAGTGGGCACCCACGTGGAGCAGAAGGGATCCTTCGTCTGCGACAAGTACTTCCGCTTCGACTTCTCGCACTTCGAGAAGCTTTCCGACGAGCAGATCCACGCCGTCGAGGCCCGCGTCAACGAGCTGATACGCAGCAACTTCCCTCTGGTGGAGAATCGTGAGGCCACGATGGAAGAAGCCAATGAGATGGGTGCCATCGCGCTCTTCGGCGAGAAATACGGGGACCGCGTCCGCGTGGTCAAGTTCGGCCCCAGCGTCGAGCTCTGCGGCGGATGCCACACCTCCCGCACCGGCAATATAGGCCTCTTCAAGATTACGTCCGAATCCGCTATCGCCGCAGGCATACGCCGTATCGAGGCTGTCACCGGCGCCGAGGCGGAGAACGTGGTTTATGCCCTGCAGGAGGTGGTGAAGACCGCCCGCGCCATGTTCAACAACGCTCCCGGCCTCACCGATGCCATCCATAAGATGATAGAAGAGAACGAGGGCTACAAGAAGCAGATTGCAGAGATCGCTAAAGAAAAGACCATTCAGCTGAAGAAGGCCCTGCTGGAGCATTCCGAGCAGATCAACGGGCACAATGTGGTGCGGATCAACGAATCCCGCGACCTGGTGATGCTCCGCGATGCCGCCACCATGCTTCAGAAAGAGGCACGGAACCTCGTCATCGCCGCTGCGTTCGAGTCTGCCGGCAAACCTCAGCTGCTGCTGATGTATTCGCAGGATCTGGTCGAGGCAGGCAAGAATGCCGGCGCCGACATCCGCGAAGCTGCCAAGTTAATCCAGGGCGGAGGCGGTGGCCAGCCCGGCCTCGCTACGGCCGGTGGCAAGGATATTGCTGGTCTTTCCGCTGCCCTCGACAAAATGATTGAGAAGATTTGAAAAAGCTCGACCGCTTCATACTCAAAGCTTTCATAGGACCGTTCGTCGCGATCCTGGTGATAGTCATATTCATCCTGATGCTTCAGTTCCTCTGGGTGTATATCGACGAGCTTGTGGGTAAGGGCCTAGGCCTCGGAGTGGTGCTGGAGTTCATGCTTCTGGGTGGATGTACCATCCTGCCCCTGGCCCTGCCGCTGGCCACCCTGCTGTCTTCGATGATGGTGCTGGGCCAGATGGGGGACCACAACGAGCTGATGGCCATCAAGTCTGCCGGAATCTCGCTCTCGAGGGTGATGCTTCCGCTGATGATAGCCTCGCTTGTGATAAGCATCGGGGCCTTCTACGTGGGCAACAACCTCGTGCCTATCGCCTGGAATGAAATCTATACCCTCCGGGACGATATCGGACGAACCAAGAACGAGATCAAGATCCCTGCCGGAACCTTCTACGACGGCATCGACGGCTATGTGCTGCGCACCGAGACCCAGGACGAGAACGGAATGATGCACGGGGTGATGGTTTATGACCATACCTCGAACAAGGGCAACACCTCCCTCTCGCTTGCGGATTCCGCAATGATGAAGATGAGCAAGAACAAGGATTACCTCACCTTCACCCTCTACAACGGTTCCAATTATCAGGAGTCCAACACCCGCAAATACAGAGACACTACCCTGGAGCTCCAGCATATCAAATTCGAGCGCCAGGAGCTGATCATCCCTCTCAAGAACTACAGTTTCCAGAAGTCCGACAGTTCCCGTTTCGGGGACCAGGTGAAGGCCATGCGCATGCGCCAGCTGACCACCCAGAAGGACTCTCTGGAGAGGCTTGCCGTCAGCGCCCGGGAGAACCGCTATCGTTCGCTGTCGCAATATGGCCTTTTCACTTTCAAGGATCAGCTGGACACTGCCCGGCTGAAGGACAGGGAAAAGTACAAAAACTACTTCGAGGACCCCAATTACCTCAAATGGGACAAGGCTTCCGTCAAGAAGACTGCGTATGAGAAGGCCGCCGACAACGCCGACCGCATGCAGACCAGCCTGATATCTTACGGGAGCGAGGTGTACGAGTATTATTTCTATCTGCGCCGCACCAACATAGAGCTGCTGAAGAAGTTCGCCCAGGCGCTTGCGTGCCTGCTGCTGTTCTTCATCGGAGCCCCTCTGGGAGCGTTCGTCCGCAAGGGAGCGCTCGGCGTCAGCGCCATCATCTCGGTGCTGTTCTTCGTGCTCTACTGGGTGGTGGACATCACCGGCATCAAGCTGGCCAGGGACGGGGCCGTAGGCGCTCCTTTGGGCACCTTCATATCCGCTTTGGTGCTCGCCCCGATCGGGGCATATCTGACTTCGCGGGCAATCAAGGATGCCACTCTCTTCAGCAACGATTCGCTGGTGAACCACTGGCGCAAGCTAAAGAGCCGCATCGGCCGTCTCTTCCGCCCGAAGCGCATAGTATTCATGGGTACGCCCGAGTTCGCGGTGGCTTCCCTGGATGCTCTGGTGAAGGCTAAATACAAGGTGGTGGGCGTGGTGACGGTTGCCGACAAGCCCAGCGGCCGCGGGCTGGAGGTGCACGAGAGTGCCGTCAAGAAATATGCGGTGGAGCATGGCCTGCCCGTGCTTCAGCCGGTCAAGCTCAAGGATCCCGAGTTCCTGGCGCAGCTGGCTGCGTGGAAGGCGGATCTCTTCGTGGTGGTGGCGTTCCGAATGCTGCCGGAGGAGGTCTGGGGGATGCCGAAGTTCGGCACGTTCAATCTTCACGCCGCCCTTCTGCCGCAGTATCGCGGTGCCGCTCCTATCAACTGGGCGGTGATCAACGGGGAGCGTATTTCCGGCGTGACAACGTTCATGATAGACAAGGACATCGACACCGGCGGAATCATCCTCCGCCACGAGGTGCGCATCGGTCCGGAGGATACGGCAGGGGATCTGCACGACCGGCTGATGGAGGTGGGTGCCAAGTTGGTGGTGGAGACGACGGAGGGCGTGCTGCAGCATACCGTGGAGACGCGTGTGCAGCGTTCGTTCATCCAGGGTTCGGAGGTTCTGAAGCCGGCGCCGAAGCTTACGAAGGAGAATACGCGTATCGATTGGTCGGCTCCGGCAGAGAGGATTCGCAATCTGGTTCGTGGTCTCAATCCTTATCCTACGGCCTGGACCACTCTCGTCCGCGATGGCAAATCCACCGATGTCAAAGTTTTCAGCGTTGCCAGCCGGCAGCAGGAACACCCTCGCAGGACCTACGCCACCCTCGGCTTAGAGGGAGGGGCCCATCAGAGATGGGAGGGGCGGAGCGAAGCGAAGCGGTCGGCGAGGGTGTATCCTGCTGCCGGCGAAATTGCCGTGGACGGAGACAAGCTATATGTAGCCGCAGGTGACAAGTGGCTGGAGGTGAAGGAGTTGCAGCTGGCGGGGAAGAAGCGTATGGCTGCTGATGCGTTCCTGCGTGGATTCAGGGAGATAGAAAGCTATAAGTTCGTGTAGGATG
>CAMJJO010000005.1 GCA_946406095.1 uncultured Bacteroidales bacterium | reverse complement strand
TATTCAGACACTATAGTTGCTCCGGCCACCATACCAGGTACCGGAGCAATTTCCATTATACGAGTAAGCGGTCCGGATGCCTTCCGTGCAGCTGATGCAGTGGTTTCATTGAAATCAGGAAGTATCTCTGAGAAAGACGGTTATACTATCCATTATGGTAGTGTATACGCATCGGACAAAACCCTTCTTGACACCGTCCTTGTCTCAGTCTTCCGCGCCCCGCACAGTTACACCGGAGAGGATTCCGTAGAGATTTCAACTCATGCATCGGCATACATAGTATCTGAACTCATAAGGCTTCTGACGGAAGCCGGCTGCCGTATGGCTGAACCTGGGGAATTCACTAAACGCGCATTCCTTAACGGAAAGATGGACCTTGCTCAGGCAGAGGCAGTTGCCGATGTTATCTCATCCACTACTCAAGCTTCACATCGCGTTGCAATGAACCAGCTCAGGGGTGGCTTTTCAAAGGAATTGGAAGGTCTGAGGACTCAGCTCCTTGAGATGGCTTCCCTGCTTGAGCTGGAACTTGACTTCAGTGAGGAAGACGTGGAGTTTGCCGACAGGAAAAAGCTTATCTGCCTTGTGGAAGGAACCCTCTCCCACGTTGAGAAACTGGCCGCTTCCTTCCATCAGGGCAACATGCTTAAAAGTGGAATACCGGTAGCAATAGTGGGTGCAGTGAACGCCGGAAAGAGTTCACTCCTTAACGCGCTTCTTGGAGACGAACGCGCAATTGTCTCCTCCGTTGAAGGCACCACCCGGGACACAATCGAGGAAATCCTCCAGATTGAAGGGCTCTCCTTCCGCTTCATAGATACTGCCGGAATCAGGGAGTCGGAAGACACCGTGGAGAAGATAGGAATAGAGAGGACTTACAGCAAAATTTCCGCTGCGGAAGTGATCCTTGGAGTGCTTGATTCAAGCAAAAATCCCGTAGATTTTGAGGCCGATCTAAGGCTCATACTGGACAAGATTTCCGGTTCATCAGCCACTGTATTTCTCCTACTTAATAAAGCCGATAAATTATCGAGTTGCGATATTAACAATTTTGTTATATTAACTAACAATATTGTTACACCTCTTGATATTAAAGCAGATATACTTTTACTGTCTGCTAAGACGGGTTTAGGGCTGGAGGAGCTGAAATCGGCCCTTTTTGCCTCTGAGAAGGCGCTCCTTACGGCAGAGTCCGGCACCCTTGTAACTAACCTCCGGCACTATGAAGCGCTCACCGCATCGGCCTCCTCACTGAGGCGCACGGCAGAGGCTCTCCAAAGCGGCATTCCCACGGATCTAGTGGCCGAAGATCTTCGCGCCGCCATCGCTTCCGTGAACCTCATTTTGGGTAAGGACCTTGGCCTATCCCCCGAGTCCGTCCTCCACAACATCTTCGCCCACCACTGCATCGGAAAGTAAATAGAAAGTAACAACTTTCACCAAATCTGTACTAAAAAGTACGAATAGTCTAATAATCAACTAAATACTAAGACAAATAATTCCGGATATTCCTTTTTGATATCCGGATTTTTTCATTATATTTGAACCACCCTTGAACCACGCATGGTTCAAGGGTTTCATAGTTGAGCGAGGTCGGAGAAGGACCTGCGCACGGCTGCGTCGTTGATGGAACCGTCAGCATTGATCTTGCAGAAGCTGAGGTTCATATGGGTGATCTGGTCCCACCAGGGCTCGAAGAACTCGGAGCCGCTGAAGGAAGGATAGTAGGCGACGATCCTGAGATTCTTACCGGAATCGTCCTTCTTGCCGCAGGAGCAAAACACGGCTGCGGCGAGAACCACTGTTGAAAGAACTGTGAGAATGCGTTTCATATGCTAGAGTCTTATGTATATCTTCTTCTTGTAGAGCGGATTCAGGATTATCCATATAAGCAGGATGTACAGCAGCGAATAGGCCAGCGCGCCGCCCTTGAGCCCGAATGCCGGCTCGAGCACGGACCTCATGAGGAAGTCGTGTATCCCGAGGCGCCCCAGGGGAATGCCCATGAGCGACGACAGGATGTAGGCGAACAGGGCGTTGGTCCCGAAAACCTTGAAGAAATCCAGTCCCCTGCCCTTGCCGTTCACGTCGAGAAGCTCGAGCAGCAGGGCCAGCAGCAGCGAGGCGGAGCCGCAGGTCACGAGCACGAAGGTGGAGGTCCAGAGCTTCTTGTTGATGGGATCGAGCCACTGGAGCAGGAACCCGGCGAACAGCAGGACCGCACCGAACACGGCAATCCTGCGCACCTTCTCCCTGTCATCTTCCATATTCATTATCAGGCGCCCCACAAAGGCTCCGAAGAGTATGTGGGCCAGACACGGCAGGGTGCTTAGTATGCCCTCCGGTTCGAAGGGGAAACGCCCTCCCTCACCGTTCTCGCCTATGATATGCGAAGCTCCGAGCAGCCCGACGTCGATCCTGGCCGCGATATTCTCGGGCGAATAGACGTAGCCTCCGAAACACTGCAGTATCGTTATGTATACCACCAGGATTACGGCCGCCAGCGGCAGATGCCACTTCTTGGGCACGTACTGGTACAGCAGGGCACCGAACAGATAGACTATGGCGAGCCTCTGGAGTACGCCCAGGATCCTTATACCCTCGAAGGTGAAGGTTCCGTTAATCAGTTTGCCCACGCAGCCCAGGGCCACGCCTATGACGTAGATCAGCACGGCGCGGCGGAAAATCTTGATGTTGGCGGCCTTGCGGTTGCCCTCGTACTTACGCAACGAGAAACACATCGACACTCCCATTATGAACATGAAGAACGGGAATGCGAGGTCGGTCGGGGTGAGCCCGTTCCAGGCCGCGTGGCGCAGGGGCGCGAAAACGTTCCTGCTGCCGGGATTGTTTACGAGAATCATCCACGCCATTGTGATGCCGCGCATCACGTCTATAGCCTGGATACGTTTAGTGGTCTTAAGTGCTGTTGTCATTTTGCAGTTACGTCCCATCCATAGAAGACGTCTCCGCAAAGAAACATAGTTACAACGAAAGAAACACCACTCAAGGCATCGGAAACTTCGTAATTGTAGTCAAGGTCTCCTTTACCGACGAAATCGTATTCCCCGAGCTGAAGCTCATCCGCCCCGGTGATCTCCTTCATCCTCTCCTGGATTTTCGACATCACCTCTTCGTGGGCAAAGAAGTCGGTATCGGCGGCCTCGGGCACCTTGACCGCGGGCAGTTTCCCGCCGTTTGCCGCAGCGACTGCCTTGACCGAATCGGTATAAGCACGGATTTCAGCCACCTTTTCGGACGTATCGATAAGATTGATGTTGAATATCGCTATGCCCTGGGCTCCTCCCCGTATGGCCTCGTCCATGGCAGGGACTATGTCTTCGCGGTATTTGATTCCGCAATAGAGCGTCGAGCCGGGATTCTTGTCACGGACGTTTTCGACCATACAGTCGTAGCAGAAACTTGGATCCTGGGTATAGTACAGATAGTACACCATAGGGAAGACTATGTCCAGGTTCCACTTCCCCCATTCCTGCCGCACCATACGGCGGGCGATTTTGGGCGTGGGAAACGGCGAGGCGGCCATCACCTTCCCGTACGAATGTACGATGTCAGCGAAAATGTTGGCCAGTCCGGTGATCTGGTCACAGCGGAACTGAACCCATTTTTCGTCCATAGACGGATCCTCCTGTTCTCTGGGATCATAGCCGTAGTTCTCCTTGAAGAGACGTATCATCTCGGGATGATATCCGTAGTCGAATTCCGGCAGTTCCCTGTCTTGGACCACGTTGTATTTCTGCCACATGGTCGTGGGCAGTATCACGTCGACGAAGCGATGGAAATCTATCGAAATGCCGTCCAGGCCCTCGATCTCGCACTGTGCCCTCACCATATCGCAGAGATACTCCCTGACCTCCGGCAGTGCGGGGCAGAGGAAACGGTAGTGGTCCACATAGGCGCGGGTATCCGCCAGGCTTTGTCCCAAGCGGTTGACGCTCAGCCATTCGGGATGCTCCTTCATAAGTTTCGCCCCTTCGTTTTCGGGATTGAGCGTACACAGGCTCGAAAAGACCTTTATACCGTGCGCGTGTGCGATCGGGATGACGTATTCAAATTCCTCCGGCGTGTCGCAATTCAGCACGACGCCGTCGATTCCCACCTGGTTGATAACGGTGCACAGGGAGTCGAAATTATCCCCCGAGCGATAGTTGGCCCAGGTCCAGAACAGCGGATAGTCGTATTTCACGCCGCCCTTCGAGCAGCCTGCGGCAATCGAGAGTGCGAGCAAGGCCGCAAAAAGGAAAGAACTCCTTTTCATAATCATTCTTCCGCTTTAAGTATCCTGTCGATAACGGTAAGAAGGCTCTTGTTGTCCTCCGTGGCATCTCCCGCTATCTGCCAGATCATTATACCGCCAAGGCCGTTTTCCACCACGTGGTTGCACTTACGGGTCATCATCGGGATACCGTCGTAGTAGAGGTGCTCGGATTCGATGGCGTCCATATTCTCGGCCCCGGGATAAGTGGCCACTATCTGCTTGTATGAAGGCGTGGTGTGGCTGGAGGGATTGTTGTCCTTGAACTGGTAGCCGTAGAACGGGACTCCAGGGATTATCTTCTTTGCCGGCATCCCCATATCAAGTGCTATCTGTGCGAACGAGCTGAAGTATTCGAATGCCGAATGTGGGCCGACCTTGCCTGAGGTGCGGTCGTAAGCCATCAGGGTTATGTAATCGAGTTCGTTGAACATTTCCATCGTGTACCATCCGTTCTCGATGGTGTTGCCCATAAGTGCCGCGGTGAGCAGCGCGTCCTTGCCGAGTGCCGCCCTGAGTCCCTTCACAAGGGCCAGGAAGCCTTCGGCGCGCACTTTGTTGCCTGAGTCTTTGCCCCAACCCCAGCTCTCGTAATCAACGTCGATTCCGTCAAGGTGCAGGTCGGCCATAAGTTTGACGCAGTCTTCGATGGTCTTCTGTCTTGCCTGTTCGCTCACGATGGCGGCGTCAAACTCCTTTAGCATACTGGCGCCGCCAAGCGAAACCACAACCTTTACATCGCGTTCGTGAGCTGTATCGGCAAACTTTGCAAAAGCCTTGCGCACGTCGGAATCCTTGAGGCTTCCGTCCGAATTGACCCTGGCAAAACTGAGATTTATCACGTCCAGTTTGTCCCAGACAGGCGTATAGCCTGAGCTGCCCGAAGGCAGATAACCTACCACCCTGTAACCTTCGGGCTCCGGCTCCGGTTCTGGCTCCGGATCGGCCGGCTTGCCGGGCTGTGTGAGAGTGAAGGTCTTCTGGAACTGACCGGCGGAGACCAGTATGCTCCCGGTCCTGGGAAAAGATGCGGGGTTCTCCGAGTAGGAGACCGTCAGGATGTCGTCGTAACGCACGGCGTCAAGCCACCCGGAACCTTCCGTCACGTTAAATGAAATATTCTTGATATTGGTATTCAGGAAGATGTCCTGGCTGCCAGCGGCATGTGAACTCAAAACGTAATCGAGCGTCGTGGGGTTGAAGAACCCCGCTTCCGGTTTGGAAGAACACGAAGCCAGCATCGCTATCAGGATGGTGACGGCTGTTTTTAAAATCTTAATCATTTCTGAATCGTGTCTATGATTTCCCTTGCAACTTTGATATACTCGGGTTTCTGGAGGAAAAGATTGGCGTTGAACATCCTTATTCCTTCGATTTTACCTTCGTTCAAAAGCTTTACATAGAAAGTCATTACCTTGCGGAAGTCTTCAATCGAAAGCCAGCGTTCCTGACCCGTGGCACCGGATTCCAGATACACTCCCGCCACTACCCATTTGTCCGGGAATTTCTCAAGACCTTCGTAAATATGTTTTTCGAGTGACGCAATCTGTTCGGGCTTGTTTCCGAACATGTTCACTATCACTCCGTCGAAGTCGAAATCATAACCATGGTCCTGCTGCTGCCTGTGCGGATAGACAGGCACCCAGATGGGCAGGTCGGGATTCACTTCCCGGGCTTTCGCTATTATCTCCCGCCATTGGTTTTCCGTCCTGTAGCCCTCTTCGACCTCGTCATAAAAATCATTCAGGTACAGGCCCACGATGCCTTCGTGTTCCTTGGCCATGCGGCAGGCCCAGGCCGCGTGGCTCAGTGACCCGGCGTGCGTCCAGCCCCAGGCCACCCTGTTGACCTTGGCAATCACATAGTCCACTCCTTCGACGCTCAGCGAGCGGTACAGGTGACTGGACTCCCATTTCAGGTCGCTGGTGACCATATTATCTCCCGTCCAGATGCAGTTCACGCCGAGCTGCTCCACCAGATCGCTGACATCCAGCTTCAGGTCGTGGTTCCACAGGCCGATAAGGGGCTTATACGGCCACGGCTTCTTGACCGGCTCTTCCGGCTCGGGCTCCGGCTCCGGTTCAGGCTCGGGCTCTATGAACGGCTGGATGACGGTCACTTCGACCGACTTCCCGCCAGCAGTGACGGAAACGGTCCCGATCCTGTTTTCAAGTGTCCTGTTGTCGGTGACGGAAACGGTAAGCACGTCCTGATAGACAACGGCACCGAGCCAGGAAGCAGCGGCGTTCGACACCTTCGCAGTGATATCTTTATAATTGGAATTGAGGAATACGTCGGTCTGCCGGGCAAAGCCGTCCTTGAGTTCCACTTCCGTGGTCGAGGGATTGAAATAATAACTCTCCTCCCTTTCGCAGGATGGGAGCAGGAACAGTCCGAATGCCAGGAGCAACGGCAGGACAATACGCGACAGTGCTTTCCCGATCATTATATCTTGAGTTTTACGTGAGCCTTTTCAAGCAAGGCGGTAATCCATACGCAAACGAATGCGAACAGGGCGCATTTCGCAAGCCCGAGAGCACCGGAAAGGTTCATCTCCGGACCGAGATGCATAAGCCTAAGCGCACTGTTCACTACGGTGGGCACCATATAGCAGGTCAAAGTCGCGGTACCTGCGGCGCGGATGATACCGAACCATCCGGCCTTTCCCTTCGAAACCAGGAAATGTATCACGCAGTACAGAGCGATGCTGGCCGCGGTGCAGTAGAAAAGGGTAGGAGGCGTAGCCAGATTCTTGGATACGATCCAGAATTTATGGGCCACCCATCCGGCCGCTACAAGGAAGACGAGGCTCCCCGCGGCAAGAAGGAGCTTGCTGTATGACTTCCAGCCCGTCACCTTCAGTGTGACGAGACTGACCAGGATACCTGCCGTGCAGAAGCAGATCTTGGTGCCCGGCACGAGATGCAGCATATCCATAAAGGATTGGAAGAAGAACTCACGGGGTATCAGCTGGCTCGCGCTGACCATACTGAAAATGGCGAACAGTACCCACAGTACCGCGTGTTTCCATATCTTGCTCCGGAAGGCCAGGTAGGTAAAGGCGCAGAAAAGATAGGTCCAGCCTATGGAGCCTAGTATGCCCCACCAGCGCAGTTGGAACAAGCCTTCCCTTTCGTCCCTGAAGATTATGGACAGGTACGCCAGAAGGGCGACGCCAAGAATCTGAAGTCCCCTGAATATCCATTTCTTCGTTTTTGAGACATCCTTAGGATAAGAATTCCAGACCAGGAAGAATCCTACGGTCATCAGGATCTTGTACCAGGACATGCTCATCCCCACCGAGCGGGAAATGCCATACTCGGTATTTACGAGGAACACCCCCATAACCCACAGCGCCAGCGTCCTGCCCAGGATGTGGAATATCGTGGACGTCCCGGACTCTCCCTTCGCCAGACGCTTCTCAAGGGCGTACGGAATAGAAAGTCCTACGACAAAGAGGAAGCACGGGAAGACGTAATCGGCCAGGCCCATGAAGTCTTCCCGCGTACCTCCGTGCATCAAAGCGTGGGGAACACCCTTGACGGTCCAAAAGTTATTGACAAACACCATCAGGAGCATTGTAAATGCCCTGATGATGTCTATCGTCTTGTTTCTTTCCGTGAAATTCACGACAAATGGAATTAGTCAGCTGCAGGTGCATCGGGAACAAGCTCGAGCTTCACGTTGTCGATGTACCAGTCGCCGGGAGTGTCTTTCTCTCCGAAGAGGATGTTGAGGCCGAAGTAGATGGTTCCGGTAACGGGAGCCACGAACTCATAGCGGCATACGTCGTCCTTTGCGAAGAGCCTTCCGGGCTCGTCTCCAGCCTCGGAGTCGCAGTAGATCACATTGTAGCGAAGTGCGTTGTACTCACCGCCCGAACGGAATCCGGGATAGTCGTTCCTCTCCTCGGGATAAAGGGCCTGACGGAGATCGGTGCTGTTTGCGAAGTAGAGCCTGATACCGCTCATTGCGGTACAATGAACCTCGGGAACCTTGTATGCAAGGGTAACCGCATAGGTCTTGCCTTCCTCAACCTCAACGGGCTGATAGAGGAACAGGTGGGTGCACTGCCAGGTGTCAACGCCCCAGTCAATGATCCTGAGGCATCCGCCCTCGCCTGCTGCGGGGCCGTCGGCGGTGCTGCCGAACTCGAACTCCATATACATCTTGGTGTTGTTCTCGCAGTGCTCGAAGTACTTCCAGTACTGTGCGGATTCAGCACTCATATCACTGCCCTTGAGCAGGTTGAAGTCGCCGGCTACGGTAACCGAAGTCTTATACTTCTGGGCTGCTCCGAGGAGATCGTTCACCGTGAGGGTAACCTCATAGGTCTTGTCCTCAGGGAAGTTGTGCTCGACAACGAGTGAACCGGTCTCGTCCTTGGTTCCGTCGCCGAAGTCCCACACTGCGGTCGAAGGCTCCACATTCTCGCAGGCATTGCCGTCGAAGGTGATGAGACGTCCGAATCCGGCTTCATACGAGAATGCCACGAAGGCCTTTCCCGCAACCTTCAGGGTCTGCTTTGCGGTGTTGGAAGTTCCGTCGGCAGCCACAGCCTTGAGGGAGACCTCGTAATCTCCGCTGGTTGCATAGGTATGAACGGGATTGGCATCGGTCGAAGTTTCGTCGTCACCGAAATTCCAGGTGTACTTTGTAGCGTTCTTCGAGGTGTTGGTGAAGGTCACTACAAGACCGTCTGCCAACCAGGTGAACGAAGCCTCTGCCTTGGGAGTCTCCGGAGTTGGGTCGACAGGGGTTGTCTTCTCTTTATTGCAAGCTGCTGCAGCAAGCAAAAGGCTTATGAGGGCAAGCCCGTACAATAACTTTTTCATACTTTACATACTTTAGTTAAAGTGTTAATTGGTTTCAAATAGATTTTCTGTCTCGATGATTATTACTACGCTGGTGTTGCTTTCGGCAAGCTTGTAGGCGCTGGGATCCGATATTGACAACGCCATCACCAGATTCTCTCCTATATGTGATTCGAGATAGGCCCGGTCTACGGAGACAAAGGACGTGCCTACGTTTTTACCTTCTTCGACACTCAGTGTCGCGGGCAGCGTATAGCTCGAGGACGGCAGCAGGGCGGCGTTCCCGATCTCGCCCGAAGCGACCGCCGCCTGGGCGAGCGCCTGGTCATCGTTCAACTTGACGGTGAATCCTTGTGCGCCGGAAATCTTGCCGGACCTGGTAACGCTGACATATACCTTCAGCGAACTTGCGTCCAGGACATAGTTGAACGTGTCGGGCCCCCAGCCCGAGGGCACCGTACAATAGTTGTTGAGCCCGCCGGTAAGGGTTGCCTGAGCGATGTAGATAAAGCCTTCGCCATAGTCAAGGTCTCCGTCCCCCTTCTCGCACGAAGAGAAGGACAGCGGCATCAGAAATGCCAGAAAAAGCAAAAGGAGCTTGGATTCTTTCATATCTGTCTAAATGTTAATATCCAACATTCTGTACTAGCGCGCCCTTGGAGTTAAAGACCTCCGCCTGCGGGAACGGCATATAGTAGTTCCTTTCGTTGAAGACCCTTGTCGCAATGGTCTTGGTCTGGTACTTGAAGACACCCGTCGAAGTCTTGGTGACCTTGACTCCCTTGATGGACTTGTTGAGCTCCTTCTCGGCGTCAAGCCACCTTAGGAGATCCCAGTAACGATGGTCCTCGAAGGCAAGCTCGATGCGCCTTTCGTGCTTCACTGCCTTCCTGAAATCCGCCTTGGAAGTGACCGTAACGGCAGGAAGCATCGTGCTCGCGGAGTTGCGCACTTCGGTGAGCGCCTCCCTTGCCGTCATCGGGAAGCCGGCGGGAGCCTCGTCCGGTCCGTAAGCTTCGTTCATCGCCTCGGCGTAGTTGAGCAGAACCTCGGCATAGCGATAAACCACCCATACGTGCTGTGCGGTTGCGCCCTGCTGGAGGTTGAGGTTGTCGGTGAGGAACTTCTTGAGGTAGTACCCCGTGCGGCTCGAATTCTTGGCGTTCATATCGTCGCTACCCCTGGAGGCCTGGTCGATGTCGCGTCCGTTCCAGCGGCTGCCGTTTACCACCACGGTCGCATTTAGGCGAGGATCGCGGTTGTTATACGGATTCACCACATCGGGAAGTCCTATGAGCTCATAATCGGCCACGAGATTCTCGGTAGGAGTAATTCCGGAATGTCCGCCGGGCGTGGCGATCGGGTAGTTGGCCTTTTCGAGAGCGTTGCCTGCGGCCTTGCGGATAGCGAAGATGGTCTCCTTGTCGTTTATACAGTTGACCCCCTGGAAATAAGTTCCGTAGGCGCGATTGCGCGGCATCTTGTAGTCCTTGAACGCGATGAGGTCAGCAGCAGCCCTGGCAGCCCTGACCCATTTGGTCCTGTCGCCGTCCGGGTTGTTTCGGGGGCTGGCGGCATACAGCAGGGTCCTAGCCTTGATGGCCAGAGCCGCAGCCTTATCGAAGCGACCGGCATTGGAAGCCACATTGTCGGGGTGGGTAGCCCAGTCTTCCTGAAGCTCGTCGAGCTGGGAATCTATGAGCTCCACGATGTAATCGACGACATCGTCGTATTCAGCCCTCTTCAGTTGACCGGGATTGGTCTCGTTTTCATAAAGTGTCTTGACGATGGGCACGCCGCCATACATCTTGATGAGTTCGGAATAATAGTATGCCATAGCCACGTGAGCCTCGGCGCGATACCATTTGAGGGACCGGACCTGCTTCTCATAGGAAATGTGATTCTCCATATTCGTCACGGCCGAAGTATCCCTGTTGAGGGTGAGGAAGTGCTCGCCGTCCTTCGCGTAATCAAGGAAGAAGAGTGCGGCCCTGATACCCTCGTAATACTGCGTGTAGAGCCCTTCAAGGGGATTTACGCTGGCATTTATGGTGCCGTTGTTGAAAAAAGACGCGTCGCTCTCGACGGAAGTCTGTATGGCCTCGTCGCTGGCAGCCGCGAACAGGTTCCCGTCCAGTATGTCGAATCCGGACTGAAGCGGGGCGTAGAACGCGTTGGCGAATTGCCAGAGCGTACTGTACCTGGTCTGCACCCTTTCTGGAGTGGTGTATGTGTCTATCTTAGTGTCAAGAAAGTCACCGCAGCCGGCGAATGCAATGATTGCCGGAGCCAGAAAGTATATTAATGAATGCTTCTTCATAGCTTCTCGTTAAAAACTAAGTTGAACACCGAGATTGAAAGACTTGAGCGCGGGGTATCCGTAATAGCTTTCGGGATCCATACCGTACTGCGAAAGCACGCCTGAGAGCGTGAGCGGATTCATCGCGTTCACATATACCCTGGCCTTGGAGAAGAACACCTTCGAAGAGAGCAGGCCGGAGAGGTCGTAACCCAGTTCGGCGGTCTTTATGCGAAGGTAGTTGTTGCTCTTGATCCAGAAGTCGCTTGCGCGGTAGTTGTTGTTGTTTTCCGTGAGGGTGAGCCTCGGATACTCGGCATAGCTTCTGGTATCTATTCCGGCATCGGGATAGAAAGCCCAGGAGTAGGACGCGATGGGGAACGCGTTGCCGTTGTTCACGAGAGCCTTTGTGTGCTCGGGGAAGTCCATAAGGTCGATGGTGGCACCCACCGCTCCGGTCAGAAGGATCGAGAAATCGAAGCCCTTGAAAGCGAGCGAGGCTCCCAGGCTCATATTGAGGAAGGGATAGTACGGGTTGCCTATCAGGTCGACGTCGGTCTGGTCAATGTGGCCGTCCTTGTCGAGGTCACTGTACTTGAGATCGCCGGGCTGAACGTGGCCGAACATCGGCACGGGCAGGTTTTCATTGAGGGTTCCATCGTCATTGAAGTCGTTCACGTCGTAGAATCCCAAGCACTTGAGTCCGATGCGCGAACCGTACGGACGTCCGGTCTTCGCGTTATAGTCGTAAGCGGTAGGCGCCTCCGCCATATAGTCGATCACATTCCTGGTGAATGCGGCTGCGCCGAATACCGAGTAGTCGAACGCACCTGCCGATCCGCCGTAACGCACCAGCAGTTCCGCTCCCAGGTTGGTCATCCTGCCGACGTTGTCGAACTTGGTGATCGAACCGTAATAGTTCATTATCGACTTGTCGAGGGTGAGGATGCCGCTGCGCTTGTCATAGAAGGCGTCGAAGGTGATGTCGAGACCCTTCAGCAGACGGGCGTCAACTCCGAGATTGACCTTGAAGCTGGTCTCGGGGCCGACCTTCTCGTTGGCGAGAAACAGGGGCGCAAGCGTACCCTGGCTGCTGAACGGGGCCGAATTGCCGGTATAGAAGGTGCCCGACTGGCTGGAGGAATAGTACTGCTGGTAGAGGTAACGGCCACCCGAGCCGTAGGAGCTTATGTCTCCCGTCATAGCCGAGCCTGCATAGCCAGTAAGACCGGCCGACAGGCGGAGCTTGAGGAAATCCACGGTCTCCGACCCCTTTAGGAAGTCCTCGTTGGAGGCAACCCAGGCAGCGGAAAGCGCCGGATAGAATTTCCATCTCGATCCCTTGGCGTATGCGTCGCTTCCGAAATACGAATACGAGAGCGCGGCGATGTACTTGTCTGCCCAGGAGTACTCGGCCATACCGGAAACATTCATATAATGGTTACGGTACTGGAAGCGGCCCTCGCCCATATAGCTGGACACGCGGAACGTGGCGTTTGCGCGTATCCTGTTCTGTCCGAAGCTGTTGTCGTATCCGGCCATAGCATAACCCTGGATCCATTCCTCCATCTGCCTTGCATTGAAGGCGCTGGCGGTCATCGAGGTGTTCTGATCGGTGGTCTGTGGTACTCCGTCCAGGAATCTCGCGTAATTGCGGGTCTTGCTGTAACGGCCGGTGGAATTCACATAGAACGAAACTCCCTCCTGGAAGTACAGGCCCTTCACGAAGTCGTCGAGATCTTCTTTGAACTTAAAGTTGCTCTGGATGATCCTTGTATGGTCCTTGAGCCAACCCAGACCCTTGATGGAAGCGACGGGGTTGTCGGGATAGATGGCCGTACCGCTGAAGTTGAGGTCCTCGGAAGCGGCCATCTCGTCATAAACCGGATAGATGTTCGCGGGGTACGAGGCCACATTGTCCATAAGCGACCAGATTGAATAGTTCGGTCTGTAGGTATCCTCGAGCCGTCCGCCCATATCCACGCTGGCCGTAACCACCTTGGTAAGGCGCACGTCGAGGGCGGCCCTGACGGTGTAACGCTCGAACCTCGAATTTGAGGTATTGTCGGCGTTCTGCACCTTGAACAGGCCCTGCTGGTTGCCGTAGCCCAGAACCACGTTGTAATTCACGTTGCCGTTGCCACCATGGAACGCAAGGTCGGTGTCGGTATAGAGTCCGAAAGGACGCATTACCTCGTTCCACCAGTCCACATCAGGGCCTACGTAATCGGCGTCATAATAAGGATAATAGTCGCCGGTATTGTCGTCGTTGCTCACAGCAAGGTTGTAAAGCTTGGTGTAGCTTGCGGTCCCGAGCGCCTTGGAGACATTGATCGGAGCCTGCAGACCGCTCCTGACCTGGAAGTCGACCTTCAGTCCGTCGTTGCCGCCGCGCTTCGTCTCAATCCAGATCACGCCTTCGGAGCCGTTCATTCCGAACGGCGCCAGTACCGCTGCATCTTTGAGCACGGAAATGCTCTTGATTTCTGCGGGGATGAGGTATTTGAGGAAAGCTATGTTGGTTTCGAATCCATCCACGTACACCTTGGCGGTATTCGAGGCGCCCTCCATACCATAGGTCCCGATTCCCCTGACGTATAATCCCGCAAGGTCATTTCCTGGAATTCCGTCTCCCTGCTCTACGGCCAGTCCGTTGAGCAGGCCGGTCAGGGTGTTGGTAAGGTTTGCCGCCGGGACCTTGTAGAGGCTGCTTCCGCCAACCGTCGACACGGCTCCCGTGGTGCGGGAAAGCGAATCCGACGTGAAGCTCACGTCCTGTGCCCCTGCGGTCAGGGCCACGGCGAAGAGAAGCGCGCCAAAAGCACTTAGTCTTATGATATTCTTGTTCATACTAATTTGCCTTTCAGATTTTTAATATCCCGGATTCTGAACTATGATACCCTTGTTGACCTCAGGCTGAGGAATGGGCTCGAGGTACATCCTGGGATGCCAGTAGGTCTCGTAACGGACTGCGTCCCAGTATTCAATCACGGACTCTGCCGTTCTTGAATTCTCGGTAACGTGGAAGATAAGCTCCCTCTTGGGACCGCCTATGATCTCAGTGGCGATGTCAGGGTCCATCCAGTGCTTCACGTCGAAGTACCTCTGGTTCTCGTTGAAGAACTCAAGCGCCTTCTCCCTCTTGATCTTTTCCATTATCTGTTCCTTCCCGGAAACGTTGATGGAAGGGAGACCGGCGCGGTTATGGACCGCATTGAGGTATTCGAGGGCCTTGGTGGCATTGCCCTTCTCGTTGTAGGCTTCCGCAAGGTTGAGGTAAATCTCGGCCATACGGAAGAGAGGGGGTTCGAACCAAAGCCTTGAGCCTGCACCGTAATAGTATTTGGTGGATGCGCCAGCGCCGTAGCCGAGTTCTCCGCTAGGCAGGCCGGGGAATGCGTTGGACTGGGGGCTGGGGTTGATCTCGAGGTTGTTCATACGCCTGGCCCAGCCCGAAGGCTGCCAGCCGCTGACTCCCGGATTGCTGAGGGTCTCGATGCCGATCGCACAGATATCAGCCCTCAGACGAGGCTCCGCACTTTCCATATTCGCAAACCAGTCGCTTGCCGGACGGGGTGCGCTCTCGCCAACCTTGGGCCAATTGATCTCACCACCGTCCTTGTTGTAGTACTTCTCCAACTGGTTGGTGAGCATACCGCGGGTTCCGTTGTCGGAGTTGTCGCCGAAGTAGTCGCCGTAGAACGAAGAAGTGTTGAAATACAGACAGATGTTGCTGGGCTCATCGAGTTTGTAGGCCAGCAGGACTTCCCTGTTGTTGGGAACCGAAGTGGCCGTACCGTAGTCCTTGAGGGCGTTGGGGTTGGGCTGTCCGGCTCCGGCCTTACCGGTATTGATGAGTTCGTAACCGTTGGCGGCCGCCCAGGTGAGCACGGCCTCGTTGGCCTCGATGGCCGCATCCCAGCGTGAAGGGTCGGCTGAGCCGAAGCAGACGAGCTCGGGATACTCATAGCTGATGAAAGGATCCGCCCTGTTGAACAGGGGACGGGCTGCGAACATCAGCACGCGGGCCTTCATCGCCAGCGCGGCTCCCTTGGTGAAACGACCCACGTAAGTGCCGTCGCCGCCTATGTTCTGCCAGGAATCAGGCAGTCCTTCAACCGCCTCTTCTATGAGTTCGAGAGTGTAGTCTAGGGTCTCCTGAAGCGTGGCGCGGAGAGCATTGATGTCTTCGTCGCTTGCAAGATACGACTTCCTGACGATGGGGACGCCGCCATAGCGGTAGAACATTCCCATATACCTGTAGGCTATCAGGGCCGTTGCCTCGGCCTTGATATAGCCCTTCATCTCGTCGGTCATATCGGGAACCCTGTCGATGTTTTCCTTAACGAGGAAGCAGGCCCTTATGTACTGCCAGTTTTGTCCGAAA
The DNA here is from genome assembly GCA_946406095.1 of uncultured Bacteroidales bacterium. GTDB lineage: Bacteria > Bacteroidota > Bacteroidia > Bacteroidales > UBA932 > Cryptobacteroides. The sequence goes on along the minus strand of CAMJJO010000005.1, from coordinate 14,612 downwards.
TGGTCGGCTCCGGCAGTTCCGGAAGAGGCGTTCTTCGCAGGGGTGGGAGTAAGACCCATATCGCATATCGACCAGGTTGCATGCCAGGAATAGCCCTTGCTGAGCTCACCGCAAATGGAGCCCAGCGTACCGTGTCCCCAGCCGAGGCCGCCCGGCCATCCGTGAATCAAGACATTGCGGTAGCAGCGGAAAAGCGCAGTCTCCGCATTCTTGGACGATCCGTATACCTTGTCCAGGTCGACGGTTCCGGAAACGTCAGGCTTCTGAAGGAACGCGTCTTCGCAGGAAAGGAATGCAACTGCCGAAAGTATGAGCAGTATAGCTGTTATGATCTTCTTCATATTGATGCCGTTTTAGTATTGAATCGAAACACCGATGATGAATGTCGCCGTGATAGGGTACACGTAGGAATACGAGCCTGAGCTCTTCGTTTCAGGGTCTATCCCGATATTCTTGAGCTTGCTGAAGAAGGTGTAAACGTTGTTTCCGGTGGCGTAGAACCTTACCGAAGAAAGTTTTGCTGTCCTGAGCAGCCTTGAGCCCGACGGAATGGAATAACCGAGTTCCACGTTCTTGAGCTTGAAGTGGTCGTTGGAAATCATCCAGTAATCGCTGTCGAGGAAGTTGTGGCTCACCGTGGTGGCGTTGTAGGTCGCACGGGGGTAGGTTATGGTCTCGCCTGCGGCATATTTATCTGCGGTCCACCTGCCCTGGTACTGCCACTGGAATGCATTCCCGGCGTTCTTGTAGAAGGGGATGGATATCTTGCGGATGAAGAACGAACCTTCGGCGGTTCCGGAGAATCTAAGGTTGAGGTCCCATCCTTTGTAATGGAAGCCCGCCTTGAGGCCGAAACTGGTCAGAGGCCTGTTTGGATAACCTATGGGAGCGACATCCATATTGTCGATCAGTCCATCGCCATTGAGGTCGATGTACCTGATGTCGCCGAGGGTCTCCTTGTTGCTGGTGTAGGTGTTGTAGGGACGTCCTTGAAGCTCCTCCTGGGTGTTGTAGAGTCCGTCGGCCTTAAGACCGTAGGACTGGCCTATGCTGTGGCCCGTCTCGTTCATCCAGTCGTAAGGATTGGGGGCCTCTGCCCTGTAGAGTATCTTGTTGCGGGCATGGCTGAGGTTGCCCTCGATGTCGTAGGCGAAGTTGCCGACCCTGTCTTTCCAGCCCAGCACCACTTCGTAACCCTGATTGGTGGTCATACCCACGTTTGCGGGCGGTACGCTACCGGCTGCAACGCCGTAGGTGGCCGGAATGATGCCCAGACGGGTGAGGATCTTGCTGCGGTCCTCGTGGAAATAGTCGAAAGTGGTGTAGAGCCTGTTGCACAGGAACTGTACTTCCACGCCGACATCGTACTTGCGGGCCCTCTCCCAGGTCACGTCGGGATTGCCGAGGACGCCCTCGGAAGCTCCGGAGTAATAGCCGTTCGCGGTAGTGCCGTCGGAGGTACCAAGATAGTAACCGCCCTCGTTGATGGAATAGGTGTTCGGCAGATACAGGTAACGGCTGCTGCCGAGCTGATCGTTTCCGACCTCACCGTAAGAGCCCCTGAACTTGAGGAACGAAAGGAAATCGTTCTTGGGGAAGAACGGCTCGTTGGTGGGAACCCAGCCGAGCGAGAAGGCTGGGAAGAAGCCGAAACGCTTGCCCTCGGCGAACTGCTCGGTGCCGTTGTAACCCATATTGAACTCGACCATATACCTCTGCATATAGTCGTAGGTAACCCTTCCCACGAGACCCATTATACCCGAAGGGGTATGGTTGGAGTCACCCGGCATCGTGTACCTTGAAGCCTTGGCGAGGAGGAGTCCGCCTATGTTGTGTCCGTTGAACGCATTGTTGTAGTACAGGCCGGCATCAAGATAGAGCTTGTTCCAGACGCTGTATTCCGACGAAGAGTAGGAATCGCCGTCGAGACCGCCGCCGAAGAACTCCAGCTTGTTGGGGTCCTCGGGATTCCTGCGTACCGAATAGGACGGCAGGGAAGGCGAAAGGGTCACATAGCGGTTGTAGTTGTCCTGATAGTTGAGCGATGCCTTGAAGCTCAGGCCGGGCAGCAGATAGGACATCTGGTGGTCGAGCTTGAGGGTTGAGCTCAGAAGGGTGTTGTAGGTGGTACCGGTTCCCGACACGAGCAAGTTGTAAACCGCATTCTGAGCACCTACAGTGCTGGCCGTGGTCTCGTAAAGAGACTGCTGTACCGAACCCGCGGGACGATCGAAACCGCTGATGAGGTGGTTGTCGATAATACCGGGGGTCATAAACGGGTTGCCATCATATATATACTGCATGATGATAGTGTAACGGCTATTGAGGTCGTACGGGCTGGACGAACCTATTCCGGGACCCTTGGTGGTTCCGAACTGGCCGGACACATCCACCGAGAGCGTGGTGTTCTTGACTATGTCCACATCGACGTTTGCCCTGAAGTTAAAGCGGGAGAACTGTGACTCGGTATCGGATTCATAGTAGGAAACCTTCTTGGTGATACTGTTCTGGTTGAAGTAACCCACCGAAGCGAAGTATCTGACCTTTTCGGTACCTCCGGAGATGTTCACGTTGGCCGACCACTGGGGACCGAGGTCGCCGAACTGCTCGGCATAAAGGTCGTGGCTGCCGTAATAGAGGGCCTCGCTGTTGCGGAGCGACTCCTTCTGGGCGGCGGTGAGCCAATCCATCGCCTCTACCTCACTTGGAAGGAAATCCTTGTTGTTCTTGAACTTCCAGATATCTCCTTCGCTATACAGGGCTCCCGCCAGGGAGGTCTCGCCGAATCCGTTGATCTCGTTGTTGATGGCCTCGTTGCGCATAAGCGCCCATTCGTGCGAGCTCAGACCCTTCTGGAGCGAAGTCGCCTTGGTGAGACCGAAATTGGAATTGAAGCTGATCTTGGGCCTGCCGGACTGACCGCGCTTCGTGGTAACGATGATGACACCGTTGGCTGCCCTGATACCGTAAACGGCGGTCGAGGAAGCATCCTTCAGAACACTGATTCCAATGATATCGTTGGGGTCGAGGGCGTTGAATGCAGTGAATGCCTGCTCGGCTGCCTGCTCGATGCCGTCGATTACGATGAGGGGCGTAGAACTTCCGTAAGTAGCAACGCCACGGATGGTGATGTCGGCTTCGTTGCGTCCTGGCTCACCGCCGGCCTGCACCGAACTGATACCCGGAGTCACACCGATGAGCGCATTGGAGATATTGGCCACTGGGGCGGCGAGGATGTCGCTGCCCGAAACAGTGGTGATTGCACCCGTCACGTTCACCTTTTTCTGAGTTGCAAAGGCCGTCACCACGACCTCTTCCATCAACTCGGCGTCCGTGACAAGCCTGATGTTGATTACCCGGGAACTCCCGACATTCACCTCTACGGTCTTGTAACCTATCGAGGAGAATACCAGGGTCGCTCCTTCCGGAACCGTGAAGGAGTAGTGTCCGTCAAGGTCGGTAACGGTACCCTGAGTGGTGTTCTTGATGATGACCGACGCCCCTATGAGGGTTTCGCCTGAATCATCGGTTACCACACCGCTGACCGGAATCCTGCCTCCACCGGTCTGGGCCAAAACTACCAGACCCGAGAACAGTCCCGCCAACAGCAGGAGCAGTCTCTTGCGAAAAGGGTTCTTTGATGTCATATTGTTAAATCATATTACAAAGTCTTGTACGTGTTTTTCATCTTGCCGGCATAAGACCACTCTCCAAGAGCTACCGTGGTATCTTTGATGTAGTCTTTGTTGAGGGCTGTGAATCTCTTCTGGAGAGAGTTGCACTCCTTGATGATGGCAGCGAGCTGCTTCTTGGCGGCAGGAGACTTGGAGGAGTCGAAGGCCGGGGATTCGTAATATGCCTCCCATTTCTTGGCCTTGAGGTAATTGATGCGTATGTCAAGCATCAACTGGAGGTGTTTGAAGGCCTTTTTGCCGGCCCTGGGCCTGAGTGAATCGAATCGCCCCTTGAGGGCCAGGCAGGACTGAAGGTCGGCATCTATCTTGTCGACGCTCATAGGATATCTGTCCACGGGCCTCTGGGGGTGCTTGAAATATTCGAGCAGCACGGAAGTGTCGTCCAGGCCGAATTCCGTCCTGCCGTATTCGTCCACGAATGCTTCCCAGTCGAGAGGTTCCTGCTGGGCTATGGCCCTGCAGAAAGCCTTCTGGAGTATGTCGAAACCGGCGAGCGGATACACCTGGCGTATGGCCTGCATATCCATCAGCTCGTTGCCCTCGTCGAGTATCAGGCCGTACAGGCCCGAAGTGGACCAGGAAGTCTCGACCACGCCTTTGTAACCCATCGTGCGTACGAAGGGAATGAAAGTGCTCAGGTTGTTGAAATGCTTGGCCCAGTCGGTCAGGTAGATGTTGTCGGGGTTCGACCTGAGCGCGGGGGCTCCCCACATGGTAATGCCGGCGCCGGCGATCTTGTCGAGGTCGCCGAACAGGTCGGGCCTCCAGCCGTAGTTCCAGTCTATCACTATGATGTCTTTAGGGAGCTTGTCAACGCATTCGGGATAGTTCAGGAGTATGTCGCCCCAGATAACGGGGGTCTTGCCAAGGTCCTTCACTATCTTGCACATGGCATTGATGTAATCCACGAAGAGCTTGGATTTGCCGAACCCCGCAGCCTTGGCGGCGCAGTCTTTGCACCTGCCCAGCAGATATGTCTCGTCGGCGCCTATGTGGAAGTACTTCGAAGGGTGCAGCGCCGCGATTTCAGCGAAAATCTCGGAGAACACCTCGACGCACTCGTCCTCCTTTGAGGGGCACACCTGCGAGATTTCCTTACGGTCCTCGCGTATGTGGTTGTAGCGGGGGTGGCGGAGTATGTACTCGGCGTGGCCGAAGCAGTTCTGGAGCGGAATCACGTCTATGCCGAGCGAAGAGCAGTACGAAACGAAGTCCCTGACTTCCCCGGGGGTGAAGGCATAGGCGTTGCGGAGGGTGGCGTGCTTCTGGAAGGGGAAGGATGCCTCCCACTCCATTATGAGCGCGTTGATGCCATTCCGTGAGGCTTTGAGGGCGAGCTGCCTGAGGGCGGGCATCGTCATAACCTCGGAACGCATGTCTATATGCATCGCCCTGATTTCAAAGTCCTCCGCCCTGAGGGGCAGGGCGCAGACAAGGGACAGGGCCGCAATCAGAAGTAAACGGAACGGTTTCATAACTATAATATGTATTTGGCGCTGTCAGCATCGGCGTACAGCGTAGCGTAACTGCAGGTTCTGAGTATCGACGAAGGGCACTTCTCGCTAACCGGCCCGGTAACGGCGGCCTTGACCGCATTCGCCTTGGACGCGGCGGGAACCACGCAGAAAATCCTGTCGGTGTCCACGAGGGCCGGGATGGTAAGGGTAACGGCATAGCGAGGCACGTCGTCCAGGCTTGCAAAGCAGCCGTCGTTGACCTGCTGCTGGCGGCAGACTTCGTCGAGATCCACTTTCTTGATGCGCTTGGGGTCCTTGAAGTCAGCCACGTGGGGGTCGTTGAAGGCGATGTGACCGTTCTCGCCTATGCCCATGCACACGATATCCACCCTGTTGCGGGAAAGGATTTCGTCGTAGCGGCGACAGCTCTCCTCAGGGTCGCTTCCGGTGCCTATGTACTCGACCGAAGCGAAGGGCACCTTGTCGAAAATCGCACGGCGCAGGAAATTGCCGAAGCCCTGGGGCGCGTCGTCGGGCAGGCCCACGTATTCGTCCATGTGGAGGGCATGAACCCTGCTCCAGTCTATGCCCTCGGCGGCGGCGAGCGCCTCGAGGAACTCGTTCTGTGACGGCGCCGCAGCGAACACCATATAGATTTCCTTCTTGCGGGAGAGCATTTCCTTAATGCACCCTGTCGCCTCCCTTGCGGCCTCGACGCCCATATTCCGGCGGGTGTCGTAAATCTTGACGTCGAGTTTGTCCGCTTTAAAACTCTTCTCTAGCATTGGTTTATGGTTTTACCACCTATGATGGTATGTTTTACTTTTATGTCTTCGTCGAACAGTACCAGGTCGGCATCCTTGCCGGGCTCGACCGAGCCCTTGGAGGCGAAGACCCCCATTATCCGGGCCGGGTTGACCGTCATCATCTTCACGGCGTCTTCGATGCTGCATCCGCCTTCCCTTACCATGGTCCTGACGAGCCTGTCGGTGGTAGCCACGCTGCCTGCGAACGCGCTGCGGTCAAGAAGCTTGGCGACGCCATCCTCTACTATGACCTCCTGTCCGTCCGACAGTCCTCCGAGTATACTCGGTCCTTCCGGCATACCGGCTGCGCGCATCGAATCGGTCACCAGGGCTATCCTGTCCACACCTTTTATCTTGAGCATAAGGCGCAGCAGGTTGGCAGGCACGTGGATGCCGTCGGCAATGATTTCCACGGTCATCCCGTCCTGGAAATAGCCGTATTCTATGGTTCCTGCATAGCGGTAGGCGTTCCTGCGGCTTATGGTGCTCATACACGAATAGAAATGCGTCATATGGGTCGCGCCGGCACGGAAGGCCGCGTCGCACTCGTCGAAGGTCGCGTTGGTGTGGCCTATGGATGCAAGTATCCCCCGTCTGCGAAGCTCCGCCGCGAAGGGAGCGGCCCCTTCAAGTTCGGGAGCGAAACTCCAGCGCTTCAGGTCGGGGCATCTTTCAAGTATTTCCAGATACTCCGCCGGCTCGGGATTGCGCAGATACCTCGGATCCTGGGCTCCGGCGAAGGCCGGGCTGAAATACGGCCCTTCGAGGTGCATCCCGCCGAACGCCGCGCCTTCGGTATTGAGGGAGGCAGCCTTGCGGTAGGTCTCGAAAGACTCGAAAAGCAGTTCGTTGGTGCTGGTGAGGGTGGTGGGATAAAGCAGCGTGGTGCCATGCTGCGCATGCATACGGGCCGCGGTGAGGTAGGCCTCGACCGTACCGTCCATAAAATCGGCCCCTCCGGCTCCGTGGGTGTGCATATCGATGAACCCGGCCGACACATAGCAGCCTTCGGCATCGATCACCCGCGCCCACGCGGGCGCAACGGCGGCGAAACCCTTGATCCTGCCGTCCTCAAAAAGCAGGGCTCCGGACTCCTTGATGCCGTCCGGAGTGATGACTTTTCCGTTGATTATTGCGGTTACCATCTCTCTATCTTATATCCCCGGAGGGCGTAGAAAATCATGAATGCAAAGCACGGTATGAGCAGCCAGTATGCTCCCTGCAGGCCTACGTGGTCCGAAGCCGAGCCGTAGAGCAGCGACAGTATGGCGTTGCCGCACAGGGCCATCACAAGCAGCGACGAGCCAAGGCTGGTCCATTTGCCCAGACCCCTGATTGCCAGGGGCCAGATACCGGCGTATATGAGCGAATTCGGGATTCCGAGCAGTACCAGGCACCAGATCGAAGTGGTCGGCGGCAGGATCAAGACGAGCACCGACAGCACCAGGCCCAGCACCGTACATATAACGAGCGCCTTCTGCTGCGAGAGATACCTGGGTATCAGCACTATGCCGCAGAGGTAACCCAGCAGGATGCAGGCCAGGGTGTAGGAGGGGAAGACCTTTGCGGCCTCCAGCGACAGGCCAGTGCCCTGGGCATAGCTGATTATGGTGCTTATCGAAATCTGCTGGCTTCCAAGATGGGCGAAGAGAGCCACGGCGCCGAGTATCAGATAAGGATAGGCCCATATCGACTTGCGGTCGCCCTCGCCCGAGGGGGTCTTGTTGTCCCTGTCGGGATTGATGTCCTTGATGGAAGACCTGTAGAAGACGATGCTGAATACGAAAAGCAGGGCGGCGAGTACCACGTAGGGCACTATCACTCCCCTGACGAGGTCGTCGAGCGCGATCTCCTTGGCCTGCCCGACCAGGCTGCCGCTCTCGATGAGCTCCATGGTGAGCTTGTCCTGGGGACGTATCACGACGGCCGCGAACAGCAGCGGGGCGATGATGCCCGCGAACTTGTTGCATACGCCCATCACGCTGATACGCTTGGCCGCACTTTCGTGGGGCCCGATTATGGTGACGAAAGGATTCGCTACCGACTGCAGGATGGCGAGAGAAGTGCCTATGGTGAACAGGGCCGCAAGGAACATCCCGTAGGTCCTCGTGAGTGCGGCAGGCCAGAACAGCAGGGCGCCGGCAGCCATTATCCACAGGCCGATCAGGGCTCCTTTCTTGTACCCCACCCTTCTGAGCAGCACCGAGGCCGGTATGGTCATCACCAGATAGGCGATGTAGAAGGCGAAGGTCACAAGATAGGTCTGAAACCCGCTTCGCAGGTCACAGGCTACCTTGAAATAAGGCACCAGTATGGAATTCACCCAGGATACGAGCCCGAAGATGAAGAACAGGCATCCCAGCATCACAAGCGAAAGTATGTACTGTCTGTTGGTCATGGCATGGTCTGTATTATCGCGTGTTCTATGCCCCGGAGCTCGGCCAGCGACCGGAGCCGCCCGTAACAGGAATATCCCGGGTTGGATTTCCTATAGAGGTCGTCGCACATCTGGTGTCCGTGGTCGGGCCGGAGCGGTATGCTGACACCACGACGGTTCTCCACCTCCAGCAGGGCCTTCATTACTTCGTACACCGGCACGTCGCCGTCGAGCAGGTCGGCCTCGAAGAAGTTGCCTTCCGCATCGCGGCGGGTGCTCCTGAGATGTACGAATCCGATCCTGTCGCCGAATTCACGCATCATCGCGGGGCAGTCGTTGTCGGCCCTCACGCCGAAGGAACCCGTACACAGGCACAGCCCGTTGGCCTTGCTGGGCACGGCCTCGACGGACTTGCGGAAATCTTCCGCGGTGCTGAGCACCCTCGGGAGCCCGATTATCGGATAGGGCGGATCGTCGGGATGTATCACCATCACCGAACCCACCTCCTCACACACCGGGCAGACCTGCCTCAGGAAGAACGCAAGATTGCTCCTGAGCTGCTCTTCGTCAATACCTTTGTAGCGGTCGAGAGCATCGCGGAATTGCTCAAGGGTGAAACTCTCCTCGGCTCCGGGCAGGCCCGCTATGACATTGCGGGTGATGAGCTTTTTCTCCTCTTCGTCCATAGCTTCGAAGCGCCTGCAGGCCTTCCCGATCTCTTCGGCTGTGTAATCCTTTTCGGCGCCCTCGCGCCTGAGTATGAACAGGTCGAAGGCCACGAAAGCCGCCTTCTCGAATCTCAGCGCCCTGCTGCCGTCCGGCATCCTGAATGCCAGGTCGGTACGGGTCCAGTCGAGGACCGGCATGAAGTTGTAGGTAATGCAGTGAATGCCGCACTCCGCAAGGTTGCGTATGGTCTGCTTGTAGTTTTCGATGTATTTGAGGTATTCTCCCTCCCGGGTTTTGATGTGCTCGTGCACGGGCACGCTCTCCACCACGCTCCACCTCAGGCCTGCGTCCGATACCATCTTCGCCCTCACACTTATCTCCTCCACGCTCCACACCTCACCGTTGGGAATATGATGCAGCGCATGCACGATATCGGTGGCTCCCGCCATTCTTATGTATTCGAGAGGCACCGGGTCGGAAGGTCCGTACCATCTCCAGGATTGCGTCATCTTATACATATATTATATTATATGGAGAATGCGTCAAAACCACCGTCAACCACCGCTATGGTACCGGTAACGGCCCTGGATGCGTCCGACGCCAGATAGTGGAGCGTTCCAAGCAACTCTTCCGGCTCGAGGAAACGGCCTATGGGCGTGTGTGAGATAATGGTATGCGAACGGTCCGTAAGGGATCCGTCCTCGTTCACGAGCAGGCTCCGGTTCTGGTTGGTCAGCAGGAACCCCGGGGCTATGGCGTTGACCCTGACGCCCTCTCCGAATTTTATGGCGAGTTCGGCGCTGAGCCACTTGGTCCAGTTGGCCACGGCGGCTTTGGCCACCCCGTACCCGGCCACCCGCGTGAGCGGACGCAGTGCCGATTCGGAGCAGAAGTTGATTATGCTGGCCTTGCCCGTCCTGACCATCTCGCGGGCGAATACCATGGTCGGGATGATAGTCCCGAACAGGTTGAGTTCGCTCACCTTCCTGATGGCCTCTATGTCAAGGTCGAATATGGTTTTGTCGGGCGGGACGTTCGCGGCGTTCATATTGCCGCCGGCAGCGTTCAACAGGATGTCGATGCGTCCGAAACGGTCCAGGATGTCGGCGAGGTTGCGTCCGAGCATGTCCTTTTGGAGGACGTCGGTGGGGAAGAACACAGCTTCCCCACCAGCATCCCGAATCGTATTAACCAAACACTCACCTTTATTCCGAGACTGTTCCAAATCAAGCAGAACCAGCTTGCAGCCCTGTGAAGAAAAGTAGTTTACAATACTTGAACCGAGGACGCCGCAGGCACCCGTCATCACGGCCACACGGCCGTCGATATCGAACAAACTATTCATCGCGATGTTTTTGTTGTGCTGCTTGTGTACGTACACAAGCACATGCAAATATACCTACAAATTTTGTTTCTGCAATAATATTTTCTAAATTTGTGGGTATTTAAACGGAAAAATGGCTAAACAGTGGACGATAAAGGAGATTTCGAGGGCAGCAGGAGTTTCGCCCGGAACGGTTGACCGTGTGCTCCACAACAGGGGCAGTGTCTCCGAGGACAAAAAGATTAGGGTGGAGGAAATCCTTTCGAAAGTCGGATACAAATACAACCTCCACACTTCCGCAATATCCCTGAAGAAGGAATTCCGCATCGTCGTGTGCATCCCCTCCTGCGCCAAGGGCGAATACTGGCAGTTCATACGCAACGGCATAGAGCACGCCCTCGTGGAGTACTCCGACATCAAGATATCCTGCAGCTTCTCGACCTACAACCAGTTCGACGTCTATTCCTGTCGCAACGCCCAGGACGACATACTCGAGAACCTGCCCGACGCAGTGATACTGGGTCCCACCTTCGAGGATGAAACCCGCGATTTCTGCCGCCAGCTCGACGAGAAGAACATCCCCTACGTGTTCGTGGATTCGACCATCGAGGGCACCCGGGCCGTGGGCGCGTTCACCACCGACCAGCCGGCAGGCGGTCTACTGATGGCGAAACTGCTCAGTGGAATGCTGCCCGAAGGCAGCGAAGTGGCGATTTTCCGGGCGAAGCGCATCGGCAACCAGGAATCCCACAACTCCGAAGAAAGGCAGAAAGGTTTCTACTCACACCTCAGGGATTCGGGTCTCAACATCAAGGAAGGCCATTTCTCGATGTTCAACGTGGGCGAGAACAAGAGCGAACTGCTGCGCTTCATAAGCCGCAACCCCCGCGTCCGCGGCATTGCCGTGATGAACTCCCGGGGGCACATCATAGCCGACATCCTGAGTGAGAACGGCATAAGCGACATCAAGGTTGCCGCCTTCGACCTCACCGACAACAACCGTCGTTGCCTCAAGAACGGCAGTATCGCATTCCTGCTGTGCCAGAGACCCGAGATGCAAGGATTCAGCGCGGTCAAGGCCGCCATCAGCTATCTGCTGTACAAGAATGCGGGAGACTCCCCCACCGCCATGCCCATCGACATAGTGATGAAGGAGAATCTCGATTTCTACAAGGATTTTATTTAAACACCGTCCTGCCCCTTACTATCGTCCTCTTGACCCGGATGTCGTCGTCGAAGATTACGATGTCGGCGTCCTTGCCGGCTTCAAGCGAGCCTGTGCGGTCATAGACCTTCATAAAGCGGGCGGGGTTGGCCGAAGCCATACGGACGGCCTGTTCGATGGTGCAGCTGGTATTGCGCACTATGGTACGAACGAGCTGGTCGAAAGTCGCCACGCTGCTTTCAAGGGCGCTGCGGTCCTTGAGCATCGCAATGCCGCCTTCGACTATGACTTCCCTGCCATTGTCCTTGCTGCCTATTATACTGGGGCCTTCCGGCATGCCGGCGGCACGCATCGAATCGGTCACCAGGGCTATCCTGTCAACGCCCACGATCTTGATCACGGTATTGAGCAGGGCTTTCTGTACGTGGAAGCCGTCGGCTATTATCTCGATACCCATATTGTCCTGATAGTAGCCGTACTCCACCACTCCGGCATAACGGAAGATGCCTTTCTTGGCGATGGTGCTCATGCAGGCGTAGAAATGGGTCATAAGGCTGGCTCCCGCCTCGTAGGCAGCCGCGCACTGTTCGAACGACGCTTCGGTGTGGCCCACGGCGGCAATGATTCCCCTTCTCTTGAGTTCTGCGGCGAACTCGGGAGCCCCGTCAAGCTCGGGAGCGAAACTCCAGCGGGCGATCTCCGGAAGGTTGTCGAGTGTTTCGTTGTACTCCTCGGGCTTCGGATTGCGTATGTAGCGCGGATCCTGCGCACCGGCATACCTCATGCAGAAATACGGTCCCTCGAGGTGCAGGTCAGTGTGGTGGGGAAAAGCAGGGTGGTGCCATACCGGGCGTGAGTACGGGCCACCGTGAGGTAGGCCTCGGCCGTGTTGTCCATAAAGTCGGCGTTACCGGCTCCGTGGACATGGATGTCGATGAATCCGGGGCTTACATAATTACCCTGTGCATCAATGATTTCCGCCCCCTCGGGCACTCTGTCGGCGATTTCCTTGATTTTGCCGCCTTCGAACAGGAGCACACCGGACCTGACGCCGCCCGGTGCTACGATGCGGCCATTAAGGATAGCTTTCATTTGGATTTACGGTTATATCTTCAGTTTTATCTTTCCTTTCTCCATCAGCGCCGTTATGCCCACGCAGGCGAATGCGAAGGCCAGGCAATACAGTATTCCCCATATGCCGGCGGGCCTGAAGCGCATGTGCAGCAGACCCATCAGGGCGTACAGTATGGACGGCACCATATAACAGGTAAGGGTCGCGGTTCCGGCACTCCTGATAACCTTGAAGATGCCGTCCCTGCCTGCCGACACCAGACTCTGGAATATGCAGTAGACGATGATGAACGAAGAAAGCCAGAAGAACACCGTAGCCGGTGTCTCCATATTCTTGGAGAGTATCCAGAAACGATGGGCCACGATGCCAGCAATGTTGAGCCCTGCGAGGACCGCGAGCACCAGGACAGCCTTGCGGCCCGTCTTCCACTCCGCTATCTTGAGACACGTGTACAGTTTCTTTTTCTTTTCGTCCCCGGTTGCCGGGTAGGCGTTCCATATCAGGAAGAAGGCCGCGAACATGAGGAGTTCGAATACGGGAAGGCTCATGAACAGGTCCCTCTGCAGGCCGGACTCGGTGTTGACGAGGAATACGCCCATCACGATCAGCGCAAAGGAGCGGGCGAGTATGTGGGTAAGCGTACTCAGGTCCGAATGCCCCTTGGCATAACGTCTTTCGATGGCGTAGGGAATCGAAAGGCCTATTGCAAAGATGAAGGCCGGGAACACGAAATCGGCGAGTCCGAGGAAATCTTCGGCGCCCTTTGCGTGTTGCATCCAATGGGGAATACCGGTCGCGTTCCAGAAATGGTTTACGAAGATCATCAACAGCATCGTAAAGGAACGGAAGATGTCGATGGTCCTGTTTCTTTGGGTGAAATCCATGGGAAAAGAAATAATTTTAGTACCTTTATCACACAAATCCAACCTATTTTTTATGAAAAAGCTACTTCTTTCCCTTCTTTTTGTGTTCCCGCTCGTTTGCGGATGCAAACAGGAAGGCAAGGCACCTGACTATTACATAGTGGGTTATTTCCCTTCCTACAACGCCAGGGCCAATGCGGACAACTGCTGGTGGGACATCACCCACGTCAATCTGAGTTTCGCCACCATCAACGCCGACGGCACCATCAACGACGGTGACGTTCGCAGGTCGTATCCCCAGGTGGCCGCCAAGGCGAAGGAACACGGCGTCAAGATGATGGTTTCCCTCGGTGGCGGCGGTCCGAAGGAAGAGCAGGATGCCTTTGCAGCCGCGATACTCGACGACACCGCCCGCGAGAACATCATAAAGAACGTGATGGCCATCGTTAAGGAGCTCGGTCTCGCCGGCGTTGACATCGACTACGAGGCCTGGAGCTATCCCAAGGACTATGTAGACCAGCTCATCCCCGCTCTCGAGAAGCTCTTCGTAGGCTTCCGCAAGGCTCTCGGCAAGAAGGGCCTGCTCTCTTCGGCCATCGCGATCTACGGCCTGGACAAGGGCGGCTACACCAAGGCCACGATGGAGTCGATGGACTACATGACCATCATGGCCTACGACCTTACCGGCTGGAGCGACGTGATGGGCCCCCACTCACCGTTCAGCTATGCGGTCGAGGGCTGCGAGAAGGCTCTCGCCCACGGCGCCAAGCCCGGGCAGGTCGTCATCGGCGTACCTTTCTACGGACGCGGCTGGCGTGACCTCGACCTCTCCAAGAGATACGGCGGAAGTTTCGCAAGCATAGTGGAGCGCAACCCCGGCGCCGAGTTCAGCAACGAACTCGTCGGCGAGACCGGAAAGGTTGAATTCTGGTACGACGGCTTCCCCGCCATCGACAAGAAAGCCCAGTACATCAAGGAGAACGGCTTCAAGGGCTTTATGTTCTGGGAACTTACCGAGGATTCACGCGACCCCGAGAAGAGCCTCGTAAAGCACATGAACAAGGTTTTCGGCTTCACCGAATAATCCACTCCTGACAACAAATAAAAAAGGAGGTCGACCTGCTCTGCCGGCTGTTTGATTATTACGCAAAAAGGTGGTACGTTACCACCTTTAAAAGTGGTAT
>CAMJJO010000004.1 GCA_946406095.1 uncultured Bacteroidales bacterium | reverse complement strand
TCAAGTTCGATTTCAACTGCCAGTATGAAGAGAAAGACAGCATAGGCAAGCGCTACCGCCGTCAGGATGCCATCGGCACCCCGTTCTGCATCACCGTCGACCATCAGAGCCTCGAGGACGGCTGCGTCACCGTTCGCGACCGCGACACTATGGCCCAGGAGCGCGTCAAGATCGAAGACCTCCGCGCCATGATCGACAAGAAAGTGTCGCTGAGCAACCTGCTTCGCAACCTGTAGCATGAAGAAACTGTCCGCACTGCTTCTTTCGGCAATATGTATCGCAGTCCCTTCCTTTGGAGGAAGTAACTGCGATATATTTATATATGGAGGAACGTCTGCGGGAGTGATTGCAGCGAGGAGTGCGGCATTGCAGGGAAAGACCGTTATTATAGTTGAACCGACCAACCATATTGGAGGCTTGACCACAGGCGGTCTCGGTTATACAGATATAGGAAAGAATCAGGAACTGAAAGGTCTTGCTGCGGAGTTCTATCGCGACATAGGAAAACACTATGGTACAGGAGGGGGTAAGCTGGTGTTCGAACCAAAAGTTGCATCCGGAATCTATGCCGGATATCTGGACGATTCCAGAATAACAGTGCTTAAAAAAACGGGCATAAAAAAACTTGTCAAGTCCGGAAAACGCATCAAGGCAGCCGTGGTCTCCGGACTCGATGAAAAAGGAAAATGCACCGGGAAAAACCGGAAAATCAAGGCGAAGGTTTTCATCGATGCCAGCTATGAAGGAGACCTTCTTCCGCTTGCCGGAGTTACTTTTACGACAGGTAGGGAGAACTCTTCTAAGTATGGAGAAAAATGGAACGGATTCCATTATGCGCGGTATCATCAATTCCCCGACGGGATCGATCCGTATGTGATTGAAGGAGATCCGAAAAGCGGATTGCTCTGGGGAATATCTTCCTCCGCTCCCTCGCAGGAAGGAGAAGGTGACAGCCTTATCCAGGCATACAATCTGCGGGTCTGCCTCACCGACAGCACCGAGAACAAAATCCCCATTACCGAACCGGACAATTACGACGCAACCCGCTACGAACTGCTCGCCAGGCTGATGGCGGCGCAGAAGCCGGATGCACGATACTTTATCTGGAGCCCCATGCCCGGCCGGAAAACGGATATCAACAACTATGGAGGTTTTTCTACCGATATGGTAGGTATGAACTACGACTACATCGATGCTTCTTATGAGCGCCGCGCCCAGATACTCGATGCACATACCGACTACACGAAAGGCCTCTTCTGGTTCATCCTCACCGATCCCCGTGTGCCGGAAAAACTCTCAAAAGAAATCTCGCGCTGGGGTTATCCGAAGGATGAATACCCCGAAAACAATTACTGGACCCCGCAACTTTATATCCGTGAAGGGCGCAGGATGGTTAGCGAATATGTAGTTACGCAGGCCGACTGCGAAGGGAAGGTAATGGCGGAAGACGGCATTGCAGAAGCGGCTTACATGATGGACTCCCACAACTGCCAGCGGATTGTTGTCGAAAAAGACGGCAGGCGTATGGTAAAGAACGAGGGAGATGTAGAAATCAAGATTCCCGGACCTTATCCGATTTCGTACAGGGCGGTAATTCCCTCCGCAAAAGAATGTTCAAATCTTCTGGTTCCGGTGTGCCTTTCAGCCAGCCATATCGCCTACGGGTCCATCAGGATGGAACCCGTCTTCATGAGTCTCGGCGAGGTTGCGGCCAGGGCTGCGGTCCAGGCAACGAAAAAATCCTGTACTGTGCAGGAAGTGGACTGGCGGAGCGTCAGGCTCTGATTTCCAGAGCCTTGCGCAGATGCTTCAAAGCATGTGTGATATGAGTCTCCACCGTCCTTATGCTCAGGCCGGTCAGATCCGCTATCTGCGGATTGCTCAATCCCTGGAAGCGGCTCATGACGAAAACCCTCCGTCTTTGCGGCGGTAATTCCGAAACCGCCCTGTTGAGATTCTCAATGAATTCCGAATGTTCGGCATAATCGCCGTCTTCACCGGTCAACTCTTTTGAAAGCACTGCCGCCTCCTCCTGGAACCGCCGGCTCACACCCTTCCGTTTCGAGAAATCAAGCACGGCATTTTTCGCCATTTTGAGGAGGTAAGACTCGAAAGACGACACTTTAGACACAAACCTTCTGCGGACCCAGATTTTTACGAAAATATCCTGTGTAAGGTCGCCGGCAACCTCGCCGTCGTGGATGAGAGCCTTGATAAAACCTGCACATTTCCCGGAATAAAGCGTGTACAACGCAGAAAAAGCGTCGTTGTCACCACGCCCGAGACGTTGAAGAATATCTCTGGTTTCATCCATCGGTTATCAGTTTGCGATGCAAATCTAATGTTTTTCACGAAAATATTATTACGTGTTTTGTCGGGGATAATCGTCATATCAGAAATAAAACATAATATTTGTGATGGTTATGACTAAAGAATCAGAGCGCAGGATAAGGCAGATTTGGGATCAGGCGGATCCCCTTGAGAGTTCTGCCCTGCCCAGCGCTTCCGCTGTCCTGTCCAAAGGTCTTTCCCGGGAAAAAACCGTCCGTCGGCGCATTGTTGCAGCCATGTCTTCTGCGGCTGTACTGCTGGCGGTGATCACCGGCTATTTCTCGTTCTCCGGAAGGCAGTCCTCCGTAACCCTGCTTGCAGAAGGAGACAAGGCTCAATATACCCTTCCGGACGGCACCAACGTGTGGCTGAACAAGAACTCCAGACTTGAATACGGGAGTTCTTTCGAATCCGGAAAACGCACGGTCAAACTCTTGGGCGAAGCCTTCTTCGACGTGGCCAAGGACGCCTTGCACCCCTTTGCGGTGGAAACGGGCGCCATGACGATCAAGGTCCTCGGAACCCGGTTCACAGTCTCGGCATACGAAAATGGAAATCAGTCCGCCTGGCTGGAAGAGGGAAAGATTGAAGTCAACGGCCGAAATCTCGAAAACACCGAACTTCATCCCGACCAAAGCATACATTTCGACGGGAGCGGCTGGAAAGTCTCCGATACACCTGCGTCATGCCATACATCGTGGATATCAGACAGACTCACGATGGAAAACATGCCGCTCGACGAAGTGGTATCATCCCTTGAACACTGGTTCAACGTCGGACTGTCCCTCAAAGACCCTGCAAAGGCCCACGGCATCAAACTCTCGATGACCGTGAGGGGAGAGTCTCTCGCAACCATACTCGAAACCATCAGCCTCCTTTCTGGCGAAACCGTCTCCATCAGGTAAGAATAAACGTAGTATTCTGCTATGCGTTGGAGTCGGATTATCATCTTGACGATAGTATTGTCGTGCATTCAGGCGTTCAATCACACGCTTGAAGCGCAGAAACTCACACTCGACCTTGAGAATGTGAGCGTGCTGGAACTGTTCCGCAACATCGAAAAAGAGACCGGCCTCGCATTCTTCTACAGCAACAACGAAGTGGATGTCACCCGGACCGTGACGGTCAAGGTAAAGGACACTCAACTGGTCGAAATCCTCGGCATCGTGTTCCCCGAGATGAGGTGCTTGATCCTCGAAGAAAGGATAGTTCTGATTCCGGAAAGAAGGCAGACGCATCCCGACACCGCCGATGCCGACACCCCGGGACTCCTGCCGCCCGGAGACACCTCGCGGCTGCGGACTCCCCGTCCGATCTACAATATACTTAAGGAGGCCATAGTGGTAGGATACGGCATCCAGCAGAAAAAGAATGTTACCGGAGCGGTGTCAGTATTGGATGAAAAGGATATAAAGGACCGCCCCGTGGCTGGAATAGGACAGGTGATGCAGGGGATGGTATCTAATCTGAACATACTCCAGGAATCCGGTCAGCCTGGAGCCGTTTCCCTATTCAATATCCGCGGAACGACGTCTTTGAACGGCGGCGATCCCCTGATTCTTGTGGACGGGGTTGAGACCGACCCTATGAGCGTCAACCCGTCGGACATAGAATCTATCACCATCCTCAAGGACGCTTCCTCCGCAGCCATCTACGGAGTCCGGGGAGCGTTCGGAGTCATTCTTGTCACAACCCGTACCGGGCAGCACGACCGTCCGCCCAAGGTCTCCCTGAACACCAGGTTCTCCCTTTCTGCAAACACCGTCTCCACCAACTTTGAAACAAGGGGTTACGATGCCGCCAAACTCGCGGACAGATTCATGCTGAACTCCGTTTCGGGCATACCATATACCAAGTATACCGATGCGGATTACCAGCGCCTTTACGAACGCCGGGGCGACAAAAAGCCGGTAGCGGGCCGCCCGTGGATGGTGACGGAGAACCGCGACGGCGTCCCTTCGTACATCTACCTCGGCAACTTCGACTGGTACAGGTATCTTTACAACGAATCCCGGCCTACGCAGGATTACAACATAGAAATCTCAGGAGGCTCGCAGAAAGTCTCCTACAAGCTCAGCGGACGCTTCTACAACCAGCAGGGAATCCAGCGCATGGGCCCCGACCGCTTCCGCTCCTACACCCTTTCGAGCAAGGTGCAGATGCAGTTGAGGGACTGGCTGAGCATTGGTTACAGCTCCCGGTTCTATTCGTCGGGATATAACTATCTCGGCCTTGATTCCCAGTATATAAACTTCTACAGGCCCACCATACACGCCCTGCCCTCCTTCCTGCCGGTGAATCCAGACGGGACGGCGGTGTCGCACACGGTACTCACCAACTCTTCCGCCCATTTCATAATGTCCGGCTACAACTCCATGATGCGCAGTGGCAACACCGGCGGAACAAATACCGACGAGCAGACCTACAACACC
Source organism: uncultured Bacteroidales bacterium (assembly GCA_946406095.1). Lineage (GTDB taxonomy): Bacteria > Bacteroidota > Bacteroidia > Bacteroidales > UBA932 > Cryptobacteroides. Next base: position 26,596 of record CAMJJO010000004.1, on the reverse strand, counting down.
ATCGACATGACCGCCGACCTGCTCCCCGGTTTATCGCTGAAGGCATCCTACACCTACCACTCCTCCTACCTGCAGAAACTGTTCAGGAGCGCTCCCGCTCCCTACTCCATGTACCCCGGCGAAACCGCCTACGAACCCGCAAACGCCTACGAGGATTATCTTTCGCAGAGAGAAACGCGCATCAGGAGGAACTTCTTCGATGTCTTCCTCACTTGGGAGAAGACCTTCGCCGGAAGGCACCATCTGACCGCCGTCGGCGGAGGGTCATACGAAGACTGGACGAGCAAGCAGCTGTTCGTGCAGCGGAAGGACCTTCTGTCGGAGACGCTGTCGGATTTCAACCTCGCCACGGGAGAGATCAAACGACTCAACGGCGGAGTGCGGGAATACGCGCTTGCCGGCCTTTTCTACAGGGTTTCATACGACTGGAAAGGAAAATACCTGCTGGAATTCAACGGCCGCTTCGACGGCTCTTCCCGCTTCCCCAAGGGCAACAAATGGGGTTTGTTCCCTTCCGTTTCGGGAGGATGGAGGATTATCCCCCAACTTAAGCTTAGGGCATCCTACGGGTCGCTGGGCAACCAGTCCATCAACGAATATGCCTACTGGCAGACCATTCGCACCGGCGATGTCATGCGATACTCCTTCGACGGGCAGACACTTGGCAGATTCGCGGTAGTGGACGACCCTGTGGAAACCGGAACCTGGGAGAAGATACTGACCACCAACGTCGGCGCCGACCTCTCTCTGCTCAACTCCCGCCTGAGCATATCGGCCGACGCTTACGTGAGGAACGCCATCGGCATACTAACTTCCGGAACCGCCCTGCCCTCGTTCTATGGTGCGACCGAACCCCTGGTGAACGCCCACGACATCCGCACCAACGGATGTGAACTGACCGTAACATGGAACGACAGCGCCAAGTTCAGGGGCCGGAACCTGAATTACGGGATAACCGCCGTGCTGTCGGACTACCTCTCCACTTATGTCCGGTGCGACAACCCTTCCGGCCTCCTCTCCGAACCTTACCCCGGCCGCAGGCTCGGCGAGATTTGGGGCTACGAGGTCGACGGACTTTTCCGCAACGACGACGAAGCGGCCGCCTATGCCGCCAAAGTCGACCTTTCGCAGATAAGTCCTGGATATTTCTCTTCCTTTAACGAAGCGTCCCGCGGAGTGCGTGGAGGAGATATGAGATACATCGACCTCAACGGCGACGGTATCATAACATCCGGCAAGAACACCCTTGATGACCCGGGCGACCAGAAAGTCATAGGCAACAGCCTGCCTCGCTGGCAGTACGGAGTCCGCGGAAACGTGTCGTGGAACGGATGGACGCTCCAGCTGTTCTTCCAGGGCATAGGGCACATGGACTGGTACCCCGGGCACGAAAACATGCGCTTCTGGGGTCCTTATTCAAGGCCTTACGCATCGTTCGTCCCGCGCGGTTTCATGAAAGACGTCTGGGACGAAGACAACACCGGAGCCTACTTCCCGCGGGCTCGCGGATATGCCGCCCTCACCGCATCCAGCGGTTCACTCTACTACACCAATTCCAGATACCTGCAGAATCTTGCGTATCTGCGTCTCAAAAACATTTCTCTCGCCTACAACATTCCGTCCGGGGCAATCGCGAAGGCCGGCCTTTCGGAAGCGCGGATATGCTTCAGCGGAGAGAATGTGTTTACCTGGAGTGCTGTTCACGGCAATTATGTCGATCCTGAGCAGATTTCGGCGAACAGCGACCGTAACGGCAACACCTACCCGTGGTACAGGGTCTTCTCCATCGGAATCAGCTTGACCTTCTGACGCTATGACAAAGAAATTAATTCTGATTCTCTGCACGGCCCTGACATTATCCTGCTCAGGTTTTCTGGTGAAGGAACCCGAAGATGCCCTCGCGGTTGAGGATTTCTTCAAGGATGAGACCCAGTGCCGTCTCTATACCAACAGGTTCTACCGCATTCTTCCGTCCGGATCGGCGATATTCGACGAGGGGGCCGATATTATTATCAAGAGCACTCTCGCTCCCGAGATCCGCGATGCCCGCTTCGTGTCGTCCAAAGACAGAAACTGGACCTGGGACGCCCTGCGCGAAATCAATTTCTTCCTTGAGAATATCTGGCGTTGCGACGATGCCCGGGTGCGTGCCGAATACTCCGGCCTCGCCCGTTTCTTCCGCGCCTGGTTCTACTACGACAAAGTGTGCAGATTTGGCGACGTGCCCTGGTTCGACCATACCCTCAACGCCTCAGACATTACCCTTTACAAGGAGAGGGACAGCCGCAGTTTTGTAATGGCGAACGTGCTGGCCGACATCGACGACGCCATAGCCAACCTGCCTGCCGCGCATGAGAAATACAGGGTTACGCGCTGGACCGCCCTTGCGCTGAAGAGCCGCATCTTCCTCTTCGAGGGCACCTGGCGCAAGTATCATGGCTTGGAAGGCTGGGAATCCTGTCTCCGCGAATGCGTGTCTGCCTGCGAGGAACTTATAGCGGACGGCGGCTACTCCCTTTATACGGAAGGCGACACGCCCTACCGAGACCTCTTCCTCAGCAAAAGCGCCGTCGGCCAGGAGGTGATTCTCGCCCAGGCTTACGGAATATCGATGGGCCTCACCCATAACGCAAACGACTACTTCACATCCACGACGATGGGACGTTCGGGCCTCCTTAAAGACGTCGTGGACATGTACCTGATGACCGACGGATCACGTTTCACCGACAAGGAAAACTTCGACAACCTCGACTTCATGCAGGAATGCCAGGGGCGCGATCCGAGGCTGGCCCAGACAATCCGCACCCCCGGATATACCCGCGTGGGAAGCCAGTCATGGGTCGCCCCCGACATGAACGCTACCCTGACAGGCTATCAGATAGTGAAGTATGTGGGAGAACCCCGCTACGACATCTCAAACACTTCCGAAAACGACCTGCCCATCTTCCGCTTGGCGGAGGTGTACCTGAACTACGCCGAGGCGAAGGCGGAGCTCGGAACCCTGACGCAGGACGACCTTGACAAGACGGTCTGCCTGCTCCGCAGCAGGGTCGGCATGCCTCCTCTCGACATGGCCGCCGCCAACGCCTCCCCCGATCCTTTCCTATGCGATCCTGTGACGGGATATAGGAACGTGCAGGGCCCCGACAGGGGGGTGATACTCGAAATCCGCAGGGAGCGCACCATAGAACTTATCTGCGAAGGATTCAGATACTGGGACATCATGCGCTGGAAAGAGGGAAAGCGTTTCGACAGGCCCTTCCTCGGGATGTATTTCCCCGGCCCCGGCACCTATGACCTCGACGGAAGCGGAAGCGACGACTTCTGCCTCTACCTCGGCGATTCCCCTGCCGTGGAGAGCGGCGTCGCGTATTCCAACATAGCCGACCTGGCGCTCACCAGGGGCATGAGCGGGAACATAGTGCGCTTTGGCAACATACCCCGCAACTGGCGTGAAGACAGGGACTACCTCTATCCGATACCTACCGATGACATAGTGCTCACAGGAGGAGCAATAGTACAAAACCCCAACTGGGATGAATAAAAAAGACGATATGACAATCAGAAAAACATTCTTCTTCCTCTGCCTTTCCGCCGTGCTGCTCTTTTCGTGCAGCAAACCGGAAAATGGAGGTGAAGACAATCCGGAGGAGCCCGGGACCCCCGTTCAGCAGGCAGGGATAAAGCCCGGCGACCCTATCCGGACAGTGGACGGAAAAGTAAGGTTCTATCTTGATTTCAAGGAGGATGGAATCTTCCGTACCCTCGGAGTGAAGGCTGATCTTACAAAAGACCACACCCTGACAGTAGGCGGAAAAGAGTACGATGTGACTTCGGACGAAGAAGGCAGGTCATTTGCAGAAGTGGCCGTCAATCCTGCGGCGCTCTACAACGCTTCCGTGGTTTCCGGTGCTTCGCAGACCTATTACGGCTCATCTCCATACATAGGTCTGATACTGCCCCCGGGCCAATTCCAAAGTTCGGCGAAGGACGACGCCGCGTCCATGCCCCTGTTCGCATCCTACAACGCCGCGAACGGGAACGTGCTGTATCTGTCGCCGGGGTGCGGCATGCTTTCGCTGGATATCGGCGGCGCTTCCAAACTCGTTTCGGTGAAAGCCGTGAACCCAGCCGGGGCTTTTCTGTCCGGATCCGGGAATTACATGATATCCAAGCAGGCCAACAACATAAGCAAGGGCTTCCCGTGGGTCAACCTGAACTGCACGGGATCTAACGATGGCAAATACAATATTCTGGTCGCCGCCGGAGACTATCCCCAGGGGCTTGACGTCACGGTTTCGGATGCTGCGCACCGCATGCAGACACTGCATCTGGACCTGACTTCCCTGCAGGCGGACCAGGTGTTTTCGCAGAGTTTCGACTGGCAGCCCGAAGAAGATGTAATCTTTTATGAAGGATTCGACAACTGCGTATGGGGTGGAGATGTGGTAAGCGGAAGCAACGGAGTAGGATTCGCTCCGGTTGACAAGGATCCCGGAACCGATGCCGACGCCACCCTCAGGGGCAACGAACGCGCCCTTGCGACCGTCCCCTACAACCAGCCCGGAACAGGATATATCCAGCCTGCGGTATTCATGGATGTGAGCGGGAGGACGGTCGAGCAGGCCCACAAGATGAGTTCCGCCTATGTTGCAAGCCGCAATTTCGGAGGCTACAGATTCCTTTACAGATGTCAAGAGCATCCCGGATATGTAGCGCTCGGGACGGGAGACGAATACCGTGGTATCTGGCAGACGGTTCCTTTGAAAGATGAAATAGGCGGGCTGTGCGATCTCTCCTTCAGCTTCGATTTCGTGCTTGCTCCCGGATTCAAGGATCTTCTCCATGTCCAGGTCGTGAACGGAGGATTCGTGGAATCCGTGCAGGTTGACGGAGAGCATCTGGAGAACTTCGGCCAGGGGACAGGATATATAGGAGTTACGCATACCATCAACCTTGCTCCGGCCAGGTACGCAACGGGTTCCATGGCATCGAAGAAAACCTGGCATCACGCAGAGATCAAGATACGGAACGCGAACGATGCGACCTACTTCAGCGTGACGACCGCGGACGAGGGCAAGGGAGTGCACGGATTCTGGCTCGACAACCTGCTGGTCCGCAGGACGAAGGACCGCAGGACGCGCGACAACGGAACCTTCCGTGTGCTGTACTGGAACATTCAGGACGGAATGTGGGCCGACCAGTACAACAACTACGACAATTTCGTTGCGTGGATCAAGCGTTACAGCCCGGACGTCTGTGTCTGGTGCGAAGCAAGATCCATCTTCAACGCTGCCGGCACCAACCTCACGAAGGCCGAAAAAGCCACCATGTTGACCAACGCATGGCCCTCGCTTTACCCGCGATACAACCACAGTTACTATGCTCTCGGAGGAGACCGCAACAACTACCCCCAGGCGATAACTTCGCGCTACAACATCACCACGCTCAAGAGAATCACCGATACCGACGAAGCCGGCCGTCCGGTCGTGAGCGGTGCGGGACTCTTCCGCATCAACGTGGCCGGAGAGGATATTTACATAGTGACCCTGCATCCCTACGCGCAGGCTTATGCTGCCGATGTGCCCGTAGAGGAGAGAGATGCTTCCGCAGCGGCGCACGGGGGAGATTACTACCGCGAACACGAGGTGAAATATGTGATTTCCCAGACCATCAACAATCCGGAATACGCCGGAGTCAAAAACTGGATAATGATGGGAGACTTCAACTCCCAGTCGCCCAACGACGATTTCTACTACAAGCTTGGCGCGTCCACTACCAAGTATCTGGCCCAGAAGCAGATACTCGACAATACGGAATACCGGGACATAATCGCGGATCAGTACCCCGGAGCCTTCATGACATCCACCTGCGCCGCCACCAGCCGCATCGACTACATGTTCGCTTCAGAGCAGATGTACGGACGTGTGGCGAATGCCGTGATACTCACTGATTCCTGGGCCGATCCCTACCAGGTCGACGGTGTCGCCGGATATCTGTGTTACCCGTCGGATCACCGCCCCGTGATGGTGGACTTCAGAATGAAATAATCAACGTATGACTATGAATATGCACTTATTGAAATTCCTCCTTCCCGTTCCGTTCGCGCTGCTGCTGCAGTCGTGCGGCGACAAGGATTCCAACGCCGTGCGGAGCGAGATCATGGAGGTATGGAGTTCGGAGGCCTGCGACGACGAGGCCCCGCTCGACAAATTCTGCGTGAGCGTCAAGGCCGGCACGCAGGATTTCTATGTACGCACCAACGTGTCGGATTTCAAGGCCTTCTGGCAGGATGCCGCCCCGCTCCCATGGGCGGAGGTCACTGCTTGCGAAGAAGTGTCCGACGGACTGTTCAAGGTAAGCCTTTCTTATGCTGACAGGGCCGATTACCCGCTATATTCGAGGCGTGTCGGAACGCTATCGATTGTCAAGCCGGAGGCTTCCCTTGGAGTATTCCTTCCTGTATATCAGGGTGCATACGAGAGAGTCGGAAGCCGTTTCGACGAACTTGTATACGGTTCGGAGAATCCCTATGTGACTGCCGGCGAGACCGAGATATCTTTCTGGACAACCCAGCTCAAGAGCCTTGGTTTCACATCCGAGCCGGTAAGTCTCGATACCCTCTCCCGCTGTTATGGAAAAGCCGGGCTTGTGAAACTGGGCGATGATGAAGGCCATCGCGGCTGTATCTACACCCCTTATGACGAAGGATTCCGGAGCGATTCCCTGCTGATGCTGACCTTTGATGCGGCGGCATGGAAATCAGCCGACGGCACGCAGAAAGACCAGAACAGATTCACGGTGGAAGTGCTTGACGGAGGGTATATCCGTGATGATGTGGTCGCAGGGAAGACCGTGCTGCAACTGGAAGCCCCCTACATAGGCGAAACAGGTCATTATATGGTATTCGTGGCAGGGACCGAGAACAATCCCCTCACGACCCGGACGCGATTCCGCATCTGCTCCGGAACGGAAGACGGCAGCGGCAACGCCCGCCTGTACGTCGACAACATTTCCGTGGTGCGCCTGATTGACGGTTTCGACGAAGACTTCTTCGCCGCCAACGGCGGAAGCGGCCGGAACAGGTTTTACTCTGAATAAAAGGATTGGACATGAATAAGATGAGAAAAACAATTACTGCGCTGCTGGTGTTCGCGCTCACCGCATGGTCTGCCGCGGCACAGCATCAGCTGAGCGGCGTGGTGACCGATACCGATGGCACGCCCCTGCCTGCGGCGACGGTGATGGTAAAGGGCAGTTCCAACGGCGTGTTGACCGACATGGACGGAAAATACACCATCACTGCTGCGGAATCCGCCGTACTGGTCGCAGACTACATGGGATATGTACCCCAAGAAATAAAGGTGGGCAGGCAGACCGTAATCAACTTCACCCTGGCCGAAGACAAGAACGTACTCGAGGACGTGGTTGTAATCGCATACGGCACCGCGAAGAAAACCGACCTTACCGGTTCGGTGGCGAACGTAAAGATGGAAGATGTCAAGAGCACCCCGGTCCTCTCCATCGACAACGCCCTTCAGGGCAGGATTGCCGGCGCCGACTTCATGTCAACCGACGGCGCTCCGGGTTCGACCACCACTATCCGAATCCGCGGAACCCGTTCCATCTCCGCTTCGAATGAACCTCTGATAGTGGTCGACGGCATAATCGATGCCATCAACGACCTCAACGACATCAACTCTGACGACATCGCGAGCATTTCCGTGCTGAAGGACGCTTCCTCCACCGCAATCTACGGATCCCGCGGAGCCAACGGTGTCATTATCATAACGACCAAGAGCGGTTCGAATTCGGGCGACAAGCCCAGGATTTCGTTCAAGGCCGATTTCGGAGTCAGCCGTCTGCCTAAGTCGCTGGATCTGATGAACGCTTCGGAATTCGCCCTCTACCGCAACGACTATGCTTACTTCGGGAAAGACCCTTCCCACTCTTCGGTCGGGGCCGGCACACCCTTGTCACAATCCGTTTACAAGGATCCCCTCAGCCTCGGAGAAGGCACCGACTGGATCAAGGAAATCACCCGTACCGCAATCGTCCAGAATTACGCCCTGTCCGTTATGGGAGGAGACCAGAAACACGACTACTACGTGTCGCTCTCCTATAACGACACAGAGGGTATCATCCAGGACAGCGGCCAGAAGCGTTTCACCGGCCGCATAAAACTCGACCGCCAGCTGTTCTCCTTCCTCAAAGTAGGCTACAACGGCTCCTATACCTTCCGCCATACCGACGAAACGAAGGCTTCCATAGGTGGAACTTCGTGGTGGAATTCAGCACAGTACCTGTCGCCGATGATCAAGGTGACCGACATCGAGAACCCTCTCTACAATCTGGGCCAGCGCATCAACACTCCCCGCGTGCTGATAGACCTCAACACCCATTATACCGAGAGGAATTCGATAAACAACTCGTTCGAGGCCGAGCTCACGCCGGTGAAGAACCTGCAAGTCAAGAGCATCTTCTCGTACTATCTGTATTTCAGTTCCGGGTATCGCTATATCCCCGGGAATCTCCCTGCAAAGACTGCGGACGAGGGAGGACAGGCCACCCGTACCGAAAACCACAGCAATTCCATGTCGTCGGAAACCACGGCCCGCTACGAATACAAGAGCGGCAGGCACAGCCTGGTTCCGCTGGTCGGTTTTTCCGTATACAATTCCGACACCGACAACTTCTCCCTTACCGGAAAGGGATATATGGACGACCAGATACTCTGGAACAACATGAATGCGGTGGTCGACAAGAACACCTACAGCGCGTCCACTTCCACGACCGGAAAAGCCAAGATGTCGGCTTTCGCCAGGATGGACTACAACTACGACTCCCGTTACTATCTGACCGCCACCATGCGTTATGATGGCGCTTCGAACTTCGCTGCCGACCGCAAATGGGCGCCGTTCCCCTCCGCCGCATTCAGGTGGAACATTTCCAACGAGGAGTTCCTCAAGGGAGCACGCTGGGCAGATAACCTGTCCCTGCGTTTCAGCGCCGGAAAGACCGGCAACGACGCCATCAGCGCTTTCCGTTCGCTCGCGGCGCTTTCGAGCACGACCGACGGATATCTGTTCAACAACAGTCAGCCTGTCGCATTTTACCGCAGCCGTCTCGCCCAGCCAGAACTGAGCTGGGAGAAGACGGCATCCTACAACGCCGCTATTGACTGGTCGGGATGGAACGGGCGCTTCAGCCTGACGGCGGAGGCATATTCTTCGATTACCACCGACCTGCTGCTGTCGGTCCAGGTGGCGAACCAGACAGGTTATTCATCGCACCTGATGAACCTCGGACGCATCTCCAACAAGGGTGTTGAACTCTCCTTCGACAGCATGAACCTGGCCCGCAGGAACTTCCAGTGGACCACCTCGTTCACTATCTCGCACAACTGCCAGCGCGTCGAAGATGTGGGGACCGAGGAATTCGTGTCGGCGATGAACTCCCCCGGCAACAACCCCTACATGATCTATGGTTATGTGAAAGGATATCCGCTGAACTCCCTGTGGGGATTCCAGTATGCCGGTGTCTGGAAGAGCGACGAGGAGAGGGAAAGGAACAAGGTGACAAGGACCTACGTGAGCACCACCGCGAACTGGGACGACGGTACTCCCCGTTACTACGACACCAACCATGACGGCGTGCTCAATCAGGACGACCTTGTCTATCAGGGCAATGCTGACCCGTATATCTACGGAGGACTCCAGAACACCTTCTACTACAAGAACCTGAAACTCGGAGTGTACTTCGCATATTCGCTGGGCGGAAAGATCTACAACTACGCCGAGTTCTACCAGGCCGGAGGCATGTACACCAACCAGTACCGTTACATGCTCAACGCCTGGCATCCCGAGCGCAACCCGGAATCCAACATCCCGAGGGCCTGCTACACCGACGTTTCCATCCCGAGCGACTTCATGATCCACGATGCCTCCTATCTGCGTCTCAAGACCGTGAGCGTCGGGTATACCCTGGATCTCAGCAAGACCCGTTCCGGCTTGCGAGATGCAACCTTCACCCTTTCCGGAGAGAACCTCCTGCTGTGGAAATACTACAACGGGTTCGACCCCGACGTTTCGAGCGAAGGAAGTTCTTCAACCCTGCGCCGTGTCGACCTCGGAGCCTATCCGAAGGCACGTACCATCACTTTCAGCGTTCAAGTAAGATATTAGAATCATGAAGACATACAGAATAATTTTGGCAATCTTCTGCGCGGCGGCTTTTTCGGCCTGCTCGCTGGACGAGGAATCGACATCTGCGGTGAGTACGCCCGAAAACTTCTTCCGCAGTTATCAGGAGTGCCAGTCGGTGGTGAACGGCTGCTACATCCCGCTGAAATCGATATACGTTTACAACTACTTCCTTGCTACCGAATGCGTTACGGATGTCATCTGGTGCGCCTCGGGTACGCTCGACGCGCAGCTCGACATCAGCCCCGTCAAACCCCGTTTCGGAGCCAACGTATGGCAGCAGGGATATCTCGGAGTGCAGCGCTGCAACTTCGCGGTGAAAGGCATCGGGGAAAGCACCGTCCTTACCGACGCCCAGCGCAACGAACTGCTGTGCGAGGTCAAGGCCCTGCGCGGCTTCTACTACTGGACCCTCACCAGTTTCTTCGGCGACGTGCCCTTCTACTTCGACGACGTGACCGACGACGAGGTGCTGGAGCGCATAGCGGTGCTTCCGAGAATGAGTGCGGCGGAGACCCGCGACAAGGTCATCGCCGACCTCAAGGAGATCGTTTCCCTGGTCCCCCAGACCCGTACGTACGACAACGCCGGCAACAGGCTCGGAGCGGCCATGGCATATATGGTCATTGCGAAGATGGCGGTCTGGAACCAGGAATGGGAAACAGCACTCGAAGCCTGCAAGTCGCTCGAGAAGATATACGGCCCCCTCTCGGATTACGACCTTGAAGAAAACGTCCTGTGGCGCAACAAGAATACGCCGGAATCCATCTTCGAGATCCAGCATATCTATGTGGACGGAGGCCTTGCCTACACATCCAACGTGGCGTGCGTCTGCACCCCTCCGAGGCGCAGCGGCTCGATTTACGACGGTATAGACATACCGGAACTCGGCGACGAAGCCACCACATGGCAGTCGGCCCAGCCCTGCGTATATTACTGCCAGGGACTCATGCCCAAGATGACGGGCGACCTCCGGGCCCTCTACAACACCGCCTGGACCTACGACGGCATCACTTTCACCAGCCTGAAGAACAACACCCGCCCCTGGATGGGGCCCAAATTCTGGTGTCCGGGAATGAAGACCACTAGGGACAGCAACAACTACAAGATTTTCCGCTACGCCGATGTGGTGCTGCTGATGGCCGAGTGCTACTGTGAGATCGGCGACAGCGACAATGCGGTCCGCTACCTCAACATGACCCGCAACCGTGCCGGAGTGAAGGATTACGTCTTCCGCACCTTCCCCCGTCTTCAGGAAGAAATACGCTGTGAGCGCGCCCGCGAACTGTTCGGCGAGTTCCAGCGCAAATTCGACCTTGTGCGGTGGGGAATCTGGTACGATGCAGTGGTGGCCTACAACGACTACGGAACGCTCCAGAACAACATCAAACCCTGCCACGAATACTATCCCATCCCGGATGTGCAGGTAGTGTATTCCAAACATAATCTTGACAATAATGCGTATGCGAAATATGGAATGTAAAATTATGGCCCTGATGCTTGCGGCCGTGTTTGGACTCGCGGCCTGCGACAAACCATTTGAATACGACATCCCCCTCTCGGTGACGGCCAGGAACCTTACCCTGTCGGCCGATGCCGGCTCCACCCACGTGATGGTTTATGCCACGGGTGCGTGGACGGCATCGCTTTCGGAAGCTGTGGACTGGGCTTCCATCAACAAGCTGTCGGGAGAAGGCACAAACGACCTGGTGTTCAGCTACGCCGCCAATTACGGCATAGCCCGCCGGGTGGGCATAGTGCTCGCAAGCGGATCAAGGCGCGACACGGTTTTCATGACGCAGACAGGTCCCGTCACATCCCCTTCATTCAAGCTCGAATACAACACGCTCGACGTTCTTAAGAACGGAGGTCTTGCTTTCATCCCGGGCACGAGCAATCTCTACTACAGCACCGAAGCCATCCGCGTCACAGCAATATACACCGATGCTTCCGGCAAGAAAGATACGGTTCTGGTCGCTCCGGAAAACGCATCTACAGAACATTGGATAGTAGACGCCGTGAAGCGTTACGACCGCATCGGCCTCGACGTGGCGCCCTACTCCGGAACCGGCTCGCGCAACGCGGATCTGGTGGTGTCAATCGACGATCCGACCGGACGCAACTTCCGTTCCTTGTTCACGGTGAAACAGAGCGCCGAGGCTCCGATGTTCCTGCTGTCGTCGATTTCCGGATCTTACGACAACACGGAGGCGGACTATACTGTCAAATGCACCCTGAACAACATTTACCCTTACATCGACGATGTAATCATCACATGCAAGGCAGACTGGGTACGTTATATCCGCCTGACAAAAAACGGCCTGGAGTTCTCGCTGGAAGCCAATGCGACCGGGATCATGCGCTCCGCGCAGATATCCGTCAACTTCATCGACATAGCCGGCAAGAGTGCGAAGGGTGAGTTTACCGTCTTACAAAAAGCATGAGTGATATGAAAAACAGAACAATACTTTTAGCGTTCGTCTTCGCAGCGGCCCTGCAGTCATGCCAGGTGGATGATGCGGAGATGAAGACAGTCATGGTGGAACTCGGCGCAAGGACCAAGGAATATGTGCTGGATGCTTCCGAAGGTTTGTTCGACATCCAGGTCTACGCGAACGATTCCTACCATGCGGAAATGACCGGGGGAAGTTCATGGCTTACGCTGGAACCTTCTTCCGGCAGGGGCGACGGCATAATCTCCGCAACTTACCAGATGAACGAGGGGTTCAAGCGCATGGCGACGGTCGTTCTCTGCAGCGATATCGACGAGCGCAGAGATACCCTTCTGATAAAGCAGAAAGGCATGTTGACGGCGGTGCTTTCAATCGACAATGCGTCCGTCATCTGCGAAAACACCAAGGGTGTGACCTCCGTCCCCATCGACACCAACATCCCCTTCGAAGATTTTGAGGTGGCCATCAGCTATGCCGACGATGCGGCGGAAGACTGGATCGAGGATGTAGCCATCGACAACGGCACCCTTGCCCTCGGCGTGAGTGCCAACCAGGACGGAGAGAAAGTGCGCACTGCGACCATACTGCTTTCCTACACCGACGGATGGGGCGAGAAAAGCTCCCTCCTGCTGAACGTGACGCAGAAAACGGCCAAGGGCGTGCTAGGAACCCTCACATCTTTCGAAGACGTGCGTCTTGATTTCGCCACCGGCGAGCCGGTCGACAAGTATATCATAGTCGAGGGAATCGTCGTCAGCAACACCGAAAACGGAAATGCAGGCGAGAACGAGCAGAAGACCACATCTTCGATAGACTACAATGGTTCCAAGACCACCGTCTACCTTGAATCGGCCGACGGGAAATACGGATTCTGCCTGCATACCAAGGCTGTCTCCGACAATATTTTCAAGCAGTACGACAAAGTCCAGGTTCTCCTGTACGGGGCTACGATAACCCGTTCCGAGGAGCCGGAACGCTACGACATCACCGGCATAACCAACAGCATGGTGGTGTCACAGGTGGCAGGCGCCGCCGCCGACGTCCCTGTGAAAGTCCGTACCATCGGCACTCTCACCGACGATGACATCTACACCTATGTCACTCTGCAGGATGTCGAGTTCCCCGTCCGCAAAGGCTCCCTCTCACCTATCAACGAAGGCTATTCTATAGGCGGAAGGGCCAACCGCATCTCGAAGTACCCTCTTCTCGTGCGCGACAAGGACGGCAACCATACCTACATGTACACGAACACAGTCTGTGTTTACCGCAACGACGGCACCCGTCTCCCTTATGGAAGCGGCTCCATCTCCGGCGTGATAGTGCATGAGCGCTTCTGCCGCTTCGAATGGAAGAACGGCGCCGACCCGCTCGATGTGAATGAAGACCTCTCCCTCGGCAACATAGGGCGTTATCAGATCCGCCATCAGAACAAGGAAGATATCTGGGGCGCGATGAACGACAGCGTGGAAGACAGCTTCAGCGCCATCCTTGCCGAATACCGTTACTGGAATCCCGATGTGGAGAACGGCCGCCAGCTCCCTACCTACGGCGAAAACGGCTGGTTTACACACACTTACCAGAGCCGTTATTCCGGTTCTCCCGCCAAGGAGTTCACGAACGAAGACGCCTACGGCCAGCACATGTACAGTGAGGCCACCTTCTCTTATCTCGGTCCCATGGGCCTTAGCGGAACCATGTTCGGAGAGAATACGGGCAATATGAACGGCCTCGGAATAATCCTGGATCCGGAGAAAGACCGCTACAATCCCGAGATGGAGGACTGGGTGGGCACATCTTCCAACGGTACGGAATGGCTGGCTCCCAGCACCTCCGACGAAACCGGAGGGAAACGCATAGCCAACGGCGGTTCCATGGCAGGAAAGAGCTGGTGCTCCCCCGACTGCTACTGCGCCTTCCGTTCCATTTACTGGTGGGACTACGATACCAACAGGGGTTATTCCTGGCTGATCAATTTCTCCACGGAGGGAATCAGCACCGACCATATCTCCCTGCAGATATCGGCCATGAACACCTCGCAGCGCTTCTATTCCCCCCGTTACTGGAAACTGGAATGGGGCCTGACCGACCAGGTGAACGACGATTCCAAATGGACCCTCGTAGCGGAATATACGGTTCCCGACGTTTCCACATGGAGCAACACCTTGTACTCTTCGATAGTGGGTTACAAGGCCATGGATTTCGAACTCCCCGCAGCCATCCTCGGCCACGAGAACGTGTACATCAAGCTCACTCCGGCAAACGATATCTGCAGCACCGGCGCCGACTACGCAGATGCCGTGATAGGCCCCGACTTCAACAACGACATGCATTCGAGTTCGCTCGATTACATCGCAATCAGATACAACAAGCAATAACCATTTCTAATTCATTATCATTATGAAAAAAGCATTATTTATCTCTCTCGCAGCCATTGCGCTCCTTGCAACGGCGTGCGACAAGAAAGACGAACCCAAGGAGGAGACCAAGGTGGTTCCTTCTGTTACGTCTATCGCTCCCGACAGCGGTTATGCCGGCGACCTCGTGGTCATTTCCGGCAAGGATTTCTCCACTGTCGCTTCTGAGAATTCCGTCAAGTTCGGCACCGCAGACGCTACCGTGGCTAAGGCAAGTGCGACTTCCCTGACCGTTACCGTTCCCGAGAATCCCGTGGGAGAGGTTGACGTGACCGTTACGGTTGACGGACAGAAGTCCGGGGCGGTGAAATATACCTATCTTGAGGTCGTGAAGCCCATGACCGTCACCGGACTTGAGCCCGCAGAGGCCAAGATCGGCGAAGAAGTGGTGATCAGCGGTACCAACTTCGGCACCGATGCCTCCGCCCTCACCGTTCTCTTCGGCGATGCAAATGCCGAAATCAAGAGCGTGGAAGACACCAGGATCACCGTCATCGTTCCCGATGGAGCCGGCGAGGTTGCCGTGCTTGTGAAGAAGGGCGACGAGATTCTTCCCGCCGGAACATTCAACTACAAGGCGGAAAGGATCGTTACCGTCGAATCCGTCAATCCTCCCATCGGCACGACGGGCGACGAACTCACGATCACGGGCACAGGTTTCTCCGAGGTTCTTGAAGAGAATGTAGTCACCGTGAACGGTACCGCAGTTTCCGTGAATGTCGTCACCGAAACAACCCTTACCGTCACTCTTCCCGAACTTGCAAAGGGACAGTACAAATTCAACGTCGCAGTAAAGGGCGCCGTCGCAGTGGACACTCCCGACTTCGTGTTCTACAAGGTAGGAAAAGCCACTGTCAGTACCGTTATCGGCTCAGGCACCGCCAAGAATGAAGAAGGTGTGGGAACGGCGGCAAGCGTCCAGTTCCCTGAATATGTGGGCATCGCTCCCGACGGAAGCATGTGGGTTACAACCCGCGGCGGCAACAATGCGCATGGTGTTTTCAGGGTAGACCTCTCCAACTATGCCGTGACGACGGTCGTAGCTCCCGCAACAATCGGAGCCGGTTTCTATCCCTGGAGCGGCGATTTCGACGCCGACGGCAATTTCCACGTTGCATGCAAGGCGAAGGCTTTGATAGGGAAGGTCGACAAGTCCAACAACTGGACGACATACGCTCCCGAAGGAGTCCCTGCCGACATCAAATTCGGCAACATCATGGCATGCAAGTTCGACAAGAACGGTCACCTGTATATTACCAGCCGCGGAACCGACAACAAAGTCAACCGCATCCTTTCAGTTTACAACAACAAGGTCGAGAAGGTGTATGAGATTTCAATACAGCCTCTCAGCCTTATTGTCGACAGCAAGCAGGAGAATCTCATCCAGGGTGCCAACGGATGGGGAGTCGAAGTCGTGAACATCGCAAGCGGAGAGACCAAGATCGTTGCCGGCGGACAGAAATCCACACAGGGTGACGCTTCCACCGTTACTGACGGAGAACCCGGTAATACCCTTACCGCAACCATAGGCCCTGTTTCCGGTCTGTACCAGGATCCTGAAGACAATTACCTCTACATCCTCGACATGCGCCACAGCCTGTTCCGTGTAGTAGTTCCCGGTGTCGACGGAGACTACACCAAGGGTATCGTAAAGACCCTTGCCGGCCAGCCGTATGTATATGGCGTTGCCGACGGGACCGGTTCGGAGGTCAAGATGGGTGATAAGGACTATCTCGGGCAGTTGTGCCGCGATCCTAAGACCGGAGCCTTCTATTTCCCTGCCGGAAACAAGAATATCATCCGCAAGATTGTCGTAGAATAGGGATGATGAAAAGACTCCTTACTCTTTGCTCGGTTTTGATTTTATGTCTCAGTGCATGGGGCAGGAGCGGTGAAAAACCGCTCCGGCTCCTGTACTGGAACATTCAGAACGGCATGTGGTCCGGGCAGGAGGACAACTACGATGCGTTCGTCGGATGGGTGAAAGACAAGAAGCCCGACATCTGCGTGTGGTGCGAAGCCCAGAGCATCTACTACTCCGGAACGGACCGCCGGCTTCCTGTTGAGGAACGTTACCTTGTAGGCAACTGGAAATCCCTTGCGCGCAGGTACGGGCACAAATATGTGTACGTCGGCGCCCACAGGGACAGCTATCCCCAGGTGATAACCTCCCGGTACCCCATCGAGAACGTATCCCGAATCACAGGCTCCGAACCCGATTCCATCGTTGTTCACGGAGCCAGTTGGGCCCGGATAAAAGTCCGTGGCAAGTCGCTCGAAATCGTTACCCTGCACACCTGCCCCCTCGCATACGACTTCCGTCTGAAGAAGGCTTCGAAGGCGGAACAGGAGGCGGATGCCGCACGTGGCGGAGGCGACCTCTACCGCAGGATGGAACTGGAGACGATATGCTCTTCTACAATCCTTACCGACCCCGAAGCATCATCGCACTACTGGATGATGATGGGCGACTTCAATTCGGTGTCACGGCTCGACAACTGCTTCTACGGGTATCCGGACGACGATAAAAGGTTCATTGTTCACGATTACATACTGAACAACACCCCATATCGCGACATTGTCCGTGAGTTGCACCCGAGGAGTTTCCTCGCATCCGCGCAGTCGTGCCAGCGTATCGACTTCGTTTATGTGACCGAGGCCCTGAGAGCAAAGGTCAAGGAGGCCAGGATAGCCGAAGACAGATTCACCACTCCCGTTCGCAGCGACGAAGTGCACTCTTTCTTCCGCCCTTCCGATCACCTCCCGATCCTTATAGATTTTGTGCTATAAAGTTACGATCGAATGACGTTGTTCAAATCCCTTCTTCTGGCACTTGCCCTTGTGCTGCCGCTTTCTGCGGCCGCACAGGGGAAAGCGCCAGAATATGTGTATACGGAGGCGGCGCAGCTGACGCTGGTCGGCAAGGTTTTCCCGGACACTCCGAATCCCTATCACCGCATCGACACAGCCCGTTTCCACGGCTTCACGAGGGACGAACTGCGTCTCGTAACCGAATCAGCCGGCATAGCCGTGGCTTTCCGCACCGACTCTCCCTCCATAAGGGTATGGCCAAAGTACGTAAAGGCTTATTTCGGCGGCGGTACCACCGGCTTTGCCGGGAGGGGATTCGACCTTTATATCAAGAAGGACGGAAAATGGCTCTGGGCCGCAGCGGGCCTGCAGAATGACAACGCTCTCGACAAGCAGGTGAACATCATAAAGGATATGGACGACAGCGAGAAAGAGTGTCTGCTGTATCTGCCAATCCGCAGTGTTATGGAATCGGTCAAGATCGGCGTTGAGGAAGGACGGATTCTGGAACCATTGGAGCAACCATTCCGCCACAGGGTCGCGGTCTTCGGCTCAAGTTTCACCCACGGAGCCTCGACTTCTAAGTCGGGGATGGCCTATCCGTCCATTCTTACCAGGGAAACCGGCATCCAGTTTCTGAACCTGGGTGTGAGCGGGCGCTGCAAATTGCAGGACTATTTTGCTGCCGTTCTTTGCGAAGCACCAGACGTGGACGCCTTCCTCTTCGACACCTTCTCCAACCCGACCCCGGAGGAAATCAATGAGAGACTTTGCCCGTTCATCGAGACCATCCGGGCGGCACACCCGGGCAAGCCGTTGATTTTCCAGCAGACCATCTACCGCGAGAGACGCAATTTCAACATTGCGGCAGACAAATACGAAAGGGAGAGGATGGATCTGGTTGCAAAAATGATGAAAGAAGTCTGCAGGAAGTACAAGGACGTGTACTTCATTACTTCCACGAATGCGACTTCTCCCGACCATTATACCTCCGTGGACGGCACCCACCCCGGTGATTACGGCTACACCCTTTGGGCAAGGTCGATCAAGAAGCCCGTCCTCCGAATCCTCAGAAAATATGGCATCAAATAAGATAGAATCAATATTCCTTTGCCTGCTGCTCTGTTTGCAGGTGAATGCGCAGGCGGTAAGCCAGGAACATAAGGACAGGGCGGCAGCCCTCGTGTCGCAGATGACTCTGCAGGAGAAAATATCCCTTCTCGGAGGATATCGTGACGGGTTTTACATGGCTCCCGTGGAGCGCCTCGGAATCCCTGAAATCCGCATGGCTGACGGTCCGCAGGGGGTGCGCAACAATACAAAAAGCACTCTATTCGCCTGCGGTGTCGCAGCTGCGGCTACGTGGAATCCCGACCTCGTTTACGAAATGGGCCGGGCCCTCGGCCAGGATGCCCGTGCACGCGGAGTCCACATCCTCCTCGGTCCGGGAGTGAACATAGCCCGCAGCCCGCTCTGCGGCAGAAACTTTGAATATTTCGGAGAGGACCCCTTCCTCTCCGGAGAGGCGGCGGTGAGTTATATCAAAGGCCTTCAGTCCGAGGGTGTTATGGCCGCCATCAAGCACTTCGCACTGAACAACAAGGAAGAGAACCGACTTCACTCATCGTCCGTCGCCGATGAACGGACTATGCACGAGATTTATTTTCCGGCATTCAGGGCCGCGGTGGAACGTGCGGACGTGGGCTCGGTCATGTTGGCCTACAACATGGTGAATTTCGTCCATGCGACGGAGAATCCTTACCTGATCCGGGAAATACTCCGGGAGCGCTGGCATTTCGACGGCTTCACCATGTCTGACTGGACCGCCACCTATTCTCCTGTCAGCGTCGTGGAGAACGGCGTCGACCTTGAAATGCCCAGGGCTCTGACAATGAAGGAAGAATACCTGCTGCCGCTGCTGGAGAAGGGGGTGATACGCGAAGAGCAGATAGATGAGAAGGCCCGGCGCATACTTCAGACCTTCATCGCTTTCGGCTTCCTGGACCGCCCGCAACTCGACAGCAGCATCTCCGAAGACAATCCCTACTCGCGCGACGTGGCTTACCGTCTCGCCGGCGAGAGTCTTGTGCTGCTAAAGAACGACGGAGTTCTGCCGCTGCGCAAAAAGGCTAAACTCACGCTGATAGGCCCCAAATCGGATGAAATCCCCTGCGGCGGAGGCAGCGGTGCGGTTGAACCCATCTATTCAGTATCTTTGCGCGAAGGGCTCGGCAGGGTCGGGGCGCAGGAAGTCTCCATGACCAGGGCCGATGCGGTCGTGGTTGCGGTGGGCTTCGACAAAACGACCGAAAAGGAGCACTCCGACCGCAGTTTCTTCCTTCCGGAGGGGCAGGAAAGCATGATTGAGGCAGCCCTCTCATCAGGAAAACCTGTAATCGTGGTCGTTTATGCCGGAGGAGCCGTGGATGTGTCGCGCTGGGCCGACAAGGTCTCCGCCCTAGTGTGGGCATGGTACCCCGGCCAGGAAGGCGGGCTCGCCCTGGCGGAGATGCTCACGGGCAGGTTCTCACCATCCGGGCATCTGCCGGTTTCTTTCCCCGAACATATCGAAGACAATCCTTCGCAGGCCTGGTGGAATTTTGAAAAACCATATACGAAACGCGGGCTGTCCGTGCCCTTCGTGACTTACGGGGAGGGCGTTTTCGTCGGCTACCGCGGATATAAGGACAAAGCTCCGCGCTACCCCTTCGGTTATGGCCTGAATTACACGCATTTCTCCTATGACGGCTTTTCCGTCGTGCCTGCGGCTGACGGCTTCGACGTGAGCGTGACCGTGTGCAATACCGGACGCTATGACGGCGCCACCACCCTGCAACTGTATGTGGGAGAAGATGTTCCCTGCGTGCCACGTCCCGAGAAGGAACTGAAGGCTTTCAGGAAAGTGTTCCTCAGGAAAGGCGCTTCGCAGACTGTCACCATGCATCTTGGCAGGGAGGCATTCTGCTTCTACGATGCGTCGGTTCACGACTGGAGACTGAATCCGGGAACGTTCACGCTTTATCTCGGAGAATCGTGCGAAGATATTGTCAAAACTTCGGCAATAGCAGTAAAATAATTGCTATTTTTGCAAAACATGACAAGTTTTGCAGATATAGGAAAGAAGGAAGCTCTCAGACGTTTGTATGAGGGCTCTCCTTATAAACAGACGGAGCCTGCGGCGCACAAGGTACTTCTCGAAGGAGTCGATTTCAATCTGGTATACTTCCCACTCAAACACCTTGGCTACAAGGCGGTTATGGAAGTTACGGGCGAGCTTTACGCCCAGCTGCGGCATCCCGGGACCCTGTCTGTCGTCCTGGGTGTCAGCGCAAAACTCGATTATCCGCAGATCGAAGAATTGTGGAGCGGTATCAGCGCTGCCGCGAAGGAGCACGGCTACAAGGAAGTATCCCTGGACCTGCGTCCTTCCAGGAACGGCCTGTGCATCAGCGTAGCCGCAAGCGGAGAGCGCCTCAAACTCACCGAAGTCCGCCGCCCCAAGGCGCAGAGCAAGGACCTTCTCTGCGTCAGCGGAAGGCTCGGCGCCGCCTACCTCGGAATGAGGGTGATGGAGCGCGGGCTCGAGCGCTTCGAAAAAGGCGACAGGGACAACAAGGAACTCGAGCAGTACAGGATGCAGGTAGGCGCCTATCTCAAACCCGAACTGGACCCCGGAATCGTCGGCAAACTCGAAGAGGAGGAAATCATCCCCTCGGCGGGAGTGCTGATAACCGACGGCCTGGCCGACGCGGTCAAGAGAATCGCCGTCAAGACCGGCTTCGGCGCCAAAGTCTACGCTGACCGCATCCCCTTTGAGGGAAATTCCTTTGAACTAGGGAGAAAACTTGATTTAGACCCAGTATCGGCCGCCATGAACGGGGGAGAAGATTACCAAATTCTCTTCACGATCCCCATTCTCAAGCTCGACAAATTCCGTCACGATTTCCAGACCTTCGACATCATCGGGCACCTCGCCCAGCCGGAGGTCGGCACCGTGCTCGTAACCCCCGAAGGCGTGGAACTCCCGCTCCGCGCCCAGGGCTGGCAAGAAGAATAATCATCAAAACACCACGAATATGAAAAAGATTCTTGTAACCGTCAGCGCCATGCTGCTCATCGTATCTGCCGCCAATGCTCAGGAAAAGAGCGGCGGTCTCCTCGGCGGTCTCCTCGGAAGCATCTTCGGAGGAAACAAGACTGAAAACACTGAAACCACCGCCAGCGGAACCGACATCGCCAGCACTGCAGAGAGCGTCCTCGGCGCCCTGCTCGGAAACGTCATTTCCCAGGTCGTTCCCGTCAGCCTGCCCGGCACATGGACCTACAACGGCGTTGCCTCGGCCATCGAAACCGAAAACGCCCTCACCACCCTCGCCGCATCCACCTATAAAGAGAAGCTCGAGACCAAGCTCGACGGCTACCTCCAGAGGATTGGCATCGTGCCCGGCGTGGCAACTATCACCTTCAACACCGACAACACCTTCACCATCGCCAGCTCCACCAAAACCATCGCCTCCGGCACCTACACCTACGACACCCAGACCAAGGAAATCGTGATGAAGCTCGGCAAGGTCTACAGCTACATGACCATGGAAGGCACTGTCACGGCCACCACCGGCGGTGCCCAGGTGCTCTTCGACGCCAACAAGTTCCTGGCATTCGCCAAGAAGGCCATCAAGGTAGTCGGAGCGGGCAAGGACAACTCAACCCTCAACACCATCGCCAAACTCGCCGAACAGGTCACCGGCCTGAAGCTCGGCTTCGACATGAAGAAGTAAGCCCCGCACATGGCAAGTTTCGTACCCCTTCACGTCCATACGGAGTATTCCATCCTCGATGGGATGTCCAACATAAAGAAGCTCTTCGCCCGTGCGGATGAGCTCAAGATGCCGGGCCTGGCAATCACGGACCACGGCAATATGTATGGTGTGAAGGAGTTCTTCGACGTCAGCCAGAAATACCCCAACATCAAGCCCATATTGGGCTGTGAGGCCTACGTTACCTGCCACTACGACCACCGCCTCAAGGATAACGACCACCGCAAGTACTACCACCTCATCCTCCTGGCCAAGAACTATCAGGGCTACAAAAACCTCATGAAGATAGTCTCCACCGGCCACATCGAGGGTATGTACTACGACAAACCGCGCGTCAGCCACGAGGTGCTGGAGAAGTATCACGAGGGGCTCATATGCTCCTCCGCCTGCATCGCCGGCGAGATCCCCCGCGGCATCCTCGCGGGCGACATGGACGCCGTCGACAAGGCCATCGAATGGCACAAGCGCGTGTTCGGGGAGGATTATTACCTCGAGGTGATGCTCCACAAGAGCGAGGTTCCCGGCCTCTCCCTGGACCTCTACCACAACCAGATGAAGGTGAACGAGGCCATCTTCGAACTCGCCAAGAAGTACGGGGTCAAGGTGATCGCCACGAACGACACCCACTTCATCCGCAAGGACGACGGCCCCGCTCACGACCGCCTCATCTGCCTCACCACCAACGCCCTGGTGAACGACCCCAAGCGCCTCCGCTACACCCAGCAGGAATACCTGAAAAGCGAAGACGAGATGCTGGCCCTGTTCCCCGAGCATCCGGAAGCCATCTTCAACACCCGCGAGGTGATGGAGAAAGTGGAGCGCTACGACATCAACAGCGCCCACGTCCTCCCCAAATTCACCATCGACCCGGGCTTCCTGAAGGAGATAGACAAGTATCTGGAGCTCTACAAAGAGGTGATAGACCGCGGCCGCAACGACGAAAAAGGCAATTACCGGGGGGATGAATTCTGCAAGTCCGTCGCTTTCCTCTGCCACCTGACCTGGGAGGGTGCCCGCCAGCGTTACGGCGAAGCCGCCGAGACCGATACCGCCCTGCGCGAGCGCATCGATTTCGAACTGAAGACCATCTCCTACATGGGCTTCCCGGACTACTTCCTCATTGTGCAGGACTTCATCAACTGGGCCAAGCGCAACGGCATCTCGGTGGGCCCCGGGCGAGGCAGCGCCGCCGGCAGCGTGGTGTCCTACTGCCTCCGCATCACCAATCTGGACCCGGTCAAGTACGACCTCCTCTTCGAGCGCTTCCTCAATCCTGAACGAATCTCCATGCCGGATATCGACGTGGACTTTGACGATGAGGGCCGCTACCGCGTGATCCAGTACGTGCAGGACCTCTATGGTGCCGACCACATTTCCCACGTCATCACCTTCGGCACGATGGCCGCCAAGCTCGCCGTAAAGGACGTGGCCCGCGTGAGCGACCTGAACCTGAACGAGAGCAACCGCCTCACCAAACTCATCCCCGACCGGGCCTTCGTGGTCAAGGAAAACGGGGTGGATGTGGAGAAGAAGCCCACGCTCGAGAACTGCTTCAAATACGTTCCCGAGCTCAAGAAAGAATATGAAGAGGGCGAGCCGCTGGTGCGCGAGGTGCTGGAATACGCCAAGCGCCTGGAAGGCTGCGTCCGCCAGGTAGGCATCCACGCCTGCGCCATGATCATCGGCCGCGGCAACCTCACGGACTACATCCCCATCACAATGGGCGAAGACAAGGCCACCGGCCAGAAGGTGTGGGTTAGCCAGTACGAGGGTTCCCAGATCGAGGATGTGGGGATGCTGAAGATGGACTTCCTCGGCCTCAAGACCCTGAGCATCATCTCCCGCTGCCTGGACCTCATCAAGAAACGCAATCCCAAGGCCCTGCCGGCGGATTTCGACATAGAAAACATCCCCATCGACGATCCGGCCACCTTCGACCTCTATTCCCGCGGGGACACCAAATCCGTGTTCCAGTTCGAATCCGGCGGAATGCGCGAATGGCTGATGAAGCTGCACCCCGAGCGCTTCGAGGACCTCATCGCTATGAACGCCCTCTACCGCCCGGGCCCGATGGATTACATCCCCGACTTCGTGGCGGGCAAGAACGACCCGTCCAAGGTCCATTACGACCTTCCGGAGATGGAAGATCTGCTGAAGGAGACCTACGGCGTCACCGTCTACCAGGAGCAGGTGATGCGCCTGTCACAGTCGCTCGCAGGCTTCTCCAAGGGCAAGGCGGACAAGCTCCGCAAGGCTATGGGAAAGAAGAAGAAGGATATCCTCGACGGCCTCAAGGTGGACTTTATGGAAGGTGCCCAGGCGAAGGGCCTGCCCACAGACAAGCTCGAGAAGATCTGGAGCGACTGGGAGGCCTTCGCAAAGTACGCCTTCAACAAGAGCCACGCCACCTGCTATGCCTGGGTAAGCTACCAGACCGCCTGGCTCAAGGCCCACTTCCCCAGCGAATTCCAGGCCTCCAACCTCACGCAGCAGAGCTCCAACATGGACGAGATGAAGGAGATAATGGCCGACTGCAAGAAGGGAGGAATCAAGGTCCTGAACCCCGATATAAACGAATCCGAAAAAGACTTCAGCGTCAATGCCGGAGGGGACATCCGCTTCGGCCTCGGCGGCCTGAAGGGTTTCGGCGAGAACATAGTCAACGCCATCATCGACGAGCGCACTGCCGGCGGCCCCTACTCCGATGTTTTCGAGTTCCTGGAGAGGATGGCCCTCTACAGCCAGAAGATGGACAAGCCCGTCGGCATCAACCGCAAGGCCCTGGAAATCCTAGTGAATGCCGGTGCCTTCGATTCCTTCGGCTGCAAGCGCGGCGTTTTCTACACCCCCGGCAAGAGCGGGGAGGCCTTTATCGACGAACTCATCCGCTATGCCGACCTCTACCGCAACGACCAGGTG
Source organism: uncultured Bacteroidales bacterium (assembly GCA_946406095.1). Lineage (GTDB taxonomy): Bacteria > Bacteroidota > Bacteroidia > Bacteroidales > UBA932 > Cryptobacteroides. The sequence continues at coordinate 980 of CAMJJO010000004.1, read as the reverse complement.
GACAGCGCCAGCTCCCTGTTCGGCGAGGTTGAGGAGATGAAGCCCCAGCGCCCGGAAATGCCGATGTTCGTCGGGGAGGAGGATATCCTGGACATCCTCCAGAAAGAGAAAGAGGTAGTGGGGATGTATCTCTCGTCCCACCCGCTGGATGCACACGCCTTCGAAATCGAGAACTTCACCACCTGCAAGCTTGCGGACCTGCCGCAGCGCATCGACGAGCAGGAGAAGGCCAAGAAGGCCCTCAAGACGAACGTGGCGGGCATAGTGACCGATGTGAAACAGATTACCACACGCACGGGCACACCGGGCGGCAGAATCGTCCTGGAAGATTATAGCGGCACCTACGAAATCGCCCTCTTCTCCAAGGATTACGAAGCGTTTATGCCCTATATGAAACTGCACGAGCAGCTTTTCATCGAAGGCGAGATAGCGGAAAGATACTTCATAAAAGCCGAAGACCGGGCCAAGGGCAAGACCTCGCCCTACAACTTCAAGATCCGCAAGATATCGCTGCTCGGCAACATCTCCGAAGACTTCATCAAGACCTTCTCCATAAACCTGGATTCCGCCCAGCTGAACCCTAAATTCCGCGGCGAACTGGTTAAGCTCCTGAAGGCCTATCCCGGAAAGACCGCCCTCAGCGTTTATCTTTTCGACGCCCGCACCGGCTACCGCGTGGAACTCGCCTCCAAGAAATTCAACGTGCTTGTCTGCGCCGACTTCCTCGCCGGCCTCGAGCATCTGGGGATAAGCTACAGCATTAATAAATAAAAAAGGCAGCTGCCGGAGCAGCCGCCTTTCAAAGCATCGGGGCCATCTTATTTCTTGATGGCCTTCTTCGTGCTGTCGAACATCACAGGGGTACCGATCATGATGGAAGCATAGGTTCCGATGAGGATACCGAGGATGAGAGCGACGCTGAGGCCGCGGATGCTCTCACCGCCCCAGATTGCGATGGCAATCATAGGAAGGAGGGTGGA
>CAMJJO010000003.1 GCA_946406095.1 uncultured Bacteroidales bacterium | reverse complement strand
GATGTCGTCTTCGTCCACCGCCACCATGAACAGCAGCACGCTGTTGCGCTCGATATGGCGCAGGAACCTGTCCCCTATCCCACGGCCTTCATGCGCGCCCTCGATGATGCCGGGGATATCCGCTATCACGAAAGAGCGGTCGTCGTAGTACTTGACTATGCCGAGGTTGGGTTCGAGAGTGGTGAATGCGTAGTTCGCTATCTTGGGTTTGGCAGATGTAACGGTGGCCAGCAGAGTGGATTTGCCGGCATTCGGAAATCCTACCAGCCCCACATCGGCAAGGAGTTTGAGTTCCAGGATGAACCATCCTTCCTCCCCTTCCTCGCCCGGCTGGGCAAAGCGGGGGGTCTGGAGGGTCGCGGTCTTGAAATTGTCGTTCCCAAGGCCTCCGCGGCCGCCTTTGCAGAGGATGCGTTCCTCTCCGGGTTCGGTAAGATCCATCACCACCTCATCCGTCTCGGCATCCTTCACCACCGTGCCCACAGGCACGTCCAGGTAGATGTCTTCCCCGTTCTTGCCGTGGCGCAGGGCTGCACCGCCCTTCTCGCCGTCCTCGGCGATCACGTTCTTTCGGTACTTGAGGTGTATCAGCGTCCAGAACTGCGGATTGCAGCGGAGGATGACGTGCCCTCCCCGGCCTCCGTCGCCGCCATCCGGCCCGCCCTTGGGCACATACTTCGCCCTGAGCAGATGCGTGCTCCCCGCGCCCCCGTGCCCGGATGCGCAATGTATCTTGACGTAGTCTATGAAATTGGATTCTGCCATAACACGCAAAGATAGCGATTATTTCTTGTTCAGCTCTTCTTCAAGCAATCTAATGCGTTTCTTTAGTTCTTCGATGGAAGGTAACTGATCCTGTATCTGTTTTACCTGCACATTATTATACGAAGCAACTCCCATTGGTGTCTGGACTCCCTTGAATGCATACTGGACTTCCGTTTCATCCTTGTTGCTGCAAATAAGCAGTCCGATGGTGGGATTTTGTGCAGGCGTTTTGATCAAGTCATCTACGGCGTTCACGTAGAAGTTGAGTTTCCCGGCGAATTCAGGCTGGAACGGAACGGCCTTGAGTTCCACTACCACATAGCAGTTGAGTGGAATGTGGAAAAAGAGCATATCCAGTTTACGAGTCTTGCCAGCCACGACAAGTTGCTTTTGCCTGCCCAAGTACGCAAAACCGGTACCGAGTTCCAGAAGGAAGCGTGTGAGTTGCCTTTCAAGTTCAGTCTCCAACTCCTCTTCCTCATAACCTTTATTCAGTGAAACAAAGCCGAAGTCATAAGTGTCTTTGGTGATAGCCTGTGCGAGTTCGCTTTGAGGAGAAGGGAGTTTATCACTGAAATTGGTGATTGCTCCGCCGGACGTATGGAAATAGTCTGCCTTGATGCAGTTCATCAGGGTATTGCGACTCCAGCCTTCCGAGGCGGAATTAACGACGTAGAACAGGGCTTCTTCGAGTGTTTTGCACTTGGCGATTATCTCGGCATGATGCCCCCAGGGGACGTAAGCAAATAATTCGGGGAATGCGGCGCCATCCTGCTGGCTTATTATGCGGTCGTGAATTTCTCCCGCAAGTTGTGGGAGTTTCTTACGGCCCTGTAAATCAGCACTTTGTAATTCTCCCACAAGTTGTGGGAGTTTTTGAGACTCCTGAGCATAGAACATATACCATTGCTTCATCCGCCACAAGTTCGTAGTGCTGAAGCCCTTGGATTCCGGGAATGCGGCTTGGAGGTCCAGACTAACCTGTTCGACAATGCCGGATCCCCATTTTTCCTCTGCCTTGCGCATCACAAGGTCGCGTCCCAGTTGCCAGTTGAACAGCAACTGTTCAGCGTTCACCTTGACGGCGGCCTTGATCTGGGCATTGCGGTACCGGGCTTTGATTTCTCCAAGCCATTGCATGTAATCCTGGTCTATTTTTACGTCGTGGATCTTCACGACTTTCGGAGCGTCTTTTTCCATAACGCGAATATACTGATTATTTGGCGGTTCTTCAAAGTTATTCACGATTCATATGATGATTTGGTTTTGTCGTAGGAAATCCATAATTTTAGAGGTTTTTCACGCATACGCTATATGTCCGGGAACGCAACACTCATGAGCCGACGCATCCGCAGGATCCTGCTGGTGTGCAACAACTACGACAACTTCTCACTGGAGGAGGACGGCAGCCTGGATATGCGCATCTCGCGCGAGTATTCGGAGCTCAACCTGACCAATCCCCCGGTGTTCGAGCGCGTGGAGACCACCGCGGAGGCCCTGGAACTTGTGGCCGGAGGCGAGCGTTTCGACCTCGTCATCACAATGTACAACGTGGGCGAGGTGGACGTGTTCGAGTTCTCGCGCAAGATGAAGGCCAGCGACCCCGACACCCCCATTGTGCTCCTCACCCCCTACTCCAAGGAGGTCTGGCGCAAGATGCAGGACAGGGACCGCAGCAGCATAGATTACGCGTTCTGCTGGAGTGGCTCCACCGACCTCATCATCGCCATCATCAAACTTCTGGAAGACAGGATGAACGCCGACGACGACATCCTGCAGGGAAGCGTGCAATGCATACTGCTGGTGGAGGACTCCGTGCGCTACTATTCATCGTACCTTACCCTGCTCTACAAGCTGGTGCTTCAGCAGAACATAGCTGCGCTGAAGGACGCCCTGAACGAGGAGCAGCAGGTCTTCCGCAAACGCGCGAGACCCAAGATACTGCTTGCCACCAACTACGACGACGCAGTTGCGACCTTCGAACGCTACAAGGAACAGATGCTCGGAGTCATCTCCGATATCGGCTTCGTGCTGCACCGGGGCGACAAATCCTCGGAAGAGAAACTGGATGCAGGCGTAGAACTCTGCAAACTGATCCGCCGGGAGGTTCCCAAGATGCCCATCCTGATGCAGTCCTCCCAGGAGAGCATGCGCAGCGTGGCAGAAAGCCTCGGGGCGGGTTTCCTGATGAAACGCTCCAAGACCCTCATCCACGAACTTGGTGAGTACATCGGTCGTGAGTTCGGCTTCGGCGACTTCGTGGTGGCCGACAGCAAACTCCACCAGATCGCCCGTGCAGACGACCTCCAGGGCGCGGAGCGCATCATCTCCTCCCTGCCGGACAGATATCTGGCAGAACTCCAGGCAAAGAACTACATCTCCCGCTGGCTGCTGGCACGAGGCATATTCAAAGTGGGCAATGCCATCAAATATACCAGCTACCCCGACACTGCGGCTCTCCGCAAGGACGTGGTAGCCCGCATCCACGAATACCGCATCTCACAGGCCCTCGGAGTCGTGGCAAGGTTCACCCCCGAGACCTACAACGATACCATAGGCTTCGCCCGTATCGGGGAAGGCTCGATAGGAGGAAAGGCCCGCGGACTCGCATTCCTTAGCCATCTCCTGTATAAATATAAACTCTACGACAAGTGGGATGGCGTGCGCCTGCTGGTGCCGCGCACCCTTGTCATTTCCACCGACTACTTCGACCGCTTCATACTCGAAAACGGCCTGCAATATGTGATCAACTCCGACCTGGCAGACGGCGAGCTGCTCACACAGTTCGTGTCTTCCACCCTGCCTTCGGATCTTGTGGATGCGCTGCGTATATTCATACGCCAGGTGGACAGACCACTTGCCATACGTTCGTCATCGAAGCTGGAAGATTCTTATTATCAGCCGTTTGCGGGCGTTTATTCCACCTACATGATTCCTCATACGGAGAATGAAGACCAGCAGTTGCGCCTGCTCGCGAACGCCATCAAGAGCGTTTATGCATCGGTTTACTACGCATCTTCCAGAGGATACATCGCCGCCACCGCGAACGTGATTTCCGAAGAGAAGATGGGCATCATCCTCCAGGAAATAAGCGGCACCGAAGACAGCGGCTATTTCTTCCCCACTCTGTCCGGCGTCGCACGCTCGGTCAACTTCTATCCGGTGGGATACGAGAAGGCCGACGAGGGCATAGCCAAGATTGCTTTCGGTCTCGGGAAAGCCGTGGTGGACGGCGAGCAGGTGCTGCGGTTTTCGCCCTGCTACCCGAAGAACGTCATTCAGACCTCCACTCCCGAACTCACCATGCGGGACACCCAGCAGGTGATGTATGCGCTGAACCTGCTTCCCGGCAAGTTCAAGACTTCGGTGGATGACGCGGTGAACCTGGAGCGCATACCGATCTCGGAATGTGGGAAGTTCCGCGAGTTTGCAAAGGTGGCATCCACCTATGACTTTGAAAATCAGCGCATTGTAGATTCCGCTCTGGGGCGGGGGCCAAAGGCGGTCACATTCGCCCACATACTTCGCTATGGCACTTTCCCCTTGGCCGAAATCCTGAAAGAGCTGCTCAGAATAGCCGCCGAAGAAATGAAGTGCAGCGTGGAACTGGAATTCGCAGCCGACCTGGAGAACCGCCTCTTCCATCTGCTTCAGATACGCCCCATTTCCTCGGACAGCATGAAGACCGAGGTGGACTGGAAAAAAATCGACGAAAGCGATGCCTTGATACGCTCCTCCTGCGCCCTTGGCACTGGATGGATACCGGAACTGAGCGATATTGTCTATGTCCGGAAGGATAGTTTCGACAAGATGCGCACGGCCGAAATCGCCGCAGAACTGCGCGAGATCAACGCACGCCTGAGGGACGAGGGCCGCAACTATGTCCTGATCGGCTACGGCCGCTGGGGCTCCAGCATCCCCACCCTGGGCATCCCCGTGGTCTGGAGCGACATTTCCGAGGCCAAGGCGCTGGTGGAATGTTCCCTGGCCGATTTCCGGGTCGACCCCAGCCAAGGCTCCCACTTCTTCCAGAACCTCACCTCCTTCAATGCAGGATACATCTCCGTAGACAACTTCTCCCGTCCTGAGGATTATATAGATTTCGACAGGCTGGACACGCTTCCGGCCGTTGAAGAAAGCAGATTCATCCGCCATATCCGCCTGGCCACGACCCTTCAGGTGTGCATTGACGGGCGTAACGGCAAAGCAATCGTAAAGCAATGAAAAAGAACATCATAGCCCTGATTCCGGTAATAGTCCTGATAGCGCTGCTCGCCTTCGATATCAGCATCCTGGGAAGCGACTCCATCCAAGGAGCCAGCCAGGTGTCCCTGCTGTTTGCCTCCGGCATAGCCGTGTGGCTTGCGATGTGGCGTTTCAAGAAACCCTGGAGTGCGTTCGAAGAAGCCATCAAGTCCAATATCGGCAACATCACCTCCGCAATTGTGATACTGCTGCTGATAGGCGCCATCTCCGGCACCTGGACAATGAGCGGAATCGTGCCTACTATGATTTGCTATGGAGTGAAGGTGCTGTCGCCGTCCTTCTTCCTGCCGGCCGCCTGCATCATCTGCGCGGCTGTTTCTCTGATGCTGGGCAGTTCCTGGACCACCATCGCCACCATAGGCGTCGCCCTGCTGGGCATAGGCAAGGCGGAAGGATTCCACGAGGGCCTGATCGCCGGTGCAATCATCTCCGGGGCTTATTTCGGGGATAAGATATCCCCCCTCTCGGACACCACCGTGCTGGCATCTTCCATTGCCGAGACTCCCCTCTTCTCGCACATACGCTACATGATGATAACCACTGTGCCGTCATTCGTGATAACTCTGATAGTTTTCACGGTCATCGGTCTCGTGGGCATACCGGACACTCCGGCGGACATGGGTGCATTCACAGGAATCATCTCCGCCAAATTCCATATCACCCCCTGGCTGCTGATAGTTCCGCTGCTCACCGGAGTTATGATTGCGCGCAAGATGCCCGCGCTGATCGTGCTGAGCCTTTCGGTGGTGCTTGCTGCCATTGCGGCCGTAATAGCGCAGCCGGAGATCATCCGCAGCATAGGCGAAAAAGCAGCCATCACCCACGGCATAGAAGGCCCCCTCAACGAGTGGAAGCTGATGCTGGCGGGCACGGTGGAAAGCATCTACAACTCCGTGCCACTGGAGACCGGCGATGCCACTGTAAACGAACTCGTGTCTTCGCGAGGGATGATAGGAATGCTCAACACCATCTACCTGATTATCTGCGCGATGTGCTTCGGGGCCTGCATGCGTGCCGGAGGGATGATCGAGATAATCATGAAGGCGATGCGCAAGTTCACCGGCAACCGCACTGGCCTGGTGGCATCCACCGTGGGCACCGGCGCAGCGCTCAATACCCTGGTCTGCGACCAGTATCTGGCCATCATGCTGACTTCCAACATCTTCAAGGACATTTACGAAGATGCGCAGTACGAAAACCGGCTCCTGAGCCGTTCCGTGGAAGATTCGGCGACGGTGACCTCCGTGCTCGTGCCCTGGAACACCTGCGGCATGACCCAGGCGACCATACTGAGCACGCCGACGCTGGTCTACCTGCCCTATTGCTTCTTCAATATCATCAGCCCGCTGATGAGCATATTGGTTGCGGCGCTGGGCTACAATATTTTCAAAAAGAAGTCCGAAGCCTGACAACCTGCTGACATCCGAGATATCCGCTTCCATCGAAATGGAAGGCGGCGGTCAGCTGCAGGCTGGTCTTTTTCGAGATGCGGGGGCCCCATATCAACTCCACGCGGTCGTAAAGGCCTCTGTATGAGTTCTCTCCCGGATAAAGGGCGGAGGAGTAGATGCCCCCTTCCGGAGCAGGATAATCATAATAATGATAGAGGTCCGCACCTGCATAGAGGCTGTTCTGCAGGCAAAGGTTCCACTTCTTGGCGCGCATGATTATTTCCGCGCCGACTGGCAGGACGGGATCATCGTCTATCTCCCTCGAGCGCTGATATCCCGCAAGCAGACCTGCCTGGAGCGACAATTCCTGAAGATAACCCGTAAAGCCCGCGAAATCGCCTTTTACCCAGGGATTGAAAAGATGATTGTCGATCACGTTGTGGGCGACGGCAGATGTGGCATAATGGTAGAAACTCGCCGACCATCCCGCGGAGAGATAATTATAAAACTTATATCTGCCGGCAGAAAAGATTTGGAAACGCTCACGGGTGGCGGCTCCGTATTTGCCCATCCAGTCACAGCCCATCTCTGCATAAAGCTTTCTGGTGCTGTATTTCAGCAGCACTCCTTCCATATTGGAATCATAGAAGCCATGGGCATCGCTCCAGATGGCGCGGGTGTATTTCCCGCCAAGCAGATGCCTGGGAAAGACACCGGCCGCAGCCTCGAAAGACCTGGTTTTGCTTATCCTGTGTTTGACCCGGTAGTAGACGGAGAGTTCCTTGAATGCATCCCCTATCTTCTCGCCGGAGCCCATGTCGCGCAGGACTGCCACCCCGGCCATGATCCTGTGTTCCGTGCGCTTGTTCTGCTTGAATGACAAGCCGACCTCCGGCATCAGAAGCACCGAATGATAAGTTTCGGACTCCATATATTTCTCTCCCGACACATCGAACTCGCGATTGTCGAAATAGAAATCCAGGTATTCATCGTGCACGAACTTCTGCGCACCGCATTGGAAAGCGGCGACGGCAAATAGCAGGCTGGTAAACAGAAAGCGTTTCATAAGCGCACAAATTTAGGGAATTATTTTTTTCTTGCGAAAGATTCGTATGAGTATTGCAGTTTGAAGTCTTTCGTGGAAAGACGCAGATTGAGCCGCTGCCGGCATTTTCGGGAGCGGAAGGCCACTCCTGTGACAAGGGATACCCCGGTTTTTTGTCCATACCAGGCCGGCACGTTGAAACTGCCGGGAAGATCGCGCTCATAGGCGTAAATACGCGATGACCAGTTCTCGATATCGCAGACCGTGCCGCGCAGGAATGCGGATATCTGAAGGCGGGAGGTGTCGGAGGGCGTCTTATATCCTATCTCCAGATATGCCAGCATCCCCGGTCTATAGTCCCCGGTCTGCACTCCGTTCAGGCGCAGAGTTGTCTGCAGCCACTTCCGGGATGCCTTCAGATCGCAGCGCAGGTCGTGCCGCCACTCCATCGCAAATGCATTCTCCGAAGGGCTAAGGCGCATCCGTTCCGTGCATCGGAGCGATGGTCTGAGGGTCCAGGATCCACTCTCGAACTCAGGAGTCAGATCCAGAACCGTTTTGAGCTGCTCGTAGTTGTTCTTTCGAAGCCGCCACTTCTCGGGGTGAAGGGTCAGATCCGCCGTCCCGCTGAACCAGCGCCACCGCACCCCGGCCGCAAGCCCGGCATCATCCTCCAATGGCCTGTAGCGCGCCAGAATGCCGGCAGCCACCTTGTAGGCCGGTTCCCAGACGAAGCCGGCGAGAGCGGAAGGACTGCCGGAATAAGCGGCTTCCCCGAAGGTGGACAGGTGACCGAAAGATTTCTTCCAATCCAGCGAGATCCCTTTCTTAGCACCCCCATACTGCACGTTCAGACCCAGACTGCCGGTTTTACCTAGCCATTCGAGCATGCCGGACATGTTTCCATCCAGATCCACTCCGGCACCGAACTGCATGTTTCTCCCCTCGAATGCCGCCGCCAGCCCCCTCCTGCCGGGGGAAAACGATCCGGTGCCGCTGAATCCGGATGCATTGCGGCAGAATGATGCCAGGGACGGGTAACCGCTTAGGATGAATCCGTCCCAAGCCAGCAGGCCCTGGCCCAGACGCAGATTATAATCCCCCGCAATCAGTTTCCACGGGCGTCTGCCATATAGCGTCAGGCTGACCGTGGAGGCATCTTTCCGGGACAGGAACAGCTCCGCCCTCTCCCCCGCTTCGACATGGTATTTCCCGGCATAGGAGCGGCTGTCCTTTTTCGAGACCATCCGCACGACCGCTTCCTGCCGGATGCGCTTTTTCTCCCTGCTCCCGGCCGGAGCATAGCTTTCCAGCGAGATGAACCAGGACAGCGCCGAAACCAATTCCGGAGTAAAACCGGGAACGGCGCCAAGTTCCGTAAGGGACAGGATATCCCCGGTACGCATGCGGTAGTCCTGCAGGCTGGCAATCTGGTAGTCACTGAACAGGCCGCAGGAGCGCAGCCTGCCGGGCGATGCCATATTTATGCATACAGGGTGTGCGGAAAGGGATTCGAATCGCTCGAACTCGCTTTCCGACAATTCTTCCGGGCTGCCTGCTCCGGTGAGGAGAAGCACCGCTTCCAACAACGACATCAACAGTTTCATTCGCGCAATATAGGACAGCCGCCGGTCATTGTCAATCAAATATATTCATAGCGAAAAGATTTTTTATGTTTCCGTATCGCGAAAAAATTGTAACTTTATGCATTGAATATTTTATTATGGATAAAGTTTATATTCACGACAAGGTCTTCGTGCCTTTTATCCCCTACGAAAAAGTCGCGCAAATCATTGATAATGTGGCAGATAGATTAAATGAGGATTTTTGTGACCCGGACCATTCCTACGGAAAAAGATCAGAAAACGACATTCCCGTCCTGCTCTGTGTCCTCCACGGTTCCATCATGTTCACCGGTGAACTTCTTAAGAGAATCAACTTCCCGGTCGAACTTGCATCGATGAAACTGTCGTCGTACGTAGGCACCACCTCCACCGGAGTGGTCAAAGAGACGATGCCCCTCAGCACCGACATCAAAGGGAAGACGGTTATAGTCTGCGAAGACATAGTGGATACCGGCAATACCATAATCGCCCTGAAAAAGAAACTTCTCGATGCAGGAGCCAAGGATGTGCGCATCTGCACCATGCTCCTCAAGCCGGAAGTGTTCTGCGGCAAGGACAAGCTCGATTACGTGGGTGCAGAGATTCCCAACCGCTTCATAGTCGGCTTCGGCCTGGACTACGACGAACTGGGGCGCAACCTTAAAGACATTTACGTTTTAGAATAGCTAATATGAAGTACTTCATTATGTTCGGGCCTCCCGGTGCCGGTAAAGGAACTCACGCGGCACCTATGGTCAAAAAATACAACCTGAAACATATCTCCACCGGAGAGCTTCTCCGTTCCGAGATTGCAGCCGGCACGGAGCTGGGGAAACAGGCAGCGGCCCTCATCGAGAAAGGCAACCTTGTCCCCGACGAAGTGGTCGAAGGCATGATCGCCCAGACCTTTGCAAAGTATCCCGATGTCAACGGATTCCTTCTGGACGGATTCCCCCGCACGGTGCAGCAGGCAATGGACCTGGACGAAATGCTCGAAGCACGCGATGAATATGTTACAGGTGTCATCTCCCTGATGATTCCCGACGAGGAAATCAAAGCACGCATCAAAGGCCGCGCGCTTATCGAGGGGCGTGCCGACGATGCCTCCGACGAGACGATCGCCAACCGCATCAAGACCTATCACGCAAAGACAGAACCCCTCATCGAGATTTACAAAGACAAGGGTATCTATCACGAAATCAATGGCGTAGGATCTATCGAAGAAGTGCAGAAGCGCGTTTTCGATATGATGGATACGCTATAATTCAGGAAGAGCCTTCTCCATCTGTATGCCACGGGAGCCTTTGACGAGCACCGTGGCATTGGAGAACTTAATCTTATGGCCTGAAATAAACTCCGCCAGAGCGTTGGAAGAAGGGAAGCATCCCAATATATGGGCATCCTCCCCTGGGACGATGCCCAGTTCGGCCAGGGCTTTCCCGAATTCTTCGCCTACAAGGTAAGACTTCAGTCCGGATGCAATCAGCTTCCGGACTATATTTTTATGCTCCTCCACAGAAGCCTCGCCCAACTCGCGCATGTCCCCAAGCAGAGCCAGCTTTCCATCCGTCTTCATCGCTGCCAGATTGTCGATCGCCAGCCCCATCGAAGTGGGATTGGCGTTGTATGCATCGACAATGATGGTATTCCTTTCCGTTTTCTGGAGCTGCGAACGGCTGTTTGCCGGTGTATAGGCTTCTATGGCGCGGATGGCATCCTTGCGCTTCACTCCGAAGTACTCGGCAATGGCAAGAGCCGCCATCACGTTATCGGTATTGTATGCACCCACAAGGCGGGTATGGATTTCATCTTTGCCGGCTTTCAGCGCCAGGAAAGGATTCTCCGGCGTTGCCGGCAGCACCTCCACACCCATAGACTCGCGGCAGAATTCCCACTGATGGCAGGCCTGCCTGCGAGCCTCCGCAGTCAGTTCCGGATGATCCGTATTCACGAATATCAGCGAGCCCCTGTGGCTGCCGAGCCATTTGTAAAGCTCCGTCTTTGCAGCCAGAACGCCTTCGAAGGAGCCGAAACCCAGCAGATGCGCCTTTCCCACATTGGTGATGTATCCATAATCCGGCTGGCTTACCTTCACCAGTTTCGCGATATCGTCGGGATGATTTGCGCCCATTTCCACCACGGCCATCTCGGTGCCCGGTTTGATGGAAAGCAAAGTCAGCGGCACGCCTATGTCGTTATTCAGGTTGCCTTTGGTAGCCGCGACCTTGAACTTGGCTCCCAGCGCCGCCGCGATCAACTCCTTGGTAGTGGTCTTCCCATTGGTTCCAGTCAGCCCTATCACGGGTATTCCCAACGCCTTGCGATGATGGATTGCCAGATTCTGTAAGGCTTTGAATGGGTCCGGAACAGGGATGATGCGGACCCCCTCAGGCTTTCCGCGACGGGCAAAGGGCAGAGCCGCGTCCCGCAAGGGGAGCCCGTCTCCGCATTGCCCGTCCGCAGGAGCGACGTCCGCATCATCATTGACAACGGCGTAAGCAGCACCTGCTTCCAGAGCCTTCAGCGCATACTGATTACCATCGAAATTCTCCCCTCGGAGAGCAAAAAAGATCGCCCCGGCAGGAATAGTGCGGCTATCGGTACTCACCTGATACCCGCATTCGCAATATAGCTTGTAAAGATCCTCCGTGCTCATTTCGTTCCGGTGCTGCCAAAACCGCCTTCCCCACGCTCCGTGGCTCCCAATTCGGAAACCTCTTCCCAATCGATCTTCTCGTGCTTCGCAAGCACCAGCTGGGCAATGCGCTCGCCGGGCTCGACAGTGAACGGCTGATCCGAGAGGTTCACGAGAATGACGTTCACCTCTCCCCTATAGTCCGCGTCGATTGTGCCGGGCGTGTTAAGCACGGTTATTCCCTTTTTCGCAGCAAGTCCGCTGCGTGGGCGCACCTGCACCTCATATCCTACGGGAATCTCCAGATAAAGCCCGGTGGGAATCATCGCCCGCTGAAGCGGACCAAGCACCACGGGAGCATCCAGGGAAGCGCGCACGTCCATACCGGCGGATGCTAATGTGGCGTACTGCGGAAGGGCATTCTTGCCCTTGTTCACGACTTTGACTGTCATTATTTCTGAGCTTTGGTATAAAGGAAAACAGTAATCAGCGCAAATAATATGTTAGGTATCCAGAGGGCGAGGCTGGCAGGCATGGTGCCCGCATAGACGAACATCTGGGCAAAGCGCAGGAACAGGATGTAAGAGAAGGCCAGAGCGATGCCGACACCCAGGTTCCAGCCTATGCCTCCGCGCTTCTTGCGGGAAGAGAGGCAGACTCCCATAATGGTAAGGATGATAGCCGAAAAAGGCATCGCGAAGCGGTTGTGCAACTCGATCTCGGCAAACATCACATTGGCATCTCCGCGCATGTTCTGGGTCGCTATCAGCTGGTTGAGATCCTTGATGGGAAGAGTTTCCACGGTTTTTTCGTTGCGATAGAAATCCGTGACCGTCAGTTCGATGACGGTATCTTTCTTTTCTCCGCTGGTGATATGGTCTTCCAGCCCGGATGCATAGTCCCGGATGAACCAGTTGCGGAGACGCCAGCACTCCTTGGTGCTGTCCCATACGGCAGAATCCGCCTCCAGCTTGCTCTTGAGTTTATTGTCCTCTATGGTCTCAAGGGTGAATTTATAGGCGGTATTGTTCCAACGGCTGAAAGATTCCACATACACGAACTGCCCGGGGGCGATCTGGTAATGGACGTTGCGGAACCGTACCTGCTTGTTCTTGAGATATTTCTGTTCGAATTCCGTCCGCGTGACGTTGGATTTGGGTATCACATATAGATTGAGCCCCAGGGAAAGCGCCCCGATCAGAAGAGCGCAGGCCACGTAAGGCACCAGTATCCTGGCATAGCTCACACCTCCGGACAGCATTGCGATGAATTCGGAATTGGCGGCCATCCTGGAAGTGAAGAATATTACAGTGATGAATACGAACAGGGGGCTGAACATATTCACGAAATACGGCACGAAGTTCACATAGTAGTCGAATATGATAGCCTTGAGAGGAGCCTCGTTCTTGACGAAATAATCCACCTTCTCGGATATGTCGAAGATTATGACGATGCCGATGATCAGCAGCAACGCCATGAAGAAGGTCGTGATGAACTTCTTGGATATGTAGAGGTCGAGTTTCCTCATAGTCTCTGCGTAATCTTTGCCACTGCCGCATCCTTCCAGGCCGCGAAGTCTCCCGCCTCGATATGCAAGCGGGCCTGGCGGACAAGGTCGAGATAAAATGCGAGGTTATGTTCGCTCGCAATCATCCCGGCGAACATCTCCCCGGAAATGAAGAGATGGCGCAGGTAGGCTTTGGTGTAAGTATGGTCAACAAAGGACGTGCCCGAAGGGTCCAGAGGGCTGAAATCGTCCTTCCACTTCTCGTTGCGCATATTCATGATGCCGTCCCAGGTGAAGAGCATCCCGTTGCGGCCGTTGCGCGTGGGCATCACGCAGTCGAACATGTCCACTCCCCTTGCAATGCCCTCCAGGATGTTCGCGGGGGTGCCGACTCCCATCAGGTAACGGGGGCGGTCCGCCGGAAGAAGGGGGCATACCAGTTCCAGCATCTCATACATCTTCTCCGTGGGCTCCCCCACTGCCAGGCCGCCAATGGCGTAGCCGTCGGCATCGAACTGCACCGCATGTTCCACCGCCTCCTTGCGAAGGTCCGGATACACGCATCCCTGGACTATGGGGAAGTAGCACTGGCTATAGCCGTAGAGGGGCTCGGTTTCCCGGAAACGCTTGTCGTAGCGTTCCAGCCAGGACTTGGTGAGATTCAGGCTCTTGCGGGCATAGGCATGGTCTGCATCCCCGGGGCAGCACTCATCCAGCGCCATCATTATGTCAGCGCCGATAATGCGCTGGGTATCAACGTTATTCTCCGGAGTGAAAGTATGCCGGCTGCCATCTATGTGGCTCTGGAAAGTGCATCCGTCCGGAGTGAGTTTGCGTATGGGGCTTAGGCTGAACACCTGAAATCCACCGCTGTCGGTGAGGATGGGACGGTCCCAGTTCTCGAACTTGTGCAGACCTCCGGCCTGGCGGAGTATATCCAGCCCGGGGCGGAGATAAAGATGGTAGGTGTTGCCGAGAATTATTTCGGCCTTTATATCTTCCTTCAGATCCCTGTGATAAACCCCTTTTACCGACCCCACCGTGCCCACAGGCATAAAAATGGGGGTGCGGATATCGCCGTGATCCGTATGAAGGACACCGCAGCGGGCGGAGCTTGAATGGTCCGAATGGGTCTTTTCAAATTTCATCTTTCAAATATAAGCAATTTAGCAGAAAAACGCTAAATTTGTCTGTTCATCAAAGCATCGAATAATGAAAAACAATCAGCTTAAATTCAGGCTTGTCCTGATGCTTATACTGCAGTATGCGGCCTGGGGAGCCTATCTCACCTCTCTCGGCCGTTACCTCGGGATGGCCGGGCTTGGCCCCCAGATCAAGTGGTTCTTCGCCATGCAGGGCATCGTGTCCATCTTCATGCCCACTCTCATGGGTATAGTGGCAGACCGTTTCATCCCCGCTCAGAAAACCCTCTCCCTCTGCCATGGCCTTGCAGGCCTCTTCATGCTTGGAGCCGGGTTCTACTGCATGAGCGCAGGGGATGCAGTCGCCTTCGCCCCGCTATTCGTCCTCTACAGCATCAGTGTAGCCTTCTATATGCCCACCATCGCCATATCCAACTCCGTGGCATACAACGCATTGGGCAAGGCCGGAATGGATCCCGTCACCGCATATCCCCCGCTTCGCGTCTTCGGCACGGTCGGATTCATCGCGAGTATGCTCCTCACCAATTTCATCAAGATCGGCGGAGTTGCAATGCAGGACAATTACAACCAGCTCTTCTTCTCGGGCATTCTTTCCATAGTGCTTTGCGCATACGCGCTGTCGATGCCCGCTTGCGACATCAACCGCGGAGAATCCAAGAGCCTGGCCGAGGCCTTCGGGCTTAAGGCGTTCAGCCTGTTCAAGCAAGGCCAGTTCGCAATATTCTTCATCTTCTCGATGCTGCTTGGCGCGTCGCTCCAGATCACCAATGGCTATGCAAATACCTTCCTTGGTTCGTTCGCTGCCGATCCTGCACTTGCCAACACCTTTGCAGTCAAGAACTCCAATGCCCTGATCGCCATCAGCCAGGCATCCGAAACCCTCTGCATCCTTCTGATCCCTATCTGCATGAAGCGTTTCGGCATCAAGAAGGTAATGCTTATGGCAATGTTCGCCTGGGTGTTCCGCTTCGGCTTCTTCGGAGCCGGCAATCCTGCAATGCCTGGCGTGCTTCTCTTCATCCTGAGCTGCATCGTCTATGGCGTGGCATTCGACTTCTTCAACATCTCCGGTTCGCTTTATGTCAACGAGAACACCACCCCGGACATCCGTTCCAGCGCCCAGGGTGTGTTCATGCTGATGACCAACGGCCTGGGAGCCACCATCGGCACCCTCTGCGCCGGAGCAGTCGTGGACGCCACCGTCTACAATGCCGCGGTTCCTTCCTGGTCCAAGGCTTGGTACATCTTTGCAGGATATGCCTTCATAGTCGGCCTGCTCTTCATGATCCTGTTCAAAGATCCCCAGAAGGCGAAGGCCTGATGAATTCTTCTTCCGGCCATTCGAAAAAGGCCTTGGAAGAAACACTCCACTTCTCTACGGACACGTGGCCTTTGCTGCCGACGTGTCCGTAGTTGTCTGCAATCTCAGCGTGCCCTCCCTGATATGTGTAGGGAGCGTAATAATACAGCGCCAGATGCAGGCCTTTGATGGCTCCGAATGCACTCCCGCTATATGGAGGGCGCACATTGTAGTTGAAAATGCTCGTGCCGAATACGGGCCCGGATCCATAGTTGAAATCGCTGTTCTTATACAGATCCCCGTCCCAGTTGGTCTCCAGGAAGTCGCCGTTGCTCAGGGTTGCATAACCATAGGGACCGATATTTGAGAAATTGGAGTAGGCTGGCCCGCTGTCGCGACCCTGATACGCAAAGCTGCCGTGCTCTATATCCAGAACGGTACCAGCCAAATGCGGCCTGAAACAGAGGCAGGTGGTGAAATTGATCAGGTTATCGGTGCTGTAATAATCCGTCCCGTGCACAAACACGGTATTGTACCTACCGCCGGAATTATACGTAGCCAGACGCTCGATATATAGTTCAACTCCCACTGGGTGGTAAACCGTAGAGGCGTAATGGCCGAGCAACTCCCGGACGTATTCCCCGCAATGGGGATTCAGTTTCCCGATATAAAGCGGCACGGATGGCCCGTAAAGCGATTTTGTGGCCACAGATGTCAGCACCCAGCGGATGCCGCTGCCGCTCCAGGAATCCACGTATGAGTCCGCCACCGTGCCTGCACTCAGCTGCGTGCCTCCATACCAGCTGCGCCAGCCGTTTTGCTGCCACTGGTCTCTTGTCTGCGTATTGAAGCTGGACGGCACGTCCGCGTATACTTGGGCGGTGATCGAATTCTGATTTGCCAGGGCGGCCATCTTCGGGAGCGGGTCCTCTATCTCCGAAATGTCGAAAGCCTCTCCGAAATCCCTGTCTCCGCGAAACGGAGCCACCAACACATTGGCAATCGAAACGTTGAAATCGGCAGTTAACCCGCATGCCAGCGTTACCCTGTAAGGGATAGTCTTTCCGACAGCTTCCGTCCAGTTTCTGCTCACTCCCGCACGGCTCCAGAACAATTCATCTACATAAAGCAAGGCATCGGAACCTTCAGCGTGGATAAAATCCTGACCATGCAAACCGGAAATGATTTCGGTGGGTTCGACCGAGGCTATGCCGTAGAGAGATTCATACAACTCGTCCGAGGCCCTTTTCGAGAAGGCGTCGGTCAGTCCCTGCAAATCCAGAGGCACCTCGGCCCCGGTCACATCCAGCACTTTGTCGGAGACGGCAATCTCCGGCCATACCGCCGTCAGCGGAACCTCGCCCATCATTTCATTGTTGGAATCGAAGCAGTACAAGGTGCCGGTTCCTACCGTTTTCGCAATCACCCGAATACCCTGAAGGAAAGTATCCGACACCTTCTCCCCCAATCTGAACACCGGCGTTTCTCCCACTCCCGGGGTTTCGGAAAGCGAAAAGGACACTTCCTGGGCCCCGTGATTCCTTGAATGGAGATATATGCTCTTGCTCTCCCCCGCAAGGAATCTGTCCGGCATATCGAGGCGGAAATCATCTTTCCTCCATGAGTTGGATGCACCGTCGTTCGAGATCAGCACCTGGCAGCTGTAGCTGCATCCGCCCTTCAGGCCGATCCTGGCCCCGTCATTGGCATAGAAACGGCATAGCACACTCCCTTCGCCCACATTTCCTATGCCATCGAATTCCAGCAGCATCTCTATGTAGGACGAGAACGCCGTGAGCGCGGAAGGGCCGTCCAGATACGGGAGGTCCGTGAAGTTAGGGAGGCCGTAGAGGTATACCGTGCCCCCGGAATACAAGGTAGAGATATCAGCCGCGGACAGGCAGTCCCCGGGAGCGAAAGCAGTGCCCGCCGCAGCCTTGAAGGAACGGGCGCTTTCCCAGGCCGCCGACGGCTGCAGGGTCATCACCGAAGGACTGTTGAAAAGGCCGGCACGGCTTATCCGGATATTCCCTCCCAGTACGCCTCCCGCTGCCGCAAGAGAACTGTTCAGGCCCACTTTCAAAGCCATTCTGCACATGGCCCTGTTCAATTCCACGTCACTTCGCATGCCGCTGGAAGTCAGGCTGAGCAGGCCCTCGCCTACCATCGGCATCGCTGCCGAGGCATCGTTAGGATAAGACATCGATATCTGCACGCTGTCCGTACTCCTTGCCGGGGCGTTCAGAGCCCGCCCCGCATTGCCTATAACTATAAGCTTGCTGTGCCCTCCGGCCGTCGTGGTGACGTTCACGCTGCCCGATGACGAAAACGACAGCCCATCCAGGAAGAAGGTCTCCACCAACTGCCCCGAGGATGAATACACCCAGATATTCAGGTCCTTCACCAGGCTCTCGTTTGCGAGCAGCGAGCTCTTCGACGAGACATCGCCGCTCACGGTCAGATTTATGTCCGCCTCGGTGCCGGGAGCCATTTCGGCAAGATACTCTTCGGAGCAGCTTGGCGCAAGCAGGACAGGCAGCAATATCAAATAACGTATATTGTTGATTTTCATTTGTTTTGCATTTAATCCAATATTAGATCCTTATATTCATTTTCCCAAGGATTCACCACTATGGTAAAACCGACCGACTTCCTGTCCACCGGCAAATCCGGAGACGCCGACCCATCTCCGAGCAGCTCCACTTCCGGAACATGGTACTCGCAATTGCTCTGCAACGGAGGAAGGGAGATCGGATAGTAGCTGGTCTCCCCTTCTATCGACAGTTCCAGAACCAGACTGGTATTCCCAAGCGGATTGGGGCAGCAATACAGACTCAGGTCCAGGCTGCGGGCGGCAGTGCCTTCCAGATTCGACGCCAGGTCACATGAGACCAGATCGGACAATCCCCGGGGCAGGCCGGAATCCAGGCAACCGACATTGCACATGTCATCCGCAGATGGCTTGCCATCGAGAAAAACGGCGCTTGGAGCATTCAGGAGAAACGCCCTTTCCAGAACCGCCCGCTTGCCCGCATACTCTTCTTCTCCGAGGAAAGAAGGTGTCAGCTTTCCTACGGACACCTTACACACGAGCCTTCTCATATTCAGGACTTTCTCCGTATTCCCAGTCAGGACTCCCGCCCCGTATCCGGTCATTACGAACGATTCCCTCGTATTATCCTCAAGCAACACTTTAGCACGTTCCAACTGTGCCAGAGATGCCGTCGTCTCCAGCAATTCCTCCGGAGCATCCGCCACGAGCCACCAGATCATAGTTTCTCCCGCGGCAAGTTCCGCCGTAATCGAATCCCCTTCCCGCCGGACGTGAGCATACAGCGAACCGTCGCTGCGGAATGCGCATAGATCCAGCGAACGGCTGCCGCTTGAGCGGAGGCGCAGCGGAACCTTGCGTGTATGGGAGATGGATTGTGCCGGCACCGGACCGGCATCTGTCAAGCCGGAGCAGGAGACCGCCAGCACGATCAGCGGAATGCAAATCAGTATCCTTTTCATATTTTGCAGTCTTTATTCCATCACAGTTCCGGCGCCTCCCGAATCCCAGGCAGCGATGGAGGTCATCACAGCGATTCCCAGCTTGCGTTCATCCGGGTTCAGCACGATATTCAGCGAACAGTCGGAGTTCATCGGCAGGTCCACTTCTCCACTCAGCACACGGTCGTCCACCACTTGCACTCCATCAGCATCCACAGCCTGGATGTGAATCTTAATGGTGTGTCTGCCCGGAAATGCATAATAGGAGATGCTTGCCGACGAGCCTCCGGCGGCCAGATTCAGGCTTCTGCGTCCGTCAATCTGGTGCAAGGGCGAATCCGTATAGTCCGACGATTCTCTCCTGAACAGGCTCTGGCTCTCGGAAGAAAACACATAGGTCTGTTCATCCACGTCGCTAAGGCTGCAGTTTACGGAGACTATGTCGGAAATATCCAGTTCCTTCTCCTCTATCCATGTCTTGTATGCCTCCAAATTGAAAATCAGTTCGCACACTCGTGCACAAACGTGTTTGAATTGCAGCGGAATGCCGTCAACCTTTTCCTGATGCAGCACTTTGGCCGCCATCCAGTCCACGTTATGATGCCTGTTCTTTATGCTGAGGGTAGCCGTCGTGCCTGAACTGTATAGCATCATGGCCGTGCCGAACTCCACATCCTCTTCTTCATAAGTCAGGGCATTGTTATAGCCCGAAGCATAAAAAGAGTAAATCTTGCCCTCCGGCCAGTATTGTCTGGTAGCATCAGCCGGGAAGAACGGCCCGGAGTCGTTTCCGCCCCGGACCGCAGTGCCTCCCAGCTCTCCGCTCCAACTGCCAAGATTGAAATCGTAGGTCAGATAGTGGAATTCCGATAAGCCGGCATCTCCGTTTCCTTCAGAAGATTTCACCCCCCTGAATTCGATACGGGTAGGCTCCGCCTCTGCAGTCAGGTTCTGGGTCTGACGCAGTTCGGTCGTGCACCCGCACAGGAGCAATAGCATTATGGAAAGCCTTTTCATAACTCTATGTCAAAGTTACAGGAACCGATTTGGCCTCCCAGTCTATAACCGTCACGGAGAAGCTTACCAGCACGGCAGGATCCTTGACGATATTGATTTCCAGATTGTTTATTTTTTCTGGTTGGAAATCCACATTGGTCACACTTGTGTATGTGCCGGTGAAATCTCCCTTGGTGAGGGTAAAAGTCACGCTGACATCATATTGCCCGGGAATGAAATACAGATCGTTGCTCCCCTCCTGCACTGGCTGCATCTGGATTTCGTTGGTCCCGGTCCACCCCTTCGTGCGCAGATTGTAGGTGCCCGAAGTCCTTATTTTCTTGATTCCTATACTTGCATCCGATATGGAGTAGCCGTCTGGGATGCTTATCGTCGCCGTGCCGATCCTGGTCAGGATATGGCGGAAATTGACCAGTGTCGGGACACCATACTGCGGGCTGCTCTTGTATGCGCAGACTATATCCTCCGAACTGTCCACAGTGACCGTCGCTCCGTTCGACATAAAACTCAAAGAAGTATTGGCCGCATAGAAATGATACGAAGGGTCGGTACTGGGCCAATACTTGTTCGTAATATAGCTGTCTCCCGATTTTGTAGCAACTACGGTCCAGGCATAAGTCTCATACGCCACGGTTCCGGTACTGGCCATGACATTGAAAGAGGCCAGATCCGTAACGGGGGTCACTTTGGTGGATACGTCCACGTTCACCCCATCGACCTTGAAACTGATAGGTTCGCAATGCCCCGGCAACTTCCTCTCCGTCATGCTTGCATCCTTGTTGCAGGACATCGCCACAATCGCGGCCATCGCCGCAAATATTATATTTAACGTTTTCATTATCAATTGTTTTTAAAATACTACCGTTACTGTCTCGGATATTTCCCAGGCTTCGATGACAACCCTGAAAGAGGCCTCCGAAACATCCACTCCTATACCTATGTCTTTAAGGTCCCTGGCATTCCAGTCATAGCCCATATCCCGGATAATCTTTCCGAGATTCTGGATGGTGACCAGAGAGCCATCGTCCAGGTGGAATACTTCCAGGACAAGGGAATCGTCAAGCTGCCTCGGCACCTTGGCCCGGAAGATATTCCCGCTCTCGACCTTGGGTATGTAGTCGAACTCGCCCCTGTGCGGCCTGCCTCCGGGCAGTTCGTACCCATCGACGTTGCCTCTGATGCGGAAACCGAAGGGATAGTATCCGTCGACTATACCGTTCACCTTCATCGTTATCTGGGTATAATCCTTATTCAGCGGAAGGCCGGTCTCCCCTTCTTCGCCCTGGATGAAAACCTGTCCGTGGCCGGAGTAAACGTTGTCGCAGGCGCAACCCATCGGTATCTTCAGCACGGATCCTATCAGTTCCATCCCTTCCAGACCGCAGAAAACATCCACATAGACCTCCTCGTTCCTGGGGACCTCCATTACCAGGTTTCCCTTGTGGGTGAAACTGTCGTAATCCTGCCGCCCGTACTCGAAGTTGCTGTCTTCGCCTATGGCGATATTGCAAGTCAGATTGCCGTTGCACCCTTCGGCCACATAACCGTCGGAATAGACCACGCACCAAGCCGGGCAGAACGTCCTGTCCTCCTTCACCGTGCAGGCCACCGCCAGCAAGGCAAGGGCAAGCAATCCAAGCGTTCTCATATCACATACCTGCCTGTTTCCGTTTCCACCGGCACGACGGTCCAGGGACTGATCTCCAGCGTGAACGTGCAGGAGGCTACTTCCGTTTTCTGCTCAGGGTCCGAAGATCCCGGCCTCGTCAGCACCAGTTCGCTGATATCGTAGGTGGTATTTCCACGGATCGCACCCAGAGGAATCACATAATACAGCGCTTTCCCTGCCAGGGTGGCCTTGACCACGAGCTTTGTATTACGGACGGTGAAGGGCGTCGCCTCGCTGTCGGTGTCCACCGGATTCGGCATTGCATAAAGGCTGTAGGATGCATCCGTGAGAGTTTTAGATTCGTTGTTCGCGAGTGTTGACGACAGGGCCCTTCGCAGCCATATGTCATAGCTTTCATCCGGCACGCCGAGTTTATTGACGAATTCATCAGCCGCTGGGGTATGCCCGGGCCCATACTCATCGACACTTTCCGCATTCGCCAGATAGACCTCGTCTACGCGGAAATCCTGCGAAGCCAATGCAGAAGACTCGAATGCACGGGTAATCTTCTGGAGACGCACCCTGGAAACCATGCGGTCTACCGTCACGGTGACTGAATTCACACCGGCCACAAGTGCATTGGAGGTGGCCTCCGTGCGGTTTACGCTGCCAATCATTGTGAACAATCCCGGTTTATTCGACGCGTTTTTCTGGGAGGACAGAGTCGCCATTTTCGAAAGCAGTTCCGTCTGTGTGGAAATGGTTTCCAGTACCGATTTCGAGTGCTCGCTGTTGACTACGGCGTAGATTGTCCTGTCTCCCGCCGTTGCGCTCAGTGTATACGGGGCGGTGTCGAAATGTTCGTAGGCGTCCAGGCGTCCGTCGAACTCACCTCCCTTGAAGAATACGAACACGTCCACCGTTCCGACCTCATTTTCCACATCGGTTCCGTCGACGCTTGCCTTGGTGCTCCTGCTCCCGGCAAGAGACAAGGCGATCTGTGCACAGCCATCGGGTTCATGCATGATAGTTTGAACGGGGTTTTGTTTGTTGCAGCCGCAAAGAGCCGCCGCAGCGAATGACGCTGCCAGATAAATGTACTTTTTCATTGATCGTAAAGATTTAAATTATAGTGTTTTATAAGGGTTGCTATTTCTGGGTCAAGACTCCCGCGGAAGACGAAACTCCTGTCTGCCGAGCAGGCATTCATATAGTGCTGGACGGCATTCCGTCCATCCCCGAAACGGGAATAGAGTACAGCCTTCATATAGTCCGTCTGAGGAGTCTGTTCCAGTTTTTCAAGTATCTCCATTGCATTGTGATTCCTGCCCAGCGAGAGGAATGCCACCGCCGTGTTATAATCGCGGTATGGCAGCAGCAGCGCCAGCGCACGCTCATAGTCCCTGTCTTTGAGAGCCTGCACCCCCTGACTGTAAAGGGTGTCCGGGATAGTGGTATGGATGGTATCCTTCACCATTCCCTTTCTGTGCAGATGGAAGTCGAAGCGGACCATCCGGAGCCTTGGATAGATGTTTTTCCTCAGGTATGGATAGATTTCCAGCCGGCGAAAAGACGCCTCCCGGCCATCCGGATCCCTGATTTCCATCTTTTCCCTGAGCTTTTCAAGAGATGCGGGAGGAATCAGGGTGTCGGCATCTACAAGGCGCTCGAACATATCCCAATTCTCCCCTCCACCGTGGGAGATGAAATCCACACGGGGGATATCTCCAGCCATGCACAGGCTATCGATCAGGAAATGCGTGTAGCCGGAAAAGAAGTCCGATGCAGCTCCGGCCCGGCGCAGTGCGAGTCTGGAATTGGAGGCCGCCGATCCCTCGGGGGATGCAAATGCGGTGATTACCACGGAGTCCAGGTCATATTTGTCGTCCTCCAGGATGTCCCGGATATTTCCTTTGATACGGCCCATCTCGGAGGCATTCATCCCCAGGTTTTCCAGGATTTCCGCCTTTCCGGCGCCGAATTCTATATAACAGGACGTATTTGCTTCCACCCGGCGTGAGACCACCTTTGTAAGGAATCTTTCCCTATCCTCCGCAAATGAAGAAAGCGAACTGATGTAGAACGTCAGATTGCCGGGGCTTGGCAGCTTGCAGATCTCCCTGTCCTCTTCGAAGATGCTCCCGATCAGTTCTATCTCCACTTTTCTCAGATTCGGGCGGGTATGGATTGTCTGCACATAACTGTAGGAAATGTCGCCGGATTCGGCCACCACGACCGTGTCCAGCCGGAGAGCCTCCGTGCGGATGGGGGCCTTGACGTATTTACGGAACATCTTGTCCTTTCGCCCGGCCTTACGGGCATTCAGGCGCTTGCGATAATGATCGGTGTAATGATCCACCGCTTCCGGGCCTGTGACTCCGAAAGCCGACTTCCACTGCTCGTCGCTCACCCTGGAGCTGTCTTCCCGGAAGGCATACAGTTCCGGCAGGTTTCTCCTAAGGAACAATTCAAGTTCGTTTTTCCTGATGAAAAGAGTGGTATCGGTGACTATGCTGTCGATGAATCTGGCGTATCTTTCGTAGCCGCGCAACTGTGCCGCCCGGTATTGCGAACCGGTGATGAAGACCGGATCCAGAGCCACCTCCTCCCCCATGATATGCATTACGGGAGACAGCCTCAGCTGCCATCGGCTGTCGGTAAGGTCGGCAGGCACCTTCAGGTCGAACCTCAGGTCCACCAGGCCAAGCCTCTCGGCCACGTTTCGGAAACTGGCGACTACCACCGAAGGCAGAATCACGTCGCTGGCCACCATATCTCCGTTCTCGTCCCGCACCGCTTTCATTATGATCAGATCCCTTCCTTCGGCATCCTTTATCATCATGGTGTCGCTGATAAGGGTTTCCACCGGCACTTCCGGCGGGCGGACATCTTCTGCCAGGGCCAGGCCCGGAACGAAAGCTCCGGACCTGACCGATTCTATCTTGCGGGCCTGTGCACACGAGCACAGGACAAGCACCGACAGAACCAGCAGCCTACATCTCGCAAGGGAAAGCATCATCGTCGTCGATAATTGTCATCCTGTTGGCAATGATTTCAGTGGAATTGTGTTCGACACCGTCGGCTCCCTTGAACTTGGTATAGCGGATGCGTCCGAAGAGCCAGACTTTATCCCCTTTCTTCAGTTTTTCCAGGCCCTCGATACGCTTGCCCTCCCAGGCAGTCACGTTATGCCATTGAGTTTCGATAACCGCAGAGCCGCTGCGGTCGTTGTAAGCCATCGAAGTGGCAACGGTGAAATGCGCCACTTTCTTCCCTCCGACCTCCTGGAGCCTTACAAACCCCACGAGACCACGCAATTCGGTTTTGTTGATTTGTTCCATATTCTTTGTTTTTTGGTCCGATGCAAAGGAAAGGCAGAGCGACGCCATTACCAAAGAATCGTGGCAAACATTTGCCTTAATTTCTGTTTCTGCTGACGATTGTGTGTTTTTAAAAGACCATAAGATTTTTCTTATGATTTGCCTAAACTTAAATTTTTATATGTTTGCCGAAAAAATTTGGAAATCCGGATTATCCTTCTCAACTTTTCTGCAAAAAAAAGAGATGAACGAACAGAAACACGAAGAGGAAAGAGTCTGCCTCAACTGCGGAAAGCCAATTTCGGGCAGGGCGGACAAGCGGTTCTGCTGCAGCAGATGCAAGAATGAATGGAACAATTCCCTGAACGGCCCCGCCCGCCACCGCAGGAACAGGGTGCTGGGAATCCTGGACAAGAACTATCAGGTGCTGAAGATGGTGCTGGAATCCGGAGAAAGAGCCCCGGAGCTGGCATCGCTGGCCGACGCCGGCTTCCGCTCAGAGTATGTGACCGAGTTCCGGCGCATACGCCGGGGGCGGGACGAGTACCGATGCTTCGACATTTCCTATAATAAAACAGAAACCCGCCTGTATAATATCAGGCGGGTTCCGGAACTTGAATGAAACTCTCTTACTCGATTACGGGAGCTTTGGTGGTGATCACGTCCTTGATGAAGGTCTCGTAATCTTCTTCCGTAATCATGTTGCAGGTGCCGTTGATCTGGGCGCCCATATCCACCTGGAGACGGCGGACATGGATATTACCGTTAACGGTTGCCGTGCCCTTGAGGGAGAAGGTGTCCTTCACGTAGATATCGCCTTCGATCTTTCCCCAGAAATCGACATTGTCGCAGGCCAGGGTGCCGGTTATGGACGCGTCTTCCCCAACAACCACACGGCCCTGGGAGTAGACCTTGCCCATGACTTCTCCGTCAACACGGATATCTGCCACGGACGAAACTTCACCCTTGATAACGGTTCCGGAGGATATGTGGCTGACGTTGTTGGCGTCTACCACAGGTGCTGTAGATTTGTTGATGTAACTCATATCTGTTCAAATATTATATTCTGTTAAACGATGCCCTTTCCGTGGCAGTTCTTGTATTTTAGGCCGCTGCCGCAGGGGCAAGGATCGTTGCGTCCTATCTTCTTATCGACACGTATGGGTGTATTGGCCTTCTGCTCGCCGTTGGTGGTAAGGTCCTGACGGCCGGCCTGGAGGGAAGACATATCCTGGCGGGGACGCATCGCAGGACGGTTTCCAGCCTCGGAAGCATCCCTCAGCGGCACGAAGGCACGCAGGAGGAAGCTAAGCACATCCTGGTTTAGGGACTCAAGCATCTGGGCGAAGAGATTGTAGCTCTCGAGCTTGTAGACCACGATAGGATCCTTCTGCTCGTAAGAGGCGTTCTGGACGCTCTGCTTGAGGTCGTCCATATCGCGGAGATGCTGCTTCCAGTGCTCGTCTATCTGATAGAGGATGATGTTCTTGCTGAGGGTCTTGCCAACTTCGCGGCCTTCGCTGTTGTAGGCCTTTTCGAGGTTGACGGAAACGGTCATGGTCTTGCGGCCGTCGGAAACCGGAATGGCGATGTTCTGATACATCGTCCCCTGCTTCTCGTACACATGCTTGATGATAGGAGAAAGCTTCTCCACCAGCACGTCCATACGCCTGGTATAGACCTCCTGCATATGGTTGATGAGGGCCTTCACCAGCTCATCTTCCTTGGCGTGCTCATAGAAATCGGCATTGAAACCGGCATCGATCGAGAGCTTTGCCATCAGCGTCTCCTGGAATGAATCGAAATCCATTCCCTTGCACTGGTCGATGATGAGCGAAGCCGTATCTATCATCATGTTGCTGAGGTCGATTTCCACCTTCTCGCCGCTGATTGCGTTGCGGCGGCGGGAGTATATGGCCTCACGCTGATAGTTCATGACGTCGTCGTATTCGAGCAGACGCTTGCGGATGCCGAAGTTGTTCTCTTCCACCTTCTTCTGCGCACGCTCGATGGTGGAGGAAAGCATCGAGCTCTCCAGGGCCTCGTCGTCTTTCATGCCGAGGCGGTCCACTATGCCGGCGATACGCTCGGAGCCGAAGAGACGCATCAGCTTATCTTCCAGCGAAATATAGAATACGGACGAACCGGGATCCCCCTGACGTCCGCTTCGGCCTCGCAGCTGGCGGTCGACACGGCGGCTGTCGTGGCGTTCGGTGCCGATGATGGCAAGGCCTCCCGCCTTCTTGACTTCGGGAGAAAGCTTGATATCGGTACCACGGCCAGCCATGTTGGTGGCGATGGTGACCGTGCTGCTCTGGCCGGCCTGGGCGACGATCTCCGCCTCCCTGGCGTTCTCCTTGGCATTCAGCACGTTATGGCGGATTCCGCGCATCTTGAGCATTCGGCTGAGGAGCTCGGAAGTCTCCACGTCGGTCGTACCCACCAGCACCGGCCTGCCCTCGGAAGAGAGCTCGACTATCCGCTGGATCACGGCCGCATATTTTGCTTTCTTGGTCTTGTAGATAAGGTCGTCCTGGTCGTCGCGGATGACGGGGCGGTTGGTAGGGATCACCATCACGTCCAGTTTGTAGATGCTCCAGAACTCACCCGCCTCGGTTTCTGCCGTACCGGTCATGCCGGAAAGCTTGTGATACATCCTGAAGTAGTTCTGGAGGGTGATGGTGGCAAAGGTCTGTGTGGCAGCCTCCACCTTCACGTTTTCCTTTGCCTCTACAGCCTGGTGCAAGCCATCGCTCCAGCGGCGGCCTTCCATCACACGGCCGGTCTGCTCGTCCACGATCTTGATCTTGCCGTCCACTATGATGTAGTCGATGTCCTTCTCGAACATCGTATATGCTTTCAGCAGCTGGTTGACCGTATGGATTCGCTCGCTCTTGAGAGAGAAGTCCTCCATCAGTTCATCCTTCTTCTGCTGCTTCTCTTCGAGGGAGAGACCACCCGCGTTCTGGATAGCGGCAATGCTGCTGCCGACATCCGGGATGACGAAGAAGTCTTCGTTCCCCACCGCGTTGGCAAGAACCTCGTGGCCCTTGTCGGTCATATCCACCGAATGGAGCTGCTCGTTGATGACGAAATAAAGAGGATCCGTCACCACCGGCATCTCACGCTCATTATCCTGCATATAGTAGTTCTCTGCCTTCTGCAGCAGCACCTTCATGCCCTGCTCGCTCAGGAACTTGATCAAAGGCTGATACTTGGGAAGCCCCTTGTGGGCACGCAGGAGGAGCTTTCCGCCTTCCTGCTCATCTCCGGCCGCAATGGCCTTCTTGGCGTCGTTAAGCACCTGATTCACAAGGGAACGCTGAGCCTGGTAAAGCTTCTCCACATAGGGACGGAACTCCATATACTGGCCGTCATCCTCCGCCTTGGCGACCGGCCCGGAAATGATCAGAGGGGTACGGGCGTCATCGATGAGGACGGAGTCGACCTCGTCCACGATGGCGTAGTGATGCTTGCGCTGAACAAGGTCGTCGGAGTTGATGGCCATGTTGTCGCGCAGATAGTCAAAGCCGAATTCGTTGTTGGTGCCGAAGGTGATGTCGCACTCATAGGCCTTGCGGCGGGCATCCGAATTGGGCTGATGCTTGTCGATGCAGTCTACGCTGAGGCCGTGGAACATGTAGAGCGGCCCCATCCACTCGGAGTCACGTTTGGAGAGGTAGTCGTTCACGGTGACCACGTGCACGCCCTTTCCTGCGAGCGCGTTCAGGAACACCGGGAGGGTTGCCACCAGGGTCTTACCTTCACCCGTCGCCATCTCGGCTATCTTGCCCTGATGGAGGGCGATACCGCCGATGAGCTGCACATCGTAATGCACCATGTCCCAGAGAATCTCGTTGCCGCCGGCCACCCACTTGTTGTGGTAGATTGCCTTGTCGCCGTCTATGGTCACGAAGTCGTGAGTTGCTGCAAGGGTGCGGTCGAAGTCGCTGGCCTGCACCTCGATGGTTTCATTCTGTGCAAGGCGCCTTGCCGTCGATTTGACGATGGCGAATGCTTCGGGAAGGATATCGTTCAGGGCCTTCTCGATAGCCTCGTCTTCGTCCTTCACAAGTTTGTCGGACTCGGTTGCGAGTTTCTCCTTTTCGGATACGGGAATATCCTTGTCCAGCTCGAGGCGGATTTCTGCGATCCGGTCCTCGAAAGGTTTCTCCACCTCGCGGAGATGCTCGCGGAGCTTGGCCGAATGGGCGCGGAGTTCGTCCGCTGACAATTTGTCAATATCGTCGTATGCTGCCAATATCTTGTTCAGAAGTGGCTTGACTGCCTTGTAGTCGCGGTCGGCCTTGGATCCGAACAATGCTTTGATAACGTCTGCTAATGCCATATTTATAAAAATAGTGTAGTCTGCAAATTTAATTATAATATTGGCGATTACAAAAATTTTGCCTATGTTTGCACTCGCATTTGCAGGATTAGCACATCGGTAGTGCATTGGCTTCCCAAGCCAAGGAGGAGGGTTCGACTCCCTTATCCTGCTCAAAGAGCAGGTTTTCTTTTTTTAGGGGCTCAGTTTTCACAATCTATAATCCGTAAGTTTCTGAAGGCCTGGAATGCCATAGTAGGATTCCACCACATCGCCCCGTAGCCACACCTGGCGGCCGAGAAGCGACGGGTTGTCTACCAGATTGAGGGCGCTCCGGATATCTCCCGCGGCTAGCTGCACGCCCAAGCACCGGCCGCGGTCGGAACAAGACGGAACGTCGGCCAGGACCAGATTCGTGCGGGCGGAGAAGGGCCCCTCGAAGGAGCAGGATTTCGATGAGAGATCCCCTCCGACGATGTATCCGCAGACCCACACATCCTTAGAACCGGCCATTCCGCGTGCCGCACTCACGCTGACCGCGTTGGGGACCGTCGTCGCCGGATCATCCCCCACCGAAGAACCATCCCAGTCGACCTCGACAGATGACCACAGACGCACCGTATCTACCTGCACGCTGACATTCACCCCGGTCACCGGCACCGCCTTGGGCATGGTTTCCGCCACACTCAGCCGCAGTGTCAGAATCTCGCCGGGCCGCAGCTCCATGCTATGCACCGTGGAAGTTTTTCCTTGATTATTGAGAAGGATGGCAACGCGCCCGGGCAGGAAATAGGCAGTGCGCGTCTCGCCATATCCGATTGCCAGGGTACCAGACACGGAGCGCAGGAACAACGAGGCATCTTTATAGGTGGCGACGAACTTCTCGTCCAGCTTCAGTCTCAGGCCGGAATTCAGCTGGCAGACAGAGAGTTCCACATCTGCCACCTGCCCTTCGGAGAGGGTAATGCGACGGGTGTCGCCGAATTGCGGACAGTCGAAGGCGGGGTCCTTGAAAGTGCCGGAGATCATTGAGATCGCGTAGGTGCCGGGGGCGAGTTCGAACTCGGCCGGACGCCCGCCCCACAGGCCGCTGAAGGCGGTCTTGCCTTCTGAAGATGTCAGGGTCAGGATATAGGCATCGGTGTCGAACGGGTCGGAGGTCGCACGTGTGGAATGGTCATCTGAGAGCCCAAGCCGGAGCACTGCGGGTTCTACGGCCGCGGGAACTGGAGTCAGGCACGATGAAGCAATTAAGACTGCGGCAAGAAAGGCGGCCGCGCGCGCAGGAAAATGGACGTTTGTTCTCATAAAGCGTTTTTTCCTGCAATAATATAGAAAGGAAACTTAAATCTACCCCCGCAAACATGCCATAAAGTACGATTTTTTAAGTTTCCGTATATGCAAACTTAAAAAAAACGACATCCTTGGGATAAAAAATTCACGGGGACTCGCATCACTGCGAGCACCCCGCTACTTAACCTAAACTTAAACTATGAAAAACTTCAACAACAAATGTATGTATTTTTTTCTAATTATGTTACTTTTGTAGCAAATAATCTTTATAAAATGAGAAAAATCAAGTTATTACTCATTGCTGCCGTCGCGATTACGGCTGCCGGGGCCTGCAACAAGTACGAAAAAGTTGCCGGAGACCCCATGAATTCTAAAATCTACACCTTGGATAACGGGCTTAAGGTCTACATGACCGTCAACAAGGAAGAACCCCGCATCCAGACCTACATCGCGGTGCGTGTGGGAGGCAAGAACGACCCTAAGGAAACGACCGGTCTCGCCCACTATTTCGAGCACCTCATGTTCAAGGGATCCGAGCAGTTCGGCACCCAGGACTATGCGGCTGAAAAGCCTTACCTCGACCAGATCGAGCAGCTCTACGAGCAATACCGCACAATCACCGATCCCGCCGCACGAAAGGCCCATTATCACAAGATCGACTCCATCAGCTATCTGGCTTCCCAGATCGCCATCCCCAACGAGTACGACAAGATGATGAGCATGATAGGCGCCCGCGGCACCAACGCATGGACCTCCTACGACGAGACCGTCTACACCGAGGACATCCCTTCCAACCAGGTGGAAAACTGGGCGAAGATTCAGGCAGACCGCTTCCGTCACAACGTCATCCGCGGTTTCCACACCGAGCTTGAGGCGGTTTACGAGGAGTACAACATGAACCTCACCAGCGATGGCCGCAAGATGTATGAATCCATCTATCAGGGTCTCTTCCCCCATCATCCCTACGGCACCCAGACCGTTCTGGGCACCCAGGAGCAGCTGAAGAACCCTTCCATCACCAACATCAAGCGCACTTTCAATACCTACTACCGCCCGAACAACATCGCAATCTGCCTCTCCGGCGACTTCAACCCCAAGGAGGCGGTAAAGATCATCAAGAAGTACTTCGGCGACTGGGAACCCAATCCGGACATCCCCAAGCTCGAGTATGAGCCCGAACAGCCCATCACCGAGCCCGTGGTCAAGGAAGTCAAGGGCCTCGAGGCCGAGATGTTCGCCATGGGATGGAGGCTTCCCGGCGCCACCGATCTCAAGACCACAGCCGTCTCCGAGATTGCATCCAGCATCCTTAGCAATGGCCAGGCCGGTCTCATCGACCTGGATGTGAATCAGCAGCAGAAGGCCATGTACCTCTATGCAGGAACCAACACCCAGCCGGACTACAGCTTCTTCTTGGCTATGGGCATGCCCAAGCAGGGCCAGACCCTGGATGAGGTGAAAGACCTTGCCCTTGAAGAGATTGCAAAGCTGCGCGCCGGTGAATTCGACGAAGAACTCATCACCTCCACCGTCAACAACATCCGCCTGCAGAAGATGCGCCAGCTGGAGAACAACAGTTCCCGTGCGAATATGTTCGTGGACGCCTTCATCGCCGGTATCGACTGGAAGGATGCCGCCCTCGACATCGAGCGCTACAGCAAGGTGACCAAGCAGGATGTGGTGGACTTCGCCAACGAGTACCTGAAGGACAACAACTATGTCATCTCCTACAAGCGTCAGGGAGTGGACGACAGCCAGAAGAAGATCGAGGCTCCGGCCATCACCCCCATCGCAACCAACCGCGACAAGCGCAGCGCCTTCCTCGATGAAATTGCCGCCAGCGAGGTGAAGCCCATCGAGCCCGTATTCGTGGACTTCAACAAGGATATGGACAAGTTCGCCCTCTGCGAAGGCGTGGACGTCCTCTATAAGAAGAACGAAATCAATGACATTGCAAACATCAGCATAGTGTTCAACCGCGGCACCGAGGATGTTCCCGTGCTGAACTACGCATTCGACTATCTCGGGTATCTCGGCACTCCCGAAATGAGCAGCCAGGATATCAAACGCAAGATGTACGACCTCGCCTGCAGTTTCAATATGAGCGCCGGTGCCCATAGCACGACCTTCTCGGTGAACGGACTCAGCGAAAATGTATTCGAGGCTCTCAAAATAGTCGAGAACCTGCTTGCGAACGCTGTTCCGGATGAGACCATCCTTGCGAACTTCAAGAATGACGAAATGAAGAACCGCATCGACGCCAAGGCCAGCCAGAGGTCTTGCTCGAACGCTCTCCGCCGCTATCTTTTCTACGGCCCCGAGTTCATTTCCAAGACCACTCTTCCCAACGACAAGGTGCTCGCACTCACTTCCGAGGAACTCCTCGCAACAGCACGCGAACTTGCCGGCAAGGGCCACGAGATCCTCTATTACGGGCCCGCTTCCAAGAGCGTCGTAAAGAAGCAGCTTGCCGAGAACCATAACGTGGGTGCAGAACCCGAGAAGCTCGAAGAGCAGTTCACCAAGCTTCTTGCCACCGATGAGCCTCAGGTGATCATCGCCCCTTATGAATCCAAGCAGTTCCAATATATCCAATATGCAAACCTCGGTGGCACTTTCGACCTCTCCAAGAGCGCCGGAATCAACATGTACAACGAGTACTTCGGCGGAGGGATGAACAGCATCGTCTTCCAGGAGATGCGTGAGGCCCGCGGCCTTGCCTACAGCGCCTATGCATATCTGGAAGAACCGGGCGATCCCGTCAACGGATATACCTATTTCGCTTACATAGCCAGCCAGAACGACAAGCTGAAAATCGCTTCTGAAGGCATGAAAGAGATTGTAGAAAACATCCCTGAGTCCGAGGCTGCTTTCGCAATTGCCAAGGATGGCATCCTGTCGCGTCTCCGCACCAAGAGGTTCAACGGCTCGTCCGTGCTCTACCTCTATCGCCAGTGCAGGCGCATGGGCCTTTCCGAGCCCGCCGACAAGACCGCCTTCTACGCCATCCAAGATATGACTCTGGAAGATGTTAAGGCCGTCCAGAAGGAATGGGTTGCCGGACGCGGATATGTCTACGGCATCCTCGGCGATCCCGCCGACCTGGATCAGAACTTCCTCAAGACTCTCGGCCCGGTCAAGGTCGTCAGCCTCGAAGAAGTGTTCGGTTACTAATCTTTAACTCCAATAAAACGAAAAAAGGACAGGCTTCTACCTGTCCTTTTTTCGTACCCCCGAGGCGAATCGAACGCCTATCGTCGGAACCGGAATCCGAAATTCTATCCATTAAACTACAGGGGCATGGCCGAATTGCCAGCAAAGCGGCAAAATGGACTGCAAATATACCATTTTTTTGGTTATATTTGTAGACTTAAACCTAAATCGGATATGAAGGCATACGTTTTCCCCGGACAGGGGGCCCAGTTCCCCGGAATGGGAAAAGAACTCTATGAAAGCAGTCCCGAGGCAAAAGCCTTGATGGACAAGGCAAATGATATACTCGGATTCAACATTACAAACATAATGTTCAACGGCACGGATGAAGAGCTTCGCGCTACCAAAGTGACGCAGCCCGCCATCTTCATCCACTCCGTCGCACTCGCCCTCTGCACTCCCGGTCTTGAAAAGCCGGATATGGTCGGAGGCCACTCCCTCGGCGAATTCTCCGCACTCGTGGCGGCCGGAGCCGTCAGTTTCGAAGACGGGCTCAGGCTTGTGGCCGTGCGTGCGAATGAGATGCAGAAATGCTGCGAAAAGGTGCCCGGCACCATGGCCGCCATCATCGGCCTGCCGGACGACACAGTCGAGAAAGTCTGCGCCGAGATCCCCGGAATAGTTATCCCCGCCAATTTCAACTGCGACGGTCAGATAGTAATCTCCGGAGAGAAAGAGGCCGTGCTCGCCGCGTGCGACGCCCTGAAGGCCGCCGGCGCAAAGCGCGCCCTTCCCCTCGCGGTGGGTGGAGCCTTCCACTCCCCGCTCATGGAACCCGCCCGCGCCGAGCTCGCAAAGGCCATCGAAGCCACCGAGGTCAAGGCACCCCGCTGCCCCATCTACCAGAATGTGACGGCCCTGCCCGAAACCGACCCCGTCCGCATTAAAGACAACCTTCTCAAGCAGCTCACAAGCCCGGTGCGTTGGACGCAGAGCGTGAAGAACATGCTCGCCGACGGCGCGGCCGAATTCACCGAACTCGGCCCCGGCACCGTGCTGCAGGGCCTCGTGAAGCGCATCAGCGGCGCGGCCGGCGTGGAAGTGGCAATCAACGGCATCAGCTGACAACTACATAATTTATCGATAAAATATGGCTAAAGAAAAAAAATTCATCACTTGTGACGGTAACACCGCGGTTGCAGGCATCGCATATCTCTTCAGCGAGCACGCGGCCATCTACCCTATCACACCCTCATCTCCCATGGCAGAGAACATCGACGAATGGGCTGCCCACGGGAAGAAGAACCTTTGGGGCGAGACCGTAAAGGTCACGGAGCTTCAGAGTGAAGGCGGCGCTTCGGGAACAGTGCACGGTTCCCTCCAGGCAGGCGCCCTCACCACCACCTACACCGCCTCCCAGGGTCTTCTGCTGATGATTCCGAACATGTACAAGATCGCGGGCGAAATGCTTCCCGCAGTCTTCCACGTGTCCGCCCGCGCGCTCGCTTCGCACGCACTATCCATCTTCGGCGACCATCAGGACGTGATGGCATGCCGCCAGACCGGCTTTGCCATGCTGGCATCCGGTTCCGTGCAGGAAGCACAGGACCTCGCCGCCGTGGCACATCTCTCCGCCATCAAGAGCAGCATTCCTTTCCTTCACTTCTTCGACGGATTCCGCACCAGCCATGAGATCCAGAAGATCGAGGCCATCGACGAGGATGACCTCCGCAAGATGGTGAGCACCAAGGCTTTGCAGCAGTTCCGCGAGAGGGCTCTCAACCCCGACGCCCCTGTCACCCGCGGCACCGCCCAGAACGGCGACGTCTACTTCCAGGCCGTGGAATCCCGCAACAAGGTTTATGACGAGGTTCCCGATGTGGTAGCCCGTTACATGGGCGAGATCGGCGAGGCCACCGGACGCATCTACCGTCCCTTCGACTACTATGGCGACGCCAAGGCAGAGAACATCATCATCGCAATGGGTTCGGTCACCGAGACCATACGCGAGACCATCGACTACCTCAACGGCCAGGGACGCAAGTACGGCCTCGTGTCCGTCCATCTCTATCGTCCTTTCAGCACCAAGTATCTCCTGAAGGCCATTCCCGCCTCCGTCAAGAAGATCGCTGTTCTCGACCGCACCAAGGAGCCCGGCTCCCTCGGCGAGCCCCTCTATCTGGACATCAAGGCAGCCTACCAGGGCGTCGCGGATGCTCCGCTGATCGTCGGCGGACGCTACGGCCTGTCCAGCAAGGACACCACTCCCGCCCAGATCATCGCGGTTTACGACAACCTCGAGCTGAAGACCCCCAAGAACGACTTCACCATCGGTATCGTAGACGACGTCACCTTCAAGAGCCTCCCCACCAAGGGTGAGATTTCCATCGTGAAGCCCGGCACCACCGAGTGCAAATTCTTCGGACTCGGATCCGACGGCACCGTGGGCGCCAACAAGAATACCATCAAGATCATCGGTTCCCACACCGACCTCTATTCCCAGGCCTACTTCGACTACGATTCCAAGAAGTCCGGCGGCTACACCTGCAGCCACCTCCGCTTCGGCAAGGAGCCCATCCGCGCACCTTATCTGGTATCCACTCCGGACTTCGTCGCGTGCCACGTTCCTTCCTATCTGCAGAAGTACGACGTGCTGAAGGGCATCAAGGAAGGCGGCAGCCTCCTGCTCAACTCCCTCTGGGACGAGGCTGAAACCCTCGAGCGCATCCCCGACAACGTCAAGAGCGTCATCGGCAAGAAGCACATCAAGCTCTATATAATCAACGCCACCAAGATCGCGGCAGAAATCGGCCTCGGCGGACGCACCAACACCATCCTCCAGAGCGCATTCTTCCGCATCACCGGCATCATCCCCGCAGAGGATGCAGTCAAGTACATGAAGGATGCCGCCCTCAAGAGCTACGGCAAGAAGGGCGAGAATATCGTCAACATGAACTACGCTGCCATCGACCGCGGCGGAGAGTATATCGAAGTGAAGGTTCCCGCAGAGTGGGCATCCATCACCGCCAAGTTCGAGAATCCCGGCAAGGCACGCCTGGCTCCTTCGTTCGTGAAGGAAATCGCCGACGTGGTGAACGCCCAGGAAGGTGACACCCTCCCCGTGAGCGCATTCCTCCCCTATGCCGACGGCACCATGCCCGCAGGCACTTCCGCATACGAGAAGCGCGGCGTGGCAGTCACCGTGCCCGTCTGGAACGGCGACACCTGCATCCAGTGCAACAACTGCGCATTCGTCTGCCCTCACGCAGCCATCCGTCCTTTCCTGCTCGATGCTTCCGAGGCAGATGCAGCGGCGGCCGCCGGCGTCAAGTTCGTCGATGGCAAGGCCAACCTTAAGGACTACAAGTTCGTCATGGGAGTTTCCGTCGCCGACTGTACCGGTTGCGGCAACTGCGTCGATGTCTGCCCTACCAAGCCCGAAAAGAGCCTGGCAATGAAGGACTACACCGAGCATGTGGCCGACCAGGAAGTTTACGATTACCTCAACGCCAAGGTCGGATACAAGACTCCTCTCGATCCCAAGAGCAATCTCAAGGCCGCCCAGTTCAGCCAGCCGCTGTTCGAGTTCTCCGGTGCCTGCGCAGGTTGCGGCGAGACCCCTTACATCAAGAACATCACCCAGCTCTTCGGCGACCACATGATGATCGCGAACGCTACCGGATGCTCTTCGATCTACGGCGCATCCTTCCCTGCCTCTCCTTACTGCACCAACGCTCAGGGCCACGGTCCCGCATGGGCCAACTCCCTGTTCGAGGACTTCTGCGAGTTCG
>CAMJJO010000002.1 GCA_946406095.1 uncultured Bacteroidales bacterium | reverse complement strand
CCCTCGGAGTATTGCTCGAATTTGGCCTTGGCGCCTCCTTTGAGGTTGGTGAATCCCTGCACGGAAACATTCAGCTTTTCTTCGAAGAAACTCTTGGTGAGCCCCAATGCAACGCCACTGAATCCGCTGTTCCAACCCTGGAGGGAATAGTTCTTTGTGTTTGCAAACAGATTGGCGCTGAGCCTCATATCCCAGAAAATGGTCTGCTGTGCGCCCAGCATGACGTGCCCGTTCCAACCGCTGTTCTTCTGGTCAAGCACCGAACTGGAAATGACATTATAGCCCAAATTGGCGCTGGAATAGATTCTGGTATCTTTTGCAGGGTTGATGTTGAAGAAATAATTAAAGCCGAATGTGCGGTTGTCCACAATGTTTCCGTAGGTGTTGTGCAGGATCATTGCCGCGGGATCTTCGGGATCCGGTGCAAACTTCTGGTAGCTTGCGATTCCTCCCTGCCCGAAGCGGTACGAAAGCCCGGCGTTGAGCATTATGACAGGGGAGAAGAAGTTGTATTTGAGCGCGAAGCTGTGTGTCTTCTCGGGGTCGATATCCGGATTGCCATATGAAATCCGGTCGGTCGAGGAGCGCATAATGAAAGGATTCAGGTAGCTGATGCCGGGACGGTGGATGCGCATGTTGTAGGTGAGCCCGACATTGGAAGTCATACCCAGATTGTACTGCAGGCTGAGGTTGGGCACAAGGTTGTCGTATTTGCCGTTGTATGAGGTGCCATCGGCGTATTGAACATCGAGGAAGGTGTACTCATAGCGAAGGCCGCTTTTCAAAGAGAATTTCCCGAAAGAACCGGCATACTCGGCATAGACGGCGGCGATGTTGTTGTGATGATGGTACTCCGAGTCGTTTGTAGGCTGAAGCACATAACCGCTGCCGAGATTCAGGTAATACTCATCGTTGGAGAAGTTGTTGCGGTAGATGTATTTGACTCCGCTGCTGACGGTCTGCCCCTTTGCGATGGGGGTGGTGAAGTCTGCCTGGAAGGTGTGCTCCTGCGAAACGTTGCGCCCGTCTATCTTAAGGTCGTTGAGGGTCGTGCCGACCACGTCTTCATAAGTCCTTTCCACATATTCCTTTTCGGGATCGTTCGAAAAACGGTAGGAAAGGGTGGTCATGCGTTCCTTGTTCTTCTTTGAGTTGTGCTGCCAGTCGAAACTGGCGTTGATTCCGGCCGATCCGCCGCTGGCGTAGCTGTATCCTCCGTAACTGTATAGAGGGACGGAGCCCATCACCGCACGGCCGAATCCGGTAGCGTCCTGCATATAAGACCAGCTCTCGATGCCGAGGGATGCGGAAAAGAGGTTGAGGGTATCCAACTCATAGCTGGCATTGAAATCCCCGAAGAGATAGGGACTCCTCTGCTTGGCGACATCGCCGCCGGTTGTCTGGTCGATTCCCGATTCAAGCAGATGCTGGGTAGACTCCTGGTAACTGCCTTTCTGCTGCTGCACACCGGCATAAGCGTTTCCACCCACTGTCAGTTTGCCTTTCTTCGCATTGAAAAACAGACCGCCGTCATAGCCTCCCTGTGTGTCTGCGCCTGCGCTGATGCTGCCGTTGGCCCCGTCCGGAATGGCGCTGGAACCGCTCTCGGTGCGTGCGGTGATAAGGTTGAGCACTCCGCCGGTGCCTTCCGCATCATACTTGGCGCCGGGATTCGTTATAACTTCAATGCCTTTGACCGAAGATGCCGGCATAACCTTGAATATCTTGGAGGGATTGGAACTGAGCATCTGGTTGGGCTTGCCATCCACATAGACCTTGAAATTGCTGCTGCCGTTCACGGTGATATTATCCTGGCCATCCACCGTCACCATAGGCACCTTGCGGAGCATTTCCAGCACTGTCGTGGCCTTGGAATCGGCGTCGCTCTCCACATCGTAGGCGATCTTGTCCGCGTCCATCTTGATGAGCGGTTTCGCGGCAGACACCTTGGCGCTCTGGATGGCCTGGACGTCATCTTCCAATCCTATTGTTCCCAGATCGAAGGTGCCGCTCTGGATGCGGAAAGAACGTTGCTCGCTCTTCCGCCCCATATTGACGACGAGCACTGTGCACTCGGTGCCGGATGCTATATTCTTATAAGGTATGGAAAAGACGCCGAGCGAGTCGCTGAGGGCATATCCTTTCATATTGTTGTTCTCGGCCGAAGCGCCGGTGAAAAGCTGCACGACGGCTCCGGGTTCCGGGGCGTTGGTGAGAGCATCGATGATTCTGCCGCTGACTATGTTCTGGGCAGATGCAAATATGCCCGTCAGGGCAAGGATCGAGATGATAACTAACTTCTTAACCATAATCTGTCCGGATAGTGTATTAGTTTACTATCACACTGCAAAGGTAATGACTTTTTTTTGTTATGCAAATATAATTCCAAGAAATGACGAAAATGTTTTATTTTTGTATCATTGATGCTGGAGAAAGAGAGAACTTTTTTAAAGAACTGGATGCTGCCGTTGGCCATGACGGCAGGTGCGGCAATCTACCTTATACTGCATTACGTACCTTCTTTCAGTGAGGAGGGCTATATGGCGGTGGCGAGAAAGCTGCAGCCCATCCTTGTGAGCATAATGCTTTTCCTGCAGCTCAACACAGTCGCCCCCACCGACCTCAGATTCCATAAATGGCATTTCGAGCTTATTGCCGTCCAGGCAACGCTCTTTGCGGTTTTCGCTTTTATGGCGATGAGCGTGGCTCATGGGGGAGGGCGCATCTTGATGGAGTGCGCGATGTTGTGCTTCATCTGTCCTACGGCTGCTGCTGCGGGGGTCATCACTTCCAAGATAGGAGGGAGCCTTCCGGGCATAATGACATACACGGTGCTTTCCGACACTTTGGCCTCACTGTTGATCCCGTTGATGATCCCGATGGTGCATCCGGGTGTGGAGATGAGTTTTCTGGCATCGTTCTGGGCCATCATCAAAAGGGTTTTCTCGATTCTGGTGCTGCCTTGCGTGCTGGCCTGGCTGATACGTTATCTGCTTCCGGGGCTCCAGCGCTGGCTTGCCAGGTACGCCGGCTGGGCTTTCTATGTCTGGTCCGTGGGGCTGACCCTGGCACTGTCGCTTGCCACTGGAGCACTTGTAAACAGCGGAATCGGCGTGCTGGTTGTTTTCGGCATCGCCGTGGTATCCCTCATTTGCTGCTTTTTCCAGTTCTGGTTGGGCAGGAAGGTGGCTAAAGGCTACGGGCGTGTGGAATCGATCACTGCAGGCCAGGCCCTGGGGCAGAAGAATACGGGATTCATCATCTGGCTGGGCCTTTCATATATGACGCCGGTCACGTCCGTCGCAGGCGGACTGTATGCAGTCTGGCACAATCTGGTCAACTCATGGGAACTGTATCAAAAAAGGAAATAGCCCTGCTTCTGCTTGCTTTCCTGCTGCCATTTACGCTGGCGGGACAGGCGGTGGAGCCCGGTGAAAGCCCTTCCATGC
Source organism: uncultured Bacteroidales bacterium (assembly GCA_946406095.1). Taxonomy (GTDB): domain Bacteria; phylum Bacteroidota; class Bacteroidia; order Bacteroidales; family UBA932; genus Cryptobacteroides. The sequence goes on along the minus strand of CAMJJO010000002.1, from coordinate 34,555 downwards.
TGTTCCGAGGGCGCATCGCCACCAAGTACACATCCGGCTTCAACGGCACTCCATACTGGGATACGCTGTCGTTCCGGAAGGGAACGGTGTACTACAACGCCTGTCTGTATGAGGACGTGGAGGTGAGGATAGACGCCTGCGAAGACAAACTCCTGGTCCGTAAGGACAGGAACTTCGCGGCCATAGCTCCGGATCCCCGCCAGGTCGCATGGTTTACCCGCGAAAACGAGTTGTTCGTGAACTTGGAGTATGCGGGCTTCAGATCTCCCGCCCGCTTCATGCAGTTGGTATCCGACAGCGACACTCCGGTGTTCAAGTTGGTGCAGAAGAAGTACCGTTCGGTGCCCGGGAACCATAACGGCCCGGCCTACATCGGCTACACCGACCCGGAATACGACGAGAAACTGATTACTTTCTACGAGATGGTCACGAGTTTCTGGATGCTCGATAAGGGCACCTTGGTGCGCCTGAGGCCCCGTAAGGCCAAAAGGATTCTTGCATCTGCCACCGAAAACGGCGCATTCTCGAAGACCATCCCAAGCTGGCATCCGGTGGAAGGCACCGGTGCGGAACTGGTCGCCCCTTCCGTCCGGAGGAGCGGCACGAAGGTGAGAGAATCGCTCCCGGCCGGTTACTTCGAGATGCACTCGGATGCCGCTACCCTGACGGAGACCATAGATGCCAGATACAAGAACAAGATCTACAGAATAGGTATAGCCGGGGCCGCGACATCTGCAAAGATAGAGGGTGTGATTACGGACGATGAAGCCGTCCCTCTCGCCGGGGTCCTGATAGTGGATGACGGATCTGGCACATACACCCGTTCGGACAAGAACGGAAGATATTGCCTGACCATCCCTGTCGGAGAGACCGTACTGTCTTTCAACGATCCCGACAAGGAGGAGCAGAAACTCAGTGTAATCCTATGCGGCGACGGCGTGCTGAACGTGCAGTTGCACGACCGCAGCACCCTGCTGGATGCGGCAAGCATCTCCGCGGAGAGCATGCGCCAGCACAGGACTTCCGACATAGGCATGGCGTCCATCAATTCCAGGCTGATTTCCAAGATCCCGACCGCCTTCGGGGAAGGTGACGTGCTCAAGGTCGTACTGGCGCTTCCCGGCGTTCAGACTGTCGGGGAGGCGTCTGCCGGTTTCAATGTCCGTGGTGGCAGCACAGACCAGAACCTCATCCTCTTCAACGGCAATACCATATATTATCCTACGCATTTCTTCGGGATCAATTCCGTATTCAGCCCGGATATGACGGACGGGGTGGAGCTCCACAAAGGGGGCGGTCCGGCGTCCGTCGGCGGCAGGGTCAGTTCCGTGCTGGACGTCGGGGTGCGGGAGGGAAGTGCCAAGGGGTTCCGGGGTTCGCTGGGGCTGGGGCTCCTTACAAGCAGGCTTAACCTGGAAGGCCCCCTGGGGCACAAGACCACCATCAACACTGGCTTCAGGACATCCTACTCCGACTGGCTGCTTGGGATGATTCCCACTTCGAGCGAGTTCTCCGGAGGCTCCGCCAGCTTCTACGACGGCACCATCGTGATTACCCGCAAACCGAATAAAAACACCACTCTCCAGGCATTCGGATATCTCTCTTCGGACGGATTCAGTTTCGGAGCCGACACCACCTTCCGTTACGGGAATGCCAACGCTTCTCTGCACTGGACAAAGGAGTCCGGCTCCTGGACCGCGAAGACTTCCATAGGCCTGGACCACTATAACAACGAGATGGAGGAAGAGCAGAATGCGGCCGAGGCTTACACCCTGAAAACGTCTGTAGACCAGATGTTTGCGAGGCTGAACCTGAAGCATCCGCTGTCTGCCTCGCACACCCTGAACGCCGGCGCAGAACTCTTGTACTATAAGCTGGACGGCGGCCACAGGCGCCCCCTGGGGGAGGAGTCGATAGTGATTTCCAAAGACCTCCCCACGGAGACTGCGCTCCAGCCCTCGCTGTATTTCTCGGACAGTTGGAATCCGGATCCTTCCTACTCCATCGATGCCGGACTGCGGCTTTCTTCCTTCTCTCAGGGGAAGAGTTTCTACGCATATCCCGAACTCCGGCTCTCCGGCCGTTATTCGTTCACCCCTGTGCTTTCGGTCAAGGCCGGACTGAACAGCACCGCCCAGTATATCCACCTGATTTCGAACAGCAGTTCCATCTCCCCCGTGAATACCTGGAAACTTTCAAACGCAAAGATACGCCCCACCATCGGTTACCAGGCCTCCACAGGCATTTATTGGACTGTCTTCGGGGGAAAGGTGGACCTCAGCGCCGAAACCTATTACAAGCAGGTGCGGGACCATCTGGATTATGCATATTCGGCAATCCTCGTGATGAACGAGAATCTGGCGGATGACCTTGTGCGTGTCGCCGGCAGGTCTTACGGGGTGGAGCTCATGGCCCGCAAAAGCGTCGGCAAACTCAACGGGTGGGTGTCCTATACCTGGTCCCGTTCTTTCCTCCGGGATACGCAGAACACCGGACTGATGGCCATAAACGGAGGGCGCTGGTATAATGCTCCGAGCGACAAACCCCACGATTTCAAGTTTATCGGCAATTATGCCTTCACCAAACGGTACAGTTTCTCGCTGAACATCGACTACAGCACCGGCCGCCCTGTGACCTTCCCTGTCGGCTACTACATCTACGCCAACGGAGCAAGGCTGGCATACTCGCTGCGCAATGCGTACAGGATTCCGGATTACTTCCGCATGGACGTCGCGTTCAACATCGATCCCGGGCACTACCTGAAGGCCCTTGCACATGCTTCCTTCACCGTAGGCTGCTACAATGTGACCGGCCGTAAGAACGCATACTCCGTCTTCTACGACACAAAGGACGGGAGCTCCCTCAATGCCTATAAACTGAGCGTTTTCGCCACCCCCGTGCCCTATATCAACCTGAATATCATATTCTGATGAAGAAAAGTTTGGTCATATTGTCTGTCCTGATGCTCCTTTTCTCGTGCATCTATCCCTATACGCCGGACATTTCGGATGAATACGGAAGGGTGGTGATAGAGGGCGACATCTCCTTGGGGACGGTGAGCCACTTTACTGCCAATCAGGTAGTTCCTTTCGATGCAAACTACTATACGGCCAGCAGTATAGGGGTTTACAAGGCCTCCTTCAAGGTGGAGGCAGAGAACGGGGCCGTCTACAATGAGGCAAGCCCCGGAGACATAGACCTCTCCACTGCGGAATCCGACACCCGCTACAGGCTGGTTGCGGAAGTGATACGCGCCGAGGGAGAGGATCCGGTAACGTTCGCCTCGGACTGGCAGGCTCCGGCCCCGGCTCCGGAGATCGGGCGTCTGGTGGAAAGCGTGCAGGACGGCATCCTGAGCCTTGCCCTCAACCTATCTTCCGACTACGAAAGCGGCTGCTACAGATGGGAATACGAAGAACTCTACCACTATCGTTCGCCCATGGGTTCGCCAATCCTCGAGCTCGACCTGAAGACCGGTGCCATAAAGGATCATTCAGATGCTTCCGACATCAGTGAGGTTCAGGATTGGTGGAAATATGAATGGTGCTGGAAAGAGACAGGTTCCCGGCGCACTGCAGTGGAAATCGCGAAATCCCTGCAGGGATCGACTCTCAAGAACTATGAGTTCCTCACGATGAAGACGTCTTCCGAGAAGCTCACGGCAGGGGAGTATTACCTGCGGTTGATTGCCAGAAGCATCCCCGAAGCACAGTACCGGTATCTGAATGCAGTCAACGAAGGGTCCGAGAGCATGGGTTCCCTGTTCTCTCCGGTCCCGGGCGAACAGATAGGAAATATCCGCAACGCGGCCGATCCGAACGATTATGCGATCGGGTATATCGGGGTCAGCAAGGTTGCCAAGAGGCTGTTCCATATCAATACACTTGGGAGGGGGAGTTTCTTCAACCCGGACAACTACACTACCGACATCATTTCGACCTTGAGAGGGGTGTACCCGGAAAAATCGTTCAACGAGCTTAATCTGGAGGCATATAAACAGGGGTATTATCCCTATATGTCCGACCCGAATCTGCTGTGGGTGCCGACATTCTGCTATGATTGCCGTCTCAGCGGCGGAACATTGGAAAAACCTGAAGGATGGGATTGAAAAAGATATTCATATTGACTTGCCTCCTCCTGGCCCGGACAGGATTGAATGCTGCCGAAACGCTGCGTCTCGTGACCGACAAGAGCGTGTATGTGGCCGGGGATTTCATATGGTGCTGCGCCGTCTGCGAGAACGGAGACGATGCCGGCAAGCCGTCCGCGGTCGCTTACGTAGAGCTCGTTTCCGAAGATGGAATCGCCGCCAGCGCGAAAATCGCGCTGATAGAGGGGAAGGGCTCGGGCGTGCTTGCACTCCCGGCCGGAATCCCCACCGGAAACTACAAGCTGTTTGCATTCACGGCCCAGTCAGACCGCGCCGAGGTGCAGGATATCGCCGTCTTCAACACCATGTCCGGAGCGAGAGTGAGCGGGGGCGTGGAGATATGCGAAGACCCCATGCCGGAGCCGGCCCCTTGCAGGGACCTTCCCGAGGGGATGGAACTCAGCATGGGAGTTTTCGGGCAAAGGATGGAACTCACCCTCCGCAATGCCGGGGACAGGGCCAGGGTAGTCTGCGTTTCCGTCGTGGAAGATGATGGCCTGAGGCCTGAGGATTGCGGCCCGCAGTCGGTCCCGCTTGTGCCCCGGGAGAAGGAGGAAGACGGAGAAATCGTGCGTGCGACGGTGTATGGAAAGGATGCGGCCGAACTGGTTTCCAGGCCATGGCTGGTGCCCGTGATATCCTCTCCCGGTTCTGCCGCCGACACCTATACCGGGGTGATTTCCCCGGACGGAACCATCTCTTTCCGCACCAACAACATCTATGGGGAGAGGGATCTGGTGTGCGAGATCTTCGATTATGCCGGGGAGAATCTGGAGTGTTACTTCTCCCCGGTGAGTCCTTTCGTGCTTCCGGAAGGCCTGGCATTCAGGAAGATGCGCCTGTCTCCATCCATGCGGAGCGCTCTGCTCGCCAGGAACCGGGCTCTGGGGGTTTCGGTGAAGACGGATACCCTCCACCGCTTCCTCCCCAAGAGGGACAATCTCCTGCTCTCGAGAGAGGACTGCGTCCAGTATCATCTGGACGACTATACCCGTTTCAACTCCATCGACGACATCATCCGCGAGCTGGTTCCGTACGCTAGAGTCCGGAACTCCAAGGGACGGAAGAGCATCCTGTTCTACGGCAACAAGGAAGAGGCACTCGTCATGCTGGACGGAGTGCCGGTGAGCGACCACCGCAGGCTGTTTGCCTATGACGCACTTGCCCTCAGGGACGTTTATGTCTACAAGAACATATATGTCATGGGGAAAAAGGCGTTCTGCGGCATAATCAATTTCGTGACCACCCGTAACGACATGTCCGCCCTCGCCTTCGATGAACACGTGCGCATCCTGGACTTCCGCGGCTGCTCCTATCCACTTGCCCTCAATTCCTCGGCTCTGGCCCCTTCCGAGCCTGCTGGACGCACCCTCGTCTGGCAGCCGTACGTCGAGATAGGAAAGGGAGAAAACGTGCATTTCTCCATGCCTGCCACTTCCGCACCGCTCATTATTAAGGTGAAAGATTTGTAATCTGCCGTTTTTTTCTTATTTTTGAATGATAAAGCATTCTCTTATAAGAAATGACACATAAAACGATAATCATCACCGGTGGTGCAGGATTCATAGGCAGCCACGTAGTGCGCCTTTTTGTCAACAAATATCCCGGCACCAAGATAATCAATCTGGACAAGCTCACCTATGCCGGCAACCTGGCAAATCTGAAGGACATCGAGGACAAACCCAACTACAGGTTCGTCAAGATGGACATCTGCGACTTCGAGGGCGTTCTGAAGCTGATGCAGGAAGAGCACGTGGACGGCATCATCCATCTTGCCGCAGAGTCCCACGTGGACCGTTCCATCAAGGATCCTTTCACCTTCGCCCAGACCAACGTGATGGGCACTCTGAGCCTGCTGCAGGCCGCAAAGGCCTACTGGGAGAGCCTGCCGGAGAAGTTCGAAGGAAAGAGGTTCTACCACATCTCCACCGACGAGGTCTATGGCGCCTTGGAAATGACCCACCCCGAGGGCATAAAGCCCCCCTTCACCACGAAGGCTTCTTCCGGCGAGCACCATCTTGCCTACGGAGAGAAGTTCTTCACCGAAGACCTGAAGTATCAGCCGCACAGCCCGTACAGCGCCGCCAAGGCCAGCAGCGACCATTTCGTGCGTGCATTCCACGACACCTTCGGAATGCCCACCATAGTGACCAACTGCTCCAACAACTACGGCCCTTATCAGTTCCCCGAGAAGCTTATCCCTTTGTTTATCAATAACATCCGCCATCGCAAACCCCTGCCCGTCTACGGAAAGGGCGAGAACGTTCGCGACTGGCTCTACGTAGAAGACCACGCCCGTGCCATCGACCTCATCTTCAACGAGGGCAAGGTGGGAGACACCTACAACATCGGCGGCTTCAACGAGTGGAAGAACATCGATATCATCAAGGTGCTCATCAACACCGTGGACCGTCTGCTGGGCCGTCCCGAAGGTGCGGATATGGACCTCATCACATACGTGACGGACCGCGCCGGGCACGACCTCCGCTATGCCATCGACTCCAGCAAGCTTCAGAAAGAGCTTGGATGGGAGCCGAGCCTTCAGTTCGAAGAGGGCATAGAGAAGACGGTGCGCTGGTATCTGGACAACCAGGAATGGATGGACAACGTCACCAGCGGAGACTACCAGAAGTACTACGAAGATATGTACAAGGGAAGATAATCTCTTATGTCAGCAAAAGAATACGATGTTATAATTGTCGGCGGCGGAGTGACCGGCGCCGCGACAGTGAGAGACTGCGCCCTGCGCGGCCTCTCTACGCTTTTGATAGAGCGCGGAGACATCTGCGATGGGGCATCCGGCCGCAACCACGGCCTGCTCCACAGCGGCGCCCGTTATGCAGTCACCGACCGCGAAGGGGCCGAGGAATGCATCCGGGAGAACAGGATACTCCGCCGCATCGCTTCCAATTGCGTGGAGCAGACGGAAGGCCTCTTCATCTCCCTTCCCGAAGACGGCCTCGACTATCAGGCGAACTTTATCAAGAAATGCAGGGAGGCCGGCATCGACGCCGAGGCCATAGACCCCGCGGAGGCACTTCGGATGGAGCCTGCCATCAACCCCCGCATCATCGGGGCCGTGAAGGTGCCGGATGCGTCGGTGGATCCTTTCCGCCTGGTGGACGCCCATATCCTCGATGCACAGCGCCACGGCGCCGACATCCTCAAGTTCACCGCCGTCACCGAACTGGTGAAGGAGGGCGACAGGGTAGTGGGAGTGAAGACTTCCAAGGGGGATGTCATCCGTGCCCGCGAAGTGGTGCTTGCCGCCGGCATCTGGACAGCCGGCCTGGCGCAGGCCGCCGGAGTCAAGATAGGGATGATGCCCAGCAAGGGCGCCCTCATCATATATGGCCACCGGGTGGCCAACATGGTGATCAACCGCTGCCGCAAGCCCGCCAATGCAGATATCCTGGTGCCGGGAGACGTGGTCAGCGTGCTCGGCACCACATCCGACAAAGTGCCCGTCGAAACATGCGACGATATGCACGCCACTCCCGAGGAGGTGGACCTCCTCATGCGGGAAGGCGAGCAACTGGTGCCAAGTCTGGCGCATACGCGCATCATCCGGGCCTATGCGGGGGTGCGTCCCCTGGTGGTGGCGGACCCTGCCGGAGACGGCCGCAACGTCAGCCGCGGGATAGTCCTCCTGGACCATGAAACCCGTGACGGAGTGCCCGGGCTCATCACCATAACGGGTGGTAAACTGACCACTGCCCGCCTTATGGCCGAGATGGCTACAGACTTGATTTGCAAGAAGTTGGGCTCTTCCGCACGTTGCGAAACCGCAGTCAGGGCCCTGCCCGGATCCGAGGGTCGCAAGCCCCGCTTCAAGGATCCTTTCAATATGAGGGCGGCAATCGGCCGCCACGGCACGGAGGTGGCTCAGATGGATTTCGAGAAGGGAGGTGAGATAATCTGCGAGTGCGAGAGCGTCACCCGCGCAGAGATAGAGTATGCCGTGAAGCAGTTCGGAGTCCGGAATATCTCGGACCTGCGCCGCCACACCCGCATAGGAATGGGTACCTGCCAGGGTTCGTTCTGCATACGCAAAGTGGCTGCCGTTCTTGCCGATATCCTTTCTGTGTCTGCCGAAGAGCTTGTGCGGGAGTACATGCAGGAAAGATGGAAGGGGATGACCCCGGTACTGTGGGGAGATACGCTCAGGGAGGCGGAATATATGCAAAAAACCAACAGAGATGAGATTTGACGTAATTATTATAGGAGGCGGATGGGCTGGATGCACCGCCGCCGAGCCTCTGGTGGAAGCAGGCAAGAAGGTCTGCATTGTGTCTGAGGGCCTGTCGCTCTCTGCCGTCAAGTACGAAAGCCCTTATGCCCGTTTGGCTACCCTCCAGAAGCAGGGAGCCGTGGTTTTGAGGGGAGACAGGGCCATTTCCGGAAAGATAGAGGACGGAAAGGTTGTGGAGATCCGCACGCGCAACATGGACGAGCCCCTTGTGGCTGATGAGTATGTGCTCGCTACCGGCAAGTTCTTTTCCCGTGGGCTGCTCTCCGACAAAGAACATATCTGGGAGCCCGTTTTCGGTGCGGACGTGGTGTATGATCCCGACCGCACCAAGTGGTTCGATCCCGATTTCGAGGCCCCTCAGCCTTTTATGAAATTCGGAGTTAAGACCGATGCCGAAGGAAGGGTGCTGGTTGGAGGGAAGGCAATAGTTAATCTTACTGCAGTGGGAGATATATGCAATGAATAATCTTGAACAATGCCTCAAGTGCAATCTCTGCACATTGGTCTGCCCTATGATGGAGGTCAATCCGGATTATCCCGGCCCCAAGAAGGCCGGCCCGGACGGGGAGCGTTACAGGCTGAAAGACCCTGCATTCTTCGACTATGCCCTGAAGTACTGCCTTAACTGCAAGCGCTGCGAGGTCGCCTGCCCTTCGGACGTGCACATCGGGGACATGATTCAGGCCGCCCGCATCAAATACGGCTCTCAAGCCAAGGCGAAGGGCCTGCGCGGGCTCAGGGACTGGACCCTTGCATCCACCGACCTGGTCGGCTCGCTGGCCAGTCCGTTCGCCCCGGTGGTGAACGAGGTGCTGCAGCTGAAGCCGGTCAAGTCCGTGATGGATGGCATGTTGGGTGTCGACAAGCACCGCACGTTCCCCAAGTATTCGAAGCAGAAGTTCGTGAACTGGTTCCGCAAGCAGGACCAGTCCGGATTCGACAGGTTCGTCAGCTATTTCCATGGTTGCTACGTCAACTACAACTATCCCAAACTGGGGCAGGATCTGGTGAAGATATTGAACGCCGCCGGCTATGGCGTGCATCTGCTCGAAAAGGAGAAATGCTGCGGTGTGGCCCTTATGAGCAACGGCTTTGCCGCCAGGGCGAAGAAACAGGGGGCCGTGAATCTGGCATCCATTCGCAAGGCCGCAGAGGCAGGGGAGCCTGTGCTGACCACGTCCTCTACCTGCACCTTCACCATGAGGGATGAGTACCCGGACGTGCTTGGCCTGCAGAACTCCGATGTAAGGGACAATATAATGCTGGCAACCAAGTGGCTGTACGAAAAGATATCTTCAGGGGAGATTAAGCTGAAATTCCGTAAAGACTTCAGGATGAAGGTGGTATATCATACGGCCTGCCACATGCAGAAGATGGGCTGGCAGCTTTATTCCATAGAGTTGCTGCGCATGATTCCGGGGGTGACCCTGACGGTTCTGGACCAGAACTGCTGCGGCATTTCCGGCACCTTCGGCTTCAAGAAAGAGAACTACGGCTTCTCCCAGAAGATCGGTTCCAAACTGTTCGAAGACATCCGCACCAGCAACCCCGAATACGTCGCGACCGACTGCGAGACCTGCAAGTGGCAAATAGAAATGAGCACAGGAATTCCCGTGCTCAATCCTATAGAAGTCCTTGCCGAAGCTATCGAGCTTTAATTGAATTCAAGCCTTTCGCTGAAGCAGATTTTGTCGCCCACTCTGCCGGCGGCATACCAGACGTTTTCTGATCTTGCAAAAGAGAAGTCCACTTTCTCGCCAAAGTGGATTTCGTGGTTGTAGTTCACCTGGACGTCTTTCACGCTGTGCTCCCGTACATAATCTACAGGCATCGCGTCCAGCACCCATTGGGTATAAGCGCAGTTGTTGGCGTGCCCGTTGGTGTCTATGTCCGACCATACCACCGTGTGGCTGCCTGCCGGCACATGCTCCAAATCCCTGGGAATCAGTATTTTGGTGCAGAAAGGCAGGGTGTCTTCTTCGTAGTGGAAAGACGGGTCGAAACCCAGTTCACCGTGGAAAAGGGCGCGCTCCCTGTAATCCACCACAGTCCAGGCGGAGGTGCCAAGCACCACCGGGGTGCCGTCCAGGGTGACCATACGGAAATTCCTGTGCCAAAGAGGCCCTACCTGCCCGCGGGACCAGGTCTGAAGTATCAGGTCATCTCCCCACCTGGGGCAGCGGAGTATGTTGAAATGAATGCGGTTAAGCGCCCAGAACAGCCCCCTGGACCTCATCACGTCCGGCCCGCACTTGCAGAAGTCCGAACCCTTGTAGGCCACCTCCTGGAGCAGGTTCTGGAGGCTTACTGTCTTGATGTTCGAGTTGAGGTCGACCTCGAAGCTGTTGATTTTGATTGGCCAGTCGACTATGGGTGCTTTTCTGCTCATTCTATTCTATGCCTTGAAGGTTTTCTTTGGGGACGAGGAAGAATTTCAATGTGCCCTTGGTGCACAGTTTCCCGTTGACTTTTGCAGTGGAATCCACCACTACGAGGGGAGGACGCAGATCCACGAGCTTGGAATAAACTTCCACAGTGTCTCCTGGGAAGGCGGAACCTTTGAATTTTATGCCATCCAGGCCTGCATACATAGCGGTGTTGACCGCCAGCTGCTCCCTGGGAATCAGCAGCACGCTGCCTTGGGCCATAATCTCGCACATTATCACGCCCGGCACAACCGGATAACCGGGGAAATGGCCCTGGACGAACCATGCGTCCTGGGGAATTGTATATTTGGATTCGACGTGTCCGTCTTCGAAAAATTGGGTCTCATCCACGAGAAGCATCGGGGGGCGGTGCGGGATGATGGTTTGAATTTCTTCTTTGTTCATTGGATTAGGTTTTTCGTAAAAAGTATACAAAAATAACTAAATTTGTGGGAATAAAGAACTTGTTATGAAAGAACTTGAGCATAAAGACTATGGGCTTGTCCGTGTTGCGGCGGTCACACCAAGGCAGTATTTGGCAGATGTAGAGCGCAATACGGCCGAGATTATCCGTCTTGCAGAAGAGGCCGCCCGTAAAGAGGCATCGATAGTCGTTTTCCCCGAACTATGCATAACGGGATATAGCTGTGCCGACCTGTTCGGCCAGCAGCGTTTGCTGGAAGCGGCCGAGAAGGCCGTCAAGGACATAGCCGGTGCCGGTCTCCCTTCCGGGATGCTGGTGGCCGTGGGCGCTCCGGTGCGCTGCGCAGGCAGACTCTTCAACTGCGCTGTCCTGATCAAAGGGGGCAAGATACTTGGCATTGTACCCAAGTCCTATCTGCCGAATCATGCCGAGTTCTATGAGGTCCGTTGGTTCGAGAGCGGTGCCTCGGTATATAAAGAAATAGTTTATGCCGGCCAGACTACAAGGCTGTGTGCCAGGCAGTTGTTCTCTGTTGGAAAAGCTGTGGTAGGAGTAGAAATCTGTCAGGATCTGTGGGTGCCGGTGCCGCCTTGCACCTATGCCGCCATTGCCGGAGCGAACATCATAATCAACCTGTCCGCATCCAACGAAGCACTCCTCAAGAACGACTACCGCAAGCAACTGGTGGCATCCACCGCTTCCCGCCTTTTTGCAGGCTATGTGTATTGCAGCTGCGGCTACGGAGAGTCAACCACCGACCTGGTCTGGGGCGGGTCTTCCGTAATCTACGAGAGCAATTCATTGCTGGCCGAGAACGAAAGGTTCCTGCGCACTTCATCCGCCATCTATGCAGATGTGGATGTAGAGCGCATGGATGCTCTCCGTGCCAAGAATCCCAATTTCAAGGATGTTCTTTCCTGCACGGCCGATGCCTATGTCACCGTTCCCGGAGGGGATGCCTTCCCTACGGATTTCAGCCGCGGGCTGTTTAGGAAGGTAGAGGCGCATCCCTTCGTGCCCCAGGGTGCGGAATTGGCGGACCGATGCAAGGAAATCCTTAATATACAGGTGCTTGGCCTGTGCTCCCGTCTGGAGCATATAGGCTGCAGGAAGGCAGTGGTCGGCATTTCCGGAGGCCTGGATTCCACCCTGGCACTGCTGGTCAGCGTGCTGGCATTCGACAAACTCGGCCTGGACCGCAAGGGGATCATCGGCATCACGATGCCCGGCTTCGGAACCACCGGTCGCACTAAGGGCAATGCCGGCATTCTCATGGAGAAACTTGGCATCAGTTCCAGGGAAATCTCTATCGTGCCGTCCGTTACCAGGCATCTGGAGGATATCGGCCACGCCCTGGATAATCACGATGCAACCTATGAGAATGCGCAGGCACGCGAGCGCACGCAGATACTTATGGATGTGGCCGGGCAGGAGGGTGGAATCGTGATCGGCACCGGCGATCTGTCGGAGCTGGCTCTGGGGTGGTGCACCTACAACGGGGACCACATGGCCATGTATGGGGTGAATGCTTCCGTGCCCAAGACCCTGGTGCGCGCCCTGGTGAAGTTCGCGGCATCCGAGCATTTCGACGGTGCACAGGATGTGCTGGCAGATATTGTGGACACTCCCATCTCTCCCGAACTGCTGCCCGCTGCGGCGGACGGCACTATCCTGCAGGTGACGGAAGACCTTGTAGGCCCTTACGAACTGCACGATTTCTTCCTCTATAATATAATGCGCTGGGGCTACACCCCCGAAAAGGTGCTTTTCCTGGCAGGGATCGCATTTGAAGGTGTCTACGACGAGGCTGTGATAGCAAAGTGGCTCAAGGTATTCTGCAAGCGCTTCTTCAGCCAGCAGTTCAAGCGCAGCTGCATGCCGGACGGCCCCAAGGTGGGTAGCGTCTCGCTCTCGCCGAGAGGGGACTGGCGTATGCCCAGCGACGCTTATTCCAGTATTTGGTTGAAATAGGAAACAGAAAAGCCGGACATTTCGTCCGGCTTTTCTAGTACACCCTCAGGGGCTCGAACCCTGGACCCATTGATTAAGAGTCAATTGCTCTACCAGCTGAGCTAAGGGTGCATTATTTCAATCTTGTGACCCGTTCGGGGCTCGAACCCGAGACCCCAACATTAAAAGTGTTGTGCTCTACCAACTGAGCTAACGAGTCCTCCGCCCTAAAACGGGATTGCAAAGGTATAACTTTAGTTTTGATAATCCAAATATTTTTCAACTTTTTTTAAAAAGCCCCCAGAAGGCTTCCAAGTTGTTCAACGTTGTCTGCAAGGCTTCCGGAAGGGGAGAGCTCCTTTAGCGCGGAAAGAAGCTCGGCCCTGGGCCTGAAACCCCAGCTTACGGCGATTGCCGGGATGCCTCCGCCTACTGCAGTGAGGATGTCGGTGCGGGAATCTCCGACCATTACTGCCCTTTCCCTCGAGGCGCCGGCCGCCCTTAAGGCCTCTTCCACGATGGCGGGATCCGGCTTGAGGGGAAACCCTTCTTTATTGCCGAAGACGGCCGCAAAGTCCACTCCGGGGAAAAACTCTTTCACCAGGCGCTCCGTCCCCTCTTGGAACTTGTTGGAAGCCACCGCTATACGAGTGCCGACTTTATGCAATCCTTCAAGCAGTTCCATCATGCCCGCATAAGGGCGGGTATGCACATCTATGTGGTTGGAATAGTATTCCCGGAAATCCTTGAGGGCCGAATCTATGTATGCTGCATCCGATCGCAGTTCCTCCGGAAGGGATTTCGTGACCAGGTCCCTGATTCCGTGCCCGACCTTGCCCCTGTATTCTTCCATGGTATGGAGGGGGAGCGCCCTCAGGGAGAGGGAGTGATTGACGGCAGTGCCCAGGTCTTCGATGGTGTTCAAGAGAGTGCCGTCCAGATCGAAAATGACAAGTTCGTATTTCATCGGACGCGAAGTTAGCAAAAAACTGCGTATATTAGCAGAACAAAAGACAGACTATGACCAATCATATCGTTATAATGGCAGGGGGGCAGGGCACCCGTCTCTACCCCATCAGCACAGCCGAAAAACCTAAGCAGTTCCTGGACCTTCTCGGAGTTGGGAAGACCCTTATCCAGATGACTTATGAACGCTTCAAAGCAGTGGATCCGGAAGCGCGTTTCTGGGTGGTGACTTCGAAGGATTACGTGCACTGGATTAAGGAGCAATTGCCCTCCATTCCAGACGACCAGATCCTCGCCGAACCGGCCCCCCGGAACACCGCTCCGTGCATTTCTTATGCAATTTGGAAGATAAAAGCCCGCTTTGGCCAATGTAACATAGTTGTTAGCCCTTCTGACGCTTTTGTTTCATCCATTGATTCATACGCAGTTACGATTAGAAAGGCCCTTAAATTCACAGGCACCGGCAAGCCCGCAATCGTATGCGTTGGAATTAAGCCTTCAAACCCCAATACCGGCTATGGATATATCGAAATTTCGTCACTTGATGAAATGCAAACAATTGACAATCAGCCAGATATCGTAAAAGTCAAGTCTTTCCGCGAAAAACCGGACCTTGAGACTGCAAAACGCTATCTGGAGGCTGGAAACTACTTCTGGAACGCCGGAATCTTTGTCTGGAACACGATGACGGTGGAGTCTGAAATCCGCACTCATGCACCCGGCATCGCAGCCATAATGGATGAGCTGGAACCCTCCTTCTACACCCCTTCCGAAGAGGCCGAACTGCAGCGTCTTTTCCCTACCTGCGAGAAGATTTCGATCGACTATGCGGTGATGGAAAAATCCCCCGACGTATGGTGCATTCCGGCCGACTGGCCATGGGATGACCTGGGCAGTTTCGCAGCTATAGAAAAAGTAACCGGGCGCCTGATCCCGCAGGAGATCAAAGACGCCCAGGAAGAGTATCAGAAATCCAAGCGTTAAAGCTTGTGTGCGTGAAGCATTGCGACGGGATCCAGTGCTTTGTCCAGATCTTCCTTGCTCATCAGACCTTTCTCCAGGACGATGTCGTAGACGCTGCCTCCGGTGGCAAGGGCTTCCTTGGCCACCTTTGTCGAGTTCTTATATCCGATATAAGGGTTCAGGGCGGTGACAATGCCGATTGAATTCTTCACCATCTCGTAGCAGTGCTCCTTGTTGACGGTGATGCCGACTATGCACTTCTCGCGCAGGGTGTTCATCACGTTCGTCAACCAGGTGATGCTTTCCAGCACGGATTGCACGATCACAGGCTCCATCACATTCAGCTGCAGTTGGCCTGCCTCGGCGGCGAAGGCCACCGTGGTGTCGTTGCCTATTACCTTGAAACACACTTGGTTAGTGACCTCGGGGATAACGGGATTCACCTTTCCGGGCATAATTGAAGAACCGGGGGCCATAGGGGGAAGGTTGATCTCGTGAAGGCCGCAGCGGGGGCCGGATGCCATAAGTCGGAGGTCGTTGCAGATCTTGCTGAGTTTGATGGCGAGACGCTTGAGGGCTGCGGAGTAGCTGACATAGGCGCCGGTGTCGGGTGTTGCCTCCACCAGGTCGGGTGCTTTCTCGAATTTATCTCCGGTCAGCTCGGACATCTTCCTGGTGCAGAGCTCGGCGAAGCCGGGAACCGCGTTAAGGCCGGTTCCGATAGCGGTTCCACCCATGTTTATCTCTTTGAGCAGCACTGCGTTGCGCTCGAGATTCGCAAGTTCTTCTTCAAGGTTGTTTGCGAATGCGTTGAACTCCTGTCCAGAGGTCATGGGCACTGCATCCTGAAGCTGTGTACGGCCCATCTTGAGGATATCCTTGAACTCTTCGCCCTTGTCGCGGAAGGAGTTGATGAGGTCGGTCAGGGCCTTGACCAGCTGCCTGTTCATCCGGACGAAAGTATAGCGGAATGCGGTAGGGTAGGCATCGTTTGTGGACTGAGCGCAGTTCACATGGTCGTTGGGGGAGCAGAACTGATACTCGCCTTTCTTGTGTCCCATGATCTCCAGGGCCCTGTTGGCGATAACCTCGTTGGCATTCATGTTGACGGAGGTACCTGCGCCGCCCTGCATCATGTCGACGGGGAACTGGTCGTGGAATTTGCCGTTGACTATTTCTTCGCTGGCCTTGCAGATGGCATCTGCAATCTTCGGATCCAGTGCACCGAGCTCGGCATTGGCTGCTGCGGCCGCCCATTTCACATAAGCTATTGCGATTATGTATTCGGGGTAATCGCTCATGTGAGTAGTGGAAATCTTGTAGTTGTTGATTGCCCTCTGGGTCTGGACCCCATAGTAGGCATCAGCAGGCACTTCGAGTTCGCCGATAAGGTCGGACTCCAGTCTGAATTTCTTTTCTTCCATAGTGTTATTTAAAAATGTTTCAAAGACTTATCTATAATGGTTTTAAGTTTATCTTTACCTTCGGTCAGCTCCAGCGGGAAGCTCCAGGCCACCACCCCGTAACCGTCGAATGGGTGGTATACCCCGGCTCCGGTGCGGTTGGAGTATGTGGCGATGGTCCTGCCTCCGGAACTTGGTTTGATGCCGCCCGCGGTCTCCACGCAGTAGCTCTCTTCGTTCGGCTCGTGGCAGAAGCGGTAGTCTTCGCCGTCGAAAAGCACACGGCCGTTCACGGAGCCTCTTGTCGTGGACCAGCGGTAGCCGAGCACGTTCTCGATGAAATAGCGTGCATCTTCCTGATATGAGGTGTCGCCGATAGGGTAGATTTCGTCCCAGGCATCGGTTGCGATGTATGCCCCGGAAATGAGGACGTTCACCCCTGCGGATGTTGCCTCCCTAAGGGCTTTCCTGAATTCAGTGGGGAAGACCCTGAATCTGGGCCCTTTTCCAGGCTTTCCGACAAGGGTGCTGATCTGCTTGCCGCAGATGACGTCCAGAGCGAAATAACGCCCTGTATGGGCCTTCTCGAAGGCGCTGCGGCTCATGGAGCAGAAAGAGTAGCCCAGGTCCAGCAGGGCCTTTCCGTGCACGGCAGGATAGTCGAAACTGTTGCCTGCGGGCTGGAAGCCTGCATTGTCTATCTCGGTGGCACCGAAACCGGGGGCCGTGTTGTTGATGTATTTCTTGTCCCGGCGGTATTCCCAGCTCTCTCCGCCATAGGAGATGTCTTTGATGTACGGCACTCCGCCGTCCAGCCTGGAATCGAATCCCGCATACTTTTCGGAATCGAACCAGGAAGGAGCGCTGATGCGGTCGAAATTGTTGATTATCAGCACTTTCTTGGCATCTGCGGAGGCCTGGCCTATGCTCAGCACCTCCGAGGGGAAACTGCGTCCGCCGCGGTTGCAGGCCTCAACCATGAAGGAATAAAGGTGCCCGTTCTCTATGGGGAGGGACAGGTGGCATTCGCTCACCTTGACTCCGTTGTCGAAGGCTCCGTCATCCACCCTGGTATACACTATATAATCGGAAGGGTTTGCGGTGGGTTCCTTGGTGTCTAAAGCCGCTCTCCAGTTAAGCACCACATAACCATCATCCCCGAAAGTGGCGGAGAAATCCTTGACAGGCAGGGGAGCCACCACGTAGGACTCGCCGTAGTAAGTGCTCAGGAACTTGAGTATACCCTTGTAGACGGACCTGCAGACATCGAAGCGGAAGCCAGGGTCCAGCCCGAACTTCATATCCGCAAAGTTCTGATGTGCAAGCAGTTCCAGGAGGATTGCCGGCACGTCGGTGGTGCGGGATTCAGAGTAGGAACGGTTCCAGATCTGCCTGCGTGTCCACAGCGAATCGTAGTCTGCCCGCAGGTCCTCCACGACCTGGGTCTGCACCCAGTCCGTAAGCAGCCTGCATGCGGCCCTGTCGTGGCCGTTCGTGAACTTTCGGCTGCCATCTGCCTTGAGGGTATAAATGGCCAGGGTCCCCACTATAGAGTCGTTGGGGGTGACCCCGGCATCGGTGTGGAAGGAGAGCGAAAGGTCGACGGGGATGTCCTTGTCGTCTTTCATCATCTTCACCCATTCGCCGCGGGAAGCGAAGTCGCAGGTGTAGTCCTTGTCCCACTGATGTATGCGTTCATAGGGCATTCCGGCCCACTGCTCCCAATACATGGCTCCTTCGAGGTAGGACGGCAGGCCGGAGGTCTCCCATTCGGAGCTGTCCCTGCCCTTGCCGCGGGCTATCTTGCCCATTCCTCCGCCGATACGCACCGCATCGGCCGTCACCACGCTGCCCTTGACCAGGCTGCGGCCGGCGGGAGTGCCGTTGTCCAGGCTTATGTAGGAATCCGGACCGAGCTCGAATTCGCCCAGGAATATCCAGGTGCCGCCACCCATCTTCTGGTTGACTATGAATTCGCTCTTGCCGCCCCTGTGGACAACGGTGTAGTGGGCGTTGGGGCTGCTGTTCGGCAGGGTCTTGTAGGATATGTAGATGCAGTGGCGGCCGTTCGCCTCCAGCTCCGGATTCCAACGCACGCTGGCGTTTGCCTTTCCGGCGGTGCAGGAAGCCTGGCGGGCGCTGCCCATGGTGAAGGGGTTGTCGTCCTTCACATAAACTTCTTTTTTGTCGGCGAATCCCTCTCCGGCATCCTTCCAGGCGCCTTTTTCTTTATATGTGCCATGCGTGCGGACGGGGAAGCCGGGGGAGCGGAAATGTGGATTGTTGTCGCAGATGACCTCCAGGGAACCGGTATCCCTCTCTCTTGGAGTCATCACATAAGCCCCGGCCCTTTCCAGCATGGGGATAAGGAAGGGGAGCACGTAGCTCTGGGTGTAGAGGTCTTCGGTGGTGCGCCAGTTGGGGGAACGCTGCCAGCTCCAGTTTCCGGCTCCGTTGTCGTAATAGCGGCCGTGGCTCTGCCAGAGTGCTATGTGGCGCCCGCGCAGGCCTCTGTCGGCTTTCTGGGAACCGATTTCTTCTATGAAGGGCCTGCGTGGAGGAGCATCCACTTTGAAACGGTAGTTCCTGGGCTGCCCGTTGTTGCCGATGGCCGGCTGGGCAAGTTCCTCCAGGTCGACGGATTCGCACCAGACGGTGCCCAGGCTGTAGGAGGCGGCTTCCTCCGGCCAGAGATCGGTGATTTGTTTGCGGAACCATTTCGGGTCCGAAGGACGCCAGGGATAATCTCCCAGTTCCTTGGTGAAGTAAAGGTCCAGATACTTCCCGCGCTTCATCGCCTTGTTCAGATGCAGGTAGGATCTGACGCCGAAATGCTCCTTCGCGAGCACGGTGACCGAGTCCGTGACCGGTTTGAAGGCCTCCAGAAGAGCTTTCTGGGCGCTTGCGGAGAGGCTCAGCAGCAGGAATGCGGAAATGGTCAGGACTCTACGCAGCATAATTACTTCTTGCGGACGGGGAGGTGTGTGGCATCTACTATGAACACGAAGACGCTGCTGATGCAGATGGCAAGCGCATCTGCCTTGAAGTCAGCCATTTCCATAGAACGGTAGGGGAGAGTTCCCTGCACATATTCCGTGATGTAGGCGATGGCCAGACCGATGAACATGGTGGCCAGCGCGAACAGTATCGCGTGGCTGAGCTTGTTGGTGAGGTGGTCGTATGCCAGATATGCCAGTATGGGGAAGGGAAGGAACATCCCGAAGTGGACGATCTTGTCCGTGGGTATCCCGAATATGAATTTCTGCACGTCCGGCAGTTTGTCCACGTGCATGAAGCACAGCAAGGCGATGGCTCCCAGATAGAGCAGGAAAAGGATTCGTGCAAGTATGGTTTTCGGAGTCGTCATAAGGCCTGCATGTCGTGAAGTTTGCGATAATACCCTCCCAGGGCGATGAGGTCGTCGTGGCGGCCGCGTTCGACTATGCGGCCCTCATCCACGACTATGATCTCGTCGGCATCCTTGATGGTGCTCAGGCGGTGGGCGATGGCTATGGTGGTGCGGTTGCTCATAAGGCGCTCCAGAGCCTCCTGCACGGCACGCTCGCTCTCGGTGTCGAGGGCGGCGGTGGCTTCGTCCAGGATGAGGATGGGAGGGTTCTTGAGCACTGCACGCGCTATGCTGATGCGCTGGCGCTGACCTCCGCTGAGCTTGCATCCGCGGTCGCCTACGTTTGTCTGGTAGCCTTCTTCCTTCTCCATGATGAATTCGTGGGCGTTTGCGATCTTCGCCGCCTCGATCACCTCTTCTTCGGTGGCTCCTTCCACGCCGAAGGCGATATTGTTGAAGATGGTGTCGTTGAAGAGGATAGGCTCCTGGTTGACGTTGCCCATCAAGGAACGGAGGCTGTCCAGTTTGAATTCGCGTATATCGGTGCCGTCTATGCTGATGCTTCCGGAATCCACGTCATAGAAGCGGGGGATAAGGTCCACCATGGTGGATTTGCCGCCTCCGGATGCACCCACGATGGCAACAGTCTTGCCCTTGGGGATATCGAGGTTGATGCCTGTAAGTATCTGACGGCCGTCCTTTTCGTAGCTGAAATCGACATCGGTAAAGCGGATGGCGTCGTTGAATCCGGTAAGGTCCTTGGCGCCTTCGCTTTCTTTGATGTTGTTCTGGGCGTTCAGGATCTTGTCTATGCGTTCCATCGAGGCCAGGCCCTTGGGGATGTTGTAGGCGGCTTTGGAGAAGTCCTTTATAGGCTGGATGACGCTATAGAGGATCACCATGTAGAAGATGAAGGTCGGGGCGTCGATGAAAGATTCGTCCTTTATGATCAGGAAGCCGCCGAAGCAGAGCACTATGCAAATCATCATCGTGCCCAGGAATTCGCTCACGGGGTGGGCCAGGGCCTGGCGGGTGGCGACACGGGTGTTCTTATGCCGCATTGCACCGGTCACCTTGTCGAAGCGCTGGCTCATCGTCTTCTCTGCCAGGAAGGCCTTTATCACGCGGAGGCCACCGAGGGTCTCTTCCACCTGGCTCATGGTATCGCTCCAGAGCACCTGGGCCTCGGCGGATTTCTTCTTCAGGTTGCGCCCTATCACGCCCATCAGCCACATCATCAGCGGAGCGAAAACCAGCACGAAGAGGGTCAACTTCCAGGAAATGAATATCAGGGTGCCGAGGTAGAACACTATCAGGATAGGGTTCTTGATGAGCATGTCCAGCGAGCCGGTGATGGAACTCTCCACCTCCTGAACATCTCCGCTCATGCGGGCGATTATGTCCCCTTTGCGCTCCTGAGAGAAGAATCCTAAGGGCAGCCCCAGGATCTTGTTGTAGATCTGCATGCGCATATCTTTCACTATTCCGGTGCGCATGGGCACCATCACGGCGGTGGAACCGAAGTAGCAGGAGGTCTTGAGGGCCGTCATCACTATCAGCAGGCCGGCCAGCACGAGCAGGGTCACTATCGGGCCGTGATTCTCCATGTATTGGGCGACGAACCAGTAGAAGTTGTTCACCAGCACCTCTTTGAAATCGCCGCTGCCCCAGGGCATGAATCTGTAGGATGCCTCTTCCATCTGGAAGATGATCTTCAGCACGGGGATTATGAGGGTGAAGGAGAATATGTTGAAGACGGCGCTGAGAACGTTCATCAGCACCGAACCTCCGAGGTATTTTCTGTACGGCCGCACATAGCGCCGCAACATCGACCAGAATGCTTTCATCAATCTACAAAGGTAATCAAAATTACAATATGAACATCGGTGATGCGCTTTGACGCGGCAGGGCCAGAAGCCTTATTCCAGTGCCCTCTATGGCGGGCTCGCAGGCTTCGGTCGCTTTCCGCGGGGTATTGTTGTGTTCGCTCAGGTGGCAGAGGAAGATGTTCTCCAGTCCGGGATGCACGAAATCCCTGATGGCATCGGCACATTCGGCATTGGAAAGATGCCCGTGCCCGCCGCAGATGCGGTTCTGGAGGTCGATGGGGTATGGGCCGCTGCGGAGCATGTTGAGATCGTAATTCGCCTCGATCACCACGGTGGACGCCTGGGAAGCATAGCCCAGAGCCTCGTCGGTCATCCGGCCTATGTCGGTCATTATCACGAAGATATATCCTTCCAGGTCGATGCAGTAACCGACTGTCTGAGTGGCATCGTGAGGCACTATGAAATGCCTGGCGCGTATCCTCCCGGGCACGATCTCGGACCAGCCTTCGTCATTGAGGTTCTTCACCACCGGCCCCAGGTATTCTCCTGTCATCCAATGGGTCGCGAGCGATCCCCGGAGCTTGCGCGTCATCCATACGGGTTTGGTCAGACGCTTGCAGTAGGGCCCCAGGTTGTGGATGTGGTCCATATGGTCGTGGGTTATCAGCACCGCATCGATGTCGTCGTAGGTGAAACCGTTCTTGAGCAGCTCCATCTTAAGCCTGCGCATGCTGACTCCGGCGTCGATGATGATTCCCGCCCCGCCTTCTTCTCCGTCTATGTGGAGAAAGTAGCAGTTGCCGCAGCTGCCGCTGGAAAGGGACTGGAACACTATCTTATTGCTGATCATCCTCCTTGCAGTATTTGGAAATGACGCTGTAGGCATCCGCCACGCCAAGTTCACCGGCGCGGGAGAGGTCTATGCATCCCTTCTCCTTGTCTTTTATGAATATGAGGGCCAGGCCCCTGTTGAAGTATGCGTCTCCCATGTAGGGGAAGATGGCGATGGCCTTGCCGTAGTTCTCTATGGCCTCTACCATCTGGCTGGACAGGCAGTACAGGTTGCCCAGGTTGAAGTACAGATAGGGGATGTCCGGCAGGATGCGGATGGCCTCCCGCATGTCGGCGATGGCCTCGGAATAGTCGTAGTTGCGGTCCACGCGGTCGCTGACGCGGGCACGGATGGCTCCCTGATCGTCCATGGTGAGGGTCTGGACGTTGCGCTCCATGCTGGCGATGAAATCTATCATCTCCGCCCTCAGAACCCCTCGGTTCATCAGATAGAATGCCTTGTAGAAACGGGCATAACGGTCTTTGGTCACATCGTCGGTGGCCTGTCTGGCCGCCCGGTCGAAGCAGGTGAGGGCTGCATTGTATTGCTTGTTCTGCACCTCGTAGATGCCCTGGATGAAGCTGATTGCGGAAGGCGTGAGATCGACCTTGCCCGGCCCGCTGCTGCTGTCGCCTGCCAGAATGCTGCCGAGGCTCCTCCCGAGGCGCACTGCCTGAAGGTCTTCGTTGGTGACAGTGACGGGGATCGGGACGGCGCTGAGGAACCTCTCGACCAGAGGATGCTCGAAGTCCCTGTTGAAGACCAGAGCCGCTTCCTCTTCATTGCCTGCGATGCGGAACTTGTAGAGCGGCTTGAGGCGGATGTCGATGTCCCTGTGCTGAAGCAGTTCGTTGTCGAAGTCCTTTTTTGCAAAATCTGCATCCAGAGCCAGCAGAGAGCTGTATTTGCGGGTGGTGTCGGCAAAGTCCGCCTTGCCTTCGGCGTGCTTGCTCTCGTATTCGGCGACCTTCTTTCGCGCTATCTCGTAGTCTGCCTTCGAGGCCTTCTTGCGGCCCATGCGGTTTTCTACGTAGGAACGGTTCATATACGCCTTGGCAAAGTCCGGATAGAGGGCTATGGCCATGTTATAGTCTTCCAGGGCATCCTGCCAGCGGCCCATCTCTATGAAGTAGCCGGCCCTGTTGAAATATGCCAGCACGTTGCCGGGGTTGATGCCAATCACACGGTCCATGTCGTCCAGTGCAGACTCGAAATCCCCGACCTGGGCCTTCAGGAGGCTCCTGTTGTAGAGGGTGAGGGCATTGCCCGGCTCTTCCTTCAGCACCCGGTCCAGATCGTCCATGGCGGCCTTGGGATTGTTGCTGTCGGCATACATCAGGGCACGGTTGAAATAGGCAAAGGTGTTGGTGGAATCCAGCCGGATGGCAAGGTCCAGGTCCGCGATGGCCTTTTCATAATCCTGCCTGGCGGCATATACCCGCCCGCGGCGGATGTAAGCCTCGGGGTCGTAGCGGTCCAGCTTGATGGCCTTATTGTAGTCGGAGAGCGCCTGCAGGGTGTCTTTCTGGAAGAGGTGGCATGCGCCCCTGTTGAGGTAGGCCCCCGGGTCCTTGGGCTCTTTCTTGATGTAGCGGTCGAAATCTGCGATGGCCTCGTCGAAACGCTGGGCCAGGAAATAGGTGACTCCGCGGCTGAAATAGAGCCCCACGAAACCGGGACGGAGTTCGATGGCCTTGTCGATATCCTTCAGGCCCTCTTCATACTGGCCCTGGCGGCTCTTCGTGATGCCGCGGTAGTGGTAGCCGTTGGTGAAGATGGGGTTCAGCCTCAGGGCGCGGTCGAAATCCTGCTGGGCGCCGCGCACGTCCCCGAGATTGTATTTGGAGATGCCTCGATAGAAGAAATTCCAGTAGTCGGTGGTGTCCAGGCGGGCCAGGACGTTGAAGTTCTCGATGGCCAGGGCATATTTCCCATCCGAGAAGGCCTGCCTTCCACGCAGGAAAAAGACATCTTTGTCGTATTGGGCACGCATGATTCCCACCGGCTGGAACGCCAGACAGAACAAAAAGAATATTGCCAGCCCGAACTTTTTCATTACTTTTGTGGTGCTTTACGCACCAATTAGCAAATATAACATTTATTATGCCTATTTCCGCCCGCCCGGCAAAAATAATTCTCATTCTCTGCCTGCTCTTGGTTTCGAACGCGGCCGCGTCCGCGCCTGCGAACGAGAGGCTGGCGGCACTGGAATCGGCATTGAAAAGAGATGTGGAGTTCTTCTCGGACAGCCTCTGTGCCGGGCGCAAGACAGGCTCCCCGGGCAACACCGGCGCCGCCTTCCACATCATCCGCAGGCTCCGCGCCCTTGGCTATGAGGTGCAGGTGAACAGTTTCACCACCCCTTCCGGTGCAGTCGGAAGGAACCTGGTCGCTTTCCCCGAAGGATGCAGGAACGCCACCCTGCTGATGGCGGGATACGACGGGCTGGGAAAGATGGGGGAGAAGCTCTATCCCGGAGCGGACAGCAATGCCTCCGGAGTGGCCGCCCTGCTGGCGCTGGCAGAGCGTTTCAAGGGTCGCAGCGACATAATCCTCGCCTTCGTCGACGGGCACAACGCCAACATGGCGGGAGCCGAGGCCCTCAAGGCCTTTCTTGCCAGGCACCGCCTCCGCAAGGTGGTCAGTCTGGACATCCTTGGCAGCACCCTGGCACCGCCGGACAGGTATTGGAAGGATTATCTCATCATCCTCGGCGGATCGGTCTTCCAGCGCAGCCTGGATAAGGCCAACTACGGGCTGGCCCTGCATCTATACTACAACTACTACGGGAGCCGTTCCTTCACCGAGCTCTTCTACCGCAAGGTCAGCGACCACAAATTCTTCCTGGACCGCGGCATACCTGTGCTGATGTTCACTTCCGGAATCACCATGAACACCAACAGGGAAGGGGACACCAGCGAAAGCCTGGACTACCCGGTTTTCGCAAAGAGGGTGGAGCTCATCGGCTCCTGGCTCGAGAATCAGTAATTATTCCTCGGTATACACCTGTATGAAGGCATTTCCGGCAGCGATGTGCCTGGCCATGGCGCGCACGTCGGAAGCTTTGACCGAACGCACTACGCCCTCATAATCGTAGCCGTAGGGAGTGCCCCAGCGAACGTAGGAGAGCATACGGTCTTCCTGGGTGCTGAGGGAACGCTTAGCCAGAGCCTCTTTCTCTGCATTGTGCTTTACCAGATACTTTACTGCAAGGTCCATCTCTTCGGCCGTGGGCCCTTCCTTGCACATCTTGTCGAGCACGTCCTGCACGTCCTGGAGAAGCATCTCCCTGAGTTCGGGACGGGTGCGGAAATCTACGTAAGAGTGTGAAGGTAGCCCTGCTTCTTCGTTGATCTCGGTGCGGAAAGACACGCTGTACGCGCCTCCGCGTTCCTCGCGTATGAGGGCGAGATAACGGGCGGAAAGGATGTAGTCGAGAATGTCCAGTTCAGCCCTTTCCTTGAGCGATCTGCCGCCTTTGTAGAAGTAGTTGCAACTGATGTCGGTATATGGGGCCGCCACCGGCTTGTTCTTTTCCATGATGGTGCTGTGGCCCTTGATTACGGGCTTGACGGGGAAATATTTGCCCTTGCCATAAGGGTAGGACGTATCCAGAGAAGCAATATACTGCTCCACGAGGGTGGATATCTGCTCGCGGGGAAGGTCGCTGCAGAGCACCAGTTTCATGTGGGAGATATCGCCGTAGATGCGTTTGTAGGAATCTTCCAGCAAAGCCATGTCGGTGGCATTGACTGCGGCGCTGTCGAGTTCGTTGAGCCAAGGGTGTTTGCCGTAGGCTATGTCCCTGCATTTGATGTCGTAGAGGTTGCGTGCGCTCTTCTTCTTGCCTAGGCTCTTGAGTTGCTGGGCCTTGTAGAGGTCCAGGTCCCTCTGGGTGCCGAAATAGGGCTCGGTGAGCTGGAGATAGGCGGATTTGAAAGCGGTTTCTACCTTGTCTGCGCGGGAACTGATCATGATACGCCCCGCCTGAGGAACATTGCTCATGATGATGCTCACGCCGTTCAGCTCGGGATAATTGCGGAATTCAGTCTTGGAGCAATTGCGGAAGCCGGCGTTGCGTTTGTTGTAACCCATCGCAAAGTTGCTGGCATCGATCTTGTCCTGTTGATAAGCTCTGTAGCCGGTGTCGAAGAGAAGCGTCATGTAGAGGCTCTGCCCGCTCTTCACCTTTTCGGCCTGCTTGTAGAACACCTGCACGCCGTTGGAAAGGGTCCATTTCTCCATATCCTTCCCCTTGACGGAAGCGGTCTTTACGATGCGCCCGGGCTTCACGTCGAGCTTCAGGTCCAGCTCGGGATAATCGAGGAACTCCGGATCCACACTCTCTGCATCCACCTTTGCCAGAGCGGCTTTCATCTGCTCTGGAGAAGGGGCTATGCCTGCGTCGTCCTTGCTGTTGTAGCTGTTGGTATAGATCTTCTCGCAGTCCCTGAGCATCATTGCAGGGTAGGGGGCGATATCCTCCGGGGAGATGCCGTCCAGAATGGCCTTTCGCAGTTCTTTCAGGGTCTCCGGAAGCACCAGCGGGGCACCTTGCAGGAAGGCGCCGAGGGCCATGGGCACTATCTCGGCGTTCTTGGTATCTTCTCTGGAGCTTTCCTGGTTGAGATGGAATCGGGAAGCTATGTTTATCTTGGCCACCTCAAGCTCGTCGGCGCTGATGCCGTGCTGCAGCATCCTGCGAACCTCGAGTTCGGTGAATTCCAGGCAGTCCAGCAGCCGGTCCTTTTTCTTGGGAACCACGGTGATCAGCGACACGTATAGATCCGGCTGATAGACGCTGGTGACCATGGTGGCGCTCTGGGCGGGGGCGCCCTTCTCCTTGCTGCGTTTGCGCAGTCTGTCGGCCAGCACCGAAGATACTATCTGCCTGCAGAAGAAGTCTTTATGGTAGGCCTCGTCCTTCGGGTCGCTGACCGTGAAACGCTGTTTGTAGATGGCCTTGTATGCCTGATATTTGATTTCCGGATCGGTCATGTCCGCAAACATGTACTCGCTCAGCACAGGAGATATATATGACTCTTTCGGAGTCGGATTGACGGCTGCAGGGATATCCGAGAAGAGTTTCCTGATCCTGCCCTCCATCCTGGCGGTATCGAAGTCGCCCACTACTATGATGGCCTGCAGGTCCGGGCGGTACCATTTGTGGTAGAAATCGAGAATCTCGTGACGTTTGAAGCCGTTGATCACCTCGAGGGTGCCGATCACATCCCTGTCGGCGTATTTCGAGCCTTTGTAGATGAGTGCGCTCTGCTTGTTGGCCATCCGGCTCCGGGGGTCGTTGCGGAAACGCCATTCCTCGCTGATGACTCCGCGCTCATCGTCCAGAGCCTGCTGCTCGCAGGAGATGTCGCAAGACCAGTCGTGAAGCACCATCAGCACCGAGTCCACGAAAGAATCCCTCACCAGAGGCACCTTGGAGAGGTTGTAGACGGTCTCCGTCCGGGAAGTATATGCATTGACGTTGTATCCGAAGCGGACGCCTTCCTTAGCAAGAAAGTCCAGAATACCCTTGCCGGGGTAGTGGCGGGTGCCGTTGAAGGCCATATGCTCGAGGAAGTGGGCCAGGCCGTTCTGGTTATCCTCTTCCTGGAGGGCTCCGACGTTGTGCGCGATGTAAAATTCCGCGCAGCCTTCCGGCTTCTCGTTATGGCAGAGATAGTAGCTCATGCCGTTGGCAAGTTTGCCGGTGCGGAACTCCGGATCGTCCGGGATGATTTGTGCGAAAACTGCCTGGGCGGCGAATAATGCGGCGGCCAGAATACAACAGGTCTTGTTCATTGTCAATCGGTTATCAGAAGTTGCAGCCAAGCTTTACGGCTGCGAGATTACGTGTCTTGCCGGCCAGATATTCATTCTCTCCGGTGAGGGAGATGAAACGGTCGGAAATGCTGATGTAGGGGGTTATGCCTCCCTTGATGGGGAGGATGAAACTGAGTGAGAGGCGGGCGCCTGCCCTCGGAGCGGTCTCGAACTCGAAATGCTTGTCGAGATAGCTGTCGAAACTTTTCAGGGAAGTGGAGGAACTGGAGGCATAGGAGCCATCGTCCTTCTTGGTGCCGAAGCCGGCATAGCCGCAGACCGCGGCATCGATGCAGATGAAGATACGCCCTGCGGAAAAACTCTTCTGAGAATAGAGTTCGGCCTCCACGTGGCTGTAGCCCTGCCTGCGGTAGTAGGGATATAGCACCGTCTCCTGGGACATCGAGCAAAAATCCGCCCTGGCGCCGGCTGCAAAGTCGGGGTTGCCCGAAGCGGCGCCGCGTATCCAGCAGTAATCTGCCGAGGCCTCTATGGTGGTCCTGTCCAGGATATGGTTCTGCCCGCCGTAGACGACAACCGTATTGCCGCCGGGGGGCGTGTTGTATTTGATGATGTTCTCGTCGTTCGAGAGGGTGCCGTATGCGGCGTGCAACACGGCGTGGTGGAGATTCTTTCCGGAGGGGATGTCAAGGGCTCCGTCGTAGCCCAGCTGCATTCCGGAGAATTCGAAATAGGTCGCGGAGGCGGATGCTTTCCTGCCGAAGTAGCCGTTTCGCACCAGGAAGCTGAGTTCTCCGCAGTATACATCCCTTATGCCGGCCTGGATGGCGCCCCCGTACCAGTTGTTGTTCATGGGGCGTGCATTGCTCTCGGAGATATAATTATAGTCTCCGGAAAGCTCGGCCACAGTGCCGAAGAAGCCGCCCTTGTCGGTGTCTATGAAGTATTGTTTGCCAGTAGCCCCGGAAATCTGCCCCTTCACCTGTTCGAGAGTGTTCCTCCACTTCAGCGATGCACCGAGCGAAAGGAAGTCGGACACCACGTAGCGCACGCCGGCATCCAGGTCCAGGTCCATCCAGATGTTGCTGAAACGGGGATCCTTGATTTTGTTCATATCCCCGGCCTGATAGAAGGAAGAGAATCCAACGGAGAGACGGTCGTTGACCTCGTAGGATATGCCTCCGGAAAGGGTGTAAAGCTCTTTTTTCTTGGTGCCGAGGGTAGATTCGGTATTCTCGAGGAAGTTGACGGGGTTGTAGGAAGGATCCAGCAGGATCTGTCCTCCCATGCCTTTGCCCTGGAAGTCCGACCAGGAAAGCAGGCCGTGGAAGTCTAACTTGTCGGAGACGCGGTAATACGATTCGGTGAGCGCGGTGAGAGTCCAGCTGTCGGCCGATTCGTTCAGGGCCTTGAGTTCCCCGTTTTCTTTTTCGAAAGAGAGTTCCGCCATCGACATTTTCCCTTTCCACGCATCGAGGAAAGCCGGGTTGGACGATACCATTCCTGGATTCGCCTCAACCGTGAACCGGAAATTACGCAGTTCCCCCTGTCCCGCGGCGGAAACCGCGGAACAGAGACATAGAACTGCGAATATTGCCTTCAGGCTGAACTTCATGGGAATTACTTCTTGATGGAAGCCTTGGTCCTTTCGTGGAAGTCCTTGCCGGAATCGTTGGTGTCTTTGTAGACGATGTGTGCACCGGCGGCGATGGAAGCCTCGGCATCGATGCCCGAAGGATCGGTGGAGCCTGTATTGGTGGTAGCGTCAAAGGTGCCTCCTGCGTAGTTGTAAACGATCTTGCCGGCGTTCTCGGCCAGAGCCTCGGTGGCTTCCTTATCAACATTACGATAGACGGAGTGGCCGAGGTTGTTGGTGATATCCACATGACCTGTGTTGAGGGAAGCGGGGAAGCGGACCTTGCTCTTCTCGATGTTGGCTGCAGACCAGACCTCCACACAGTCGGTAACATTGGCCTTGGGGAACTTGGCGTTGGTGAGGGAAGTCTTCTCGTAGTTCTCGGTATCCTTGCTGAGAGCCTCTGCGGCTGCCTTGTCCATCTTGCCGATGTAAAGGGCGGGGGAGTTGTTGGAAAGGACCCATGCGGTACCGGCGGATACGGGATAGGTGGTCATGTAGTGGCTCGTGGGGATGTTGTTGGAGACACTGTACTTAGCGGCCTTGAAGGTGGTGCTGATGTCGGTGTTGGACATCCAGTAGTAGTTGGGATCGCTCAGGTCGACCGATGCGGTGACTGTTTGGGTGTGGTCGATGCCGCCGAAGATGGCGATGACGATCTGGGAATATGCAGGAATCTTGACCTGCTCCTTGAACCACCAGATGGCGCTGTAGGCAAGGATCCAGTTCTCGTTCTCATAGAGGAGCTTGTCGTCGACATAATACTTGTTGGTGGCGTGGCCGTTACCGGGCTGGACCAGGGAGATGACGATGTCGCTGGCATCTGCTTCCACATCGGAGTTGTTGTAGAGGATGATGTAGGCGTCGTCTGTGTAGTTGCCGGTGGTGTTCTTGGGGCAGCCGGTGCAATACAGTTCCTTGATGATGATCTGGGGGCTCGTGACCTTGTTGAGGGCGAGCATGAAAGGCTCGGCGGCAGCGCCGTCGACTACCACGTTGACGGAACCGCTGTAAACCAGTTTCTCACCGTCGGCGACGGTCTTGTAAGCCACGGAGGCGGAATAGCTGCCTGCGGGCACCTTGAAGATGGCGCAGCCGCTGGCGTCGGTATTCTCGGTGTAGGTGGCAGCGCCGGAGGCCTCCACGAGTTCTACGGGAATGCCTTCGACTGCGAGAGCCGCGTTGTCGCTGGTGAGCTGGACGGTGATTTCCACCGCCTTGGGTTCCTTGTTCTCATTGCAGGATGCTGCAGCGAAGAGCAGTGCAGCAATTGAGAAGATGCTCAAAATCTTTTTCATAATACTGATGATTTGGTGTTAAAATTTGATTCTTAATGTCAAGCCGTAATAGAACCTGGGAATGTAGGAAGAGACGGAAGTCCAGTTCTCGCTCCTCGTGGAATAAACCTGGCCCAGGTTGTTGAAGAAGTTGTTGGCGTAGAAGGAGATGGAAGCAAGGTCCCCGATTTCCTTCGTGACGCTTATGTTTGCGCTGAAATATGGACTGATCCAGTCTTTCAGGTAGGTGTACAGGTAGGTGGTGTTGGTATATATCAGTTCGTTGAGATTGCCGACCAGTTCTGTATCGTTGTTTTTCTTTGCGGCCAGATAATCCTCCTTGAAGGGCCTGAGGGTGGGATCTCCCTGCACCGAGTAATACTCGGGATAGGTCACGGCGTAGCACTTGCCGTCATAGATGGACTGGTCGGTAATGCTGGAGAAGTCGGTGGGGTCGGAGACCACGTAGCTGCGGGCCGAGCCGTCCGCCTTCTCGCTGAGGGCCCTGGAATAACGCATCAGGCTGCTCTCCAGCTTGGCGGAGAATATCATCCTCACCTTGGGGATATGGGTGGTGATGGTGATATTGGTCTTTATCGAGCGGGTCTCCTGTCCGTTGCTGCCGCTCATTCCGCCCACATACCATCCGATGTATTTATAGAGGGAACCATCCTTCTTGGAGGTGGGATTGTAGGGAGTGAGGTCGGTGTAGACGGACCTGTAGCCGTAGAAGGAGCCGTCCCAGCGTATGGTGGTGTTGATGGCGCGGATGCGCTTGAAATCGACCACCCATTCCAGGCCGTAGCGCTTGATGGGACTCTCGTCGTTCTTCTCGTAATAGCCTGCCACAAAGCGCGTTACCTGGTTCTTCGCCACATCCACCGTGGGTTTTGCGCCCGTGCGGTCACTGACCGTGATGCTTCCGTCCAGGGGATTCACCTCGTAGATCCTGTCATCTGCGGGGATGTCTATGCCCTGCACTGCAGCCGCGGTGGTGAGGTTGTAGGAGAAGACATCGTAGTTCGTTCCCTTGTTATATGCATCCACCGTGACATTGCGGAAAGCCGCCAGCGATACCTTGGTGCCGCCGAGGTTGATATCGAAGCCGATTTCCGCCTGGCGGTTCCTCTGCCAGCGCAGCGCGGAATTGTATTCGATGGTCCTTGGCATTACATACATCGCCTTGTAAATCACGTTCTTGGAATCGGCGGTCGAGGTGAATACGTCGATGTCGAGATAGCTCGGAGTGGGGAAGAGCACCGAGAAGGAAGGCTGCTTGACCGCAATTCCCCAGCTGGCGCGTGCGGAAAGCTCCTTGACGAACCTGTCCTTGCGGGTCTTGGGGGTGAAGGCGGTGTATTTCGCGTTGAAGCGGGGCGAGAGGCTGGTGGTGGTGCCGTAGGCAGATCCCTTTATGACGGTGGCATCGCCGCGCAGGCCTGCAATCAGGTTCAGCCTGGCATCCTTGCCCATGTGCACCATCATATTGTCTTCCGCGTATGCGCCCAAGTTGTGCATTGCAGGCACCTCGCAGAACCGCCACTCCCTGTAGGTGGGGGCGGTGGAAAGCTCCTCAGTGCCTTCACCGGTGCCGTAGTTCTTGTCGACGGTCCAGTCGGTACCGACCTTTATCTTGTTGTTGACCTTGCCCAGGCTCGTGGCCTGGTTGGCCTTGAGCGATACCTTGGAACTGAAGGGCCTGTCGTCGATGCGCATTACGTTATAGAACGCACCCTTGTCCAGCAGGACCGCGGGATTGTCGCTATTCGGGTCGTAGGGAGTGGACATGTAATATCCTTTCTGGATGGCGTGCAGGGCCGTCGTGGTGGTGGCCTTGTCGTAGTATGCCTTCTCCCTGTCCTGCTTGTTGCCGTAGGATGCGGATGCGTTCAGCTCCAGATTGGTGATCCATTTCTTGCTCAGCAGCCAGTTTACGCTGAAGTTGCCACGCAGGGCGTTGTCTTTCTTGGTATGGAAGGTGCCCACCATCTTGTCCGGGTCGGCCTGGTTGTCCAGCCCTCCGAGGTTTCCGGAAAGGCTCGCGGACAGTCTGACGGGGGTGTCCTTCAGCGCCCCCTTCGAGAAGAGGTTGCTGTAGGTGAGGGAGATGCCGTTCCTGTCGTAGGAAGTGTAGGGGGACATGGGATCCGAAATGGAAACCGTGTGCTCCATGCTGGCGTTCAGTACTCCTTTGGGCTGGCCTTTGGACGAAACCCCGAGGCCGAATCCCTTGCTCAGGGAAATCTGCTTGGTATTGGGGCTGGTAGACATGGTGACGCTCCAGGGAGTCTTTCCCTTCCTGGTGTTGATCTTCACCACGCCGGAAGTCATGTCTCCGTATTCGACCGAAGGCACGCCGGTGATTACCTCCACAGATTCGATATTCGATGATGCGATGTTGTTGGTGGTGCTGCCGGAAACGCTTCCGGTGCGCCCGTTCAGGTCGGAATTGGTGAAGGATGCATTGCTGGAAATCCTCACTCCATCCACCTCTATGGCCGTTCCGAAAGCAGCGCTACCGCTCTCTCCGCTGTTCCCCCTGAGGAAGATCTGCTGTTCGTTGGTGAGGGCGGGGGAGTCCTTGGCCGTAGCTCCTCCGGGCAGCAGGCGGGAGATGTCCGAAAGATTCATCAGCTGCACGTGGTCCAGGGCGGTCTTGTCGATGGTGCGGGAGGTGGTGGCGGAGTTTCCGTCTTCCTGGGCCGTGACGACTGCTCCTTCCAGGGCCAGATTGTCTGCTTTAAGGGATATCTTGAAATTGGTTATGTCTTTGGAGATCTGGATTTCCTTGGTCCAGGTGGCATATCCGAGGCAGGAGATCGAGACCGTATTCTTGCCGGCCGGCACGTTGTTTATGCTGAAACGCCCTTTCAGGTCCGCTACGCCCCACTGCTCCGTCCTTTCCAGCACCACGGTGGCAAATTCCACCGGAGCACCTGTTTCATCCAGCACCGTTCCCGCAAAAACGCAACCCTTCTGTGCGTGCGCGCAGAAGCAGATCATGCAGATTCCGATCAGAATCAATGTCGTTTTGCGAAACATCGGTGAATAAACTACTACTCACAAATATATGTATTAATAAAGAAAAACGGGCAAAAACGCTCAAAAAATCATAATTAATGATTATCATTGCATTATGAAAAGAATAATCCGAGCCGTTCTAGTTTCCACTTTCCTGTGTTTTTCCGCCAATCTCTTCGCAGATGAAGGAATGTGGATGATCCATACTGCAAAACCCGCCATTCAGGCAATGTCCAAAGCAGTTGTCGCCATCGATTTCATGGGCACCGGAAGCTTTGTCTCCAAGGATGGAC
>CAMJJO010000001.1 GCA_946406095.1 uncultured Bacteroidales bacterium | reverse complement strand
CACCTACGAGACTCTGCTGAATGAGCTCAAACTCTACAATCCCGAGCTTCTGGTGAAGGAGCGCGTGCTCGCCATCACCAAATGCGATATGATAGACGAGAGCATAGAGAAGGAAATCGAACCATCCCTGCCAAAGGACATCCCTCACGTATTCATATCTTCGGTTAGCGGAGAGGGGATGAAAACCCTTCTGGACATGCTGTGGAGGGCATTGCAGAAATGAGTGCCTTTTTCGACGCGTTGATAAATGCCGACCGGACCGCGACACTTGCCCTGAACGACTTCGACAGCGCGTTCACCGATGCGGTGATGCCCGTGCTTAGCAACAGGGTGGTGATGATACCCCTATATCTGGCACTGATCGCCTACATATGGTATCGCCTGGGCTGGAAGAAGACACTGGTGATAGTGCTGGCCGTGGCCATCTCCGTGGGTGCCATAGACCAGTTTGCGAACCTTATCAAGCACTGGGCAATGCGCTTCCGCCCCTGCTGGGATGAGTATATGATAGACAACGGCCTGCATATCCTCGAAAAAAAAGGCGGAAAATATGGCTTCTTCTCGGCACATGCAGCAACCTGCTCGGGAGTGGCCACGGCTGTTCTTTATTTCTTCCGGAAGTGGGGGGCCGGGCGCCGGGAAAGGCTTCTGGCTACGCTTCTTGTGGTCTGGGTGGCCGGTGTGAGCATCAGCCGGGTATATGTCGGGAAGCATTTTGTGGGAGATATACTTGTCGGCGCCGTCGCTGGTATAATTGTTGCCGAGTTGCTGTGCCGGCTCATGCATTGGGCTATAACCAAATTTTTTGCTAAATTTGTAGATTGACATAACTCTACGATATGGGAAAGATTATCGCCATAGCAAACCAGAAGGGCGGCGTGGGCAAAACCACGACGGCCATCAATCTGTCGGCCTCTCTCGCCGTTCTCGAGAAGAAGGTCCTGATTATCGACGCCGATCCCCAGGCAAACTCCACTTCGGGATTGAACTTCTCGCCCGACGACGGGCAGAAGCGCACACTCTATGAGGTGATGATCGGGCAGATCGGAATCGAGGACGCCCTGATCCAGACAGAAATGTCCGGTTTGCATCTGGTGCCTTCCCACATCAATCTGGTAGGAGCCGAAATCGAGATGCTTGAGCTTCCCAATCGCGAATCCGTGCTCAAGACAGTGCTGGAACCCATCAAAGACAACTACGACTATATCATCATCGATTGCTCTCCTTCACTCGGCCTTATCACCGTAAACTGCCTTACCGCAGCCGATTCCGTAATCATCCCCGTGCAGCCCGAGTTCTTCGCTCTGGAAGGCCTTGGCAAGCTCCTTCAGACCATACGTCTGGTTCAGGGGGAGGTTAACCCGAATCTTACGATCGAGGGCTTCCTGGTGACCATGTTCGACGGCCGCACCAAGGTGCATACCCAGGTGGTGGCCGAGCTCCGCGAGCATTTCAAGGAGATGGTCTTCCGCACCATCATCCAACGCAATATCCGCTTGAGCGAAGCCCCCAGCCACGGCAAACCCATCATCCTTTACGATATCATGAGCAACGGCGCCAACAATTACATGAGTCTGGCCGCTGAAGTGCTCGAAAGAAACGGAGAGAAACGCAATGAGCAATAAAGAACCTCGCGGGCTCGGCAGGGGCCTGGGCGCCCTGTTGGGTGAAGATGTGAATGTAGATCAGTTCCGTAAGCCGGTCGGCTATGTGAACAAGGAAATTGCCGGTGCACGCCCCAAGCAGGATGCTTCCGACGTTCTCCGTATTCCGGTTGCCAATGTCGAGGCAAATCCTTTCCAGCCCCGTATGGCCTTCGATCAGGAGGCCCTCGAAGAGCTGGCCGCCTCCATCCGCACCCTTGGCCTGATACAGCCTATCACCGTCCGCAAGGTCTCCGACGGCCGCTATCAGATCATCAGCGGTGAGCGCCGCTACAAGGCCTGCCGTATGGCCGGGATGTCGATGATTCCCGCCTACGTGCGCGAAGCGAACGATCAGGGAATGCTGGAGATGGCCCTGGTGGAGAATATCCAGCGTGAGAATCTGGATCCCATCGAAACCGCCCTCAGTTTCCAGCGTCTGATCGACGAATGCAGCCTCACGCAGGAGGCAATGGCGGACAGGGTGGGGAAGAAGCGTGCCAGTGTTGCAAACACCCTCCGGCTGCTCAAGCTCCCCGTCAAGATACAGCACGACCTTAAGGTCGGCCTCCTCAGCGTAGGTCACGCAAAGGTGCTGCTAGGGCTGCCAGATGCGGAATCCCAGGAGAAGTTCTGCGATTTGGTTATCAAAGAAGGGCTCAGCGTGCGCGAGCTGGAGGAACTGGTGCGCAAGTATCTAAAGTCGCCTTCCTCCCGCAAAGTTGCACCCGTGCAAACTGAACTCCCTGCCGAATATACCCGTATGCTTTCCCATATAGGAAAGTTCTTCTCCAACGACATTTCCGTGCGCCGCAGCGCTTCCGGAAAGGGCACGATGACGGTCAAGTTCGCTTCCGACGAGGAAGTGCAGCGTTTCCTGGAGGCTCTCGAGAAGGCGGATATCTGATGAAGAGAATCCTGTGCATACTTGTGGTTTCGCTTATGGCCTTTGCCATCGGCACTCCTGCGTATGCCCAGTTCAAGAGCGAGGCTTTCAGCCAGAGCTACAACGACGACCCCGAGTCGGAAAAGGACAGCACCGACGTGATGTTCTCTTTCAAGGAATTCTTCGGGGGTGTGGCCCACAAGAATCCGCTGAAGCCCGGCACCATGGCTTTCGGTTCGGCGATAATGCCCGGCACCGGCCAGATGTACAACAAGGACTATTGGAAGCTTCCCATAGTCTACGGTGGGCTGATCGGGGGTGTAGCCGGCGGATATTACTTTAAGAACAAGGGCAATTCGAAGGCCTCTACGCTGTGTTTTGCCGCAGCCGGGCTGACATACTGGGGAATGGTAATGGACGAGGTCATCTGCTATGAGGCTGATTATCCCAGCGCTGGCAAGGCCACCCTCTATTCCATACTTGTGCCCGGTCTCGGCCAGATCTACAACGGGGAAGCCTGGAAGTTGCCTATCTACTGGGGCGGACTGATGGGCTCCATACATTTCTATGTGCTGAACAAGACCAACTATGCCCGATTCCGCCGCATATACAGGGAAGCTACCGATACCGAGAATGCTTACAGCGGCCCCATCGGTGCGGAAACCGCCCTATACTACAGAAATGTCTACCGTCGCTACAGAGACTATTCCGTGCTGGCCATAGCCGGATTCTACCTGCTGCAGGTGATCGATGCCAACGTATTTGCCTACATGCACGATTTCAATATTGCGGATGACCTGGCAATGTCTATAGATCCGGTAGTGATACCTTCCGACAATTATTATGCTTCCGGATCCGGATTCAATTCCGCTCTGGGCATCCGTCTGGGCATTACTTTTTAAGCTATGAAAAGACTTCTGACGGCCATACTGATGCTTTCTGCCATCGTGCCCGCCACCGGTCAGAACAAAAAGGCCCTGAAGGCGGAAAACGAGGCACTCAAGCGCGAACTGGCAGCTCTCCAGGCACGTCTGGACAGTATCAAGGCCTCTGAAAGCGTTGTTGCTGTGGATACTGTAGTCACTGACGTCCCGAGCGAAGCGAAGGACTCTCCCGCCCTCTCCGACAGCCTTCTGGATATCTGGTATCGTCAGCGTCTCTCACCCGATTTCCAGGAACCTTCCGAAATAGACATGGATGCCGTGCACTTCACGTCCAAGGTATCGGACGAGGAACTGATGCGTCGCCTGCAAGCCATGAACGCCTACATCACCATACCCTTCAACGAGACTGTGAAGA
Organism: uncultured Bacteroidales bacterium; assembly: GCA_946406095.1. GTDB lineage: Bacteria > Bacteroidota > Bacteroidia > Bacteroidales > UBA932 > Cryptobacteroides. The sequence goes on along the minus strand of CAMJJO010000001.1, from coordinate 50,008 downwards.
ACTATATGGTGCTTTATTCCGAGAAGATGCCCCGCCACATGCAGAACATGATGGGCCGCAGCCTGTATTATTTCCCCGTCTTCGAAGAGAAGCTTGCCAAATACGGCCTTCCGCTGGAGCTGAAGTACATGTCCATCATAGAATCCAATCTGAATCCCGTTGCGGAATCCCGCGCCGGGGCGATGGGCATCTGGCAGTTCATGTACCGCACCGCCAAGCTTTACGGCCTGAAGATCAATTCCTTCATGGATGAGCGTCTGGATGTGGAAAAGGCTGCCGATGCCGCCGCAAGGTACCTGAGAGATGCCTATAGCGTGTTCGGGGACTGGAACCTGGCCATCTGCTCATACAACTGCGGCTCGGGCAATGTAAACAAGGCGATCAAACGGGCGGGCAAGAGTGATTTCTGGAGTATCTACCCCTATCTTCCGAGGGAGACACGCGGCTACGTGCCTGCGTTCATCGGTGCGATGTATGCTTTCCACTATGCAAAGGAATATGGTCTTAAGCCGGCCGATGTGGGTATGCCGGTGGCGGTGGATACTTTCGAGATACGCCGCAACCTGCATTTCAAGCAGATAAACGAGGTGGTGGGCGTGCCGCTCGAAACCGTCAAACTGCTCAACCCGCAATACACCCACGACATAATCCCCGGGAACAGCGGCACCTGCATACTCAATCTTCCTTATTTCTGGACCGGGCCATTCCTCGCCGCGGAGCCGGATTCGCTCTATCTCCACCGCGCGGGCGAGCTTCTTAACGCCCAGGTGCTCAAGAACATAGAGGAGAGCGGGGGAGAGACCAGAATCGTTTACAAGGTCAAAGAGGGTGACTACCTCGGCCGGATAGCCGCAAAAAATCACTGCACAGTGGCCCAACTCAAAAAGTGGAACCATCTGCGCAGCGACAAACTCCGTATTGGTCAGATCCTGTATATCTACAGGCGCTAAACTTTCACCTTTTCCTTCTTGCCGGACTTGCGGCTGCGTTCGGCCGCAAAGCCCATTACGTGGCTTTCTATGGATGCCTCGATGGTGCTGGTGAGCCGGGTCGGATCTTGATGCCCGACGGCTTCGAGGAAGTCGCGGACCAGGCCGAGGTCGCCACCTCCGTGGCCGGATCCCTTGTATTCGGGAATCTCGGACACTTTCCTGTTCCAAACGTTCTTCTTTCCGCTGCGGAAATCGTAGACGGTGAAAGTGCCGCCGTCTCCCTCGATGTAGCCGGTGGTGCCCATAATGCGGGTCCTGCGGCCTCCGAAAGGAGAGAATGCCTCCATCGAGAATGTGGCGGTCTCATTGCCCTCGAATACCATTTCGGCCACATAGTGGTCCGGCTGGTCGTTGTCGCAATGATAGACGCAGCGTCCGTAGCTGCTGTAAGCGGGGTCCTTGAGGCGCTGGAGTATCACTTCCGGATCCCTGTTGCCGTTGAGGTCGAATACGCCCAGATGGGCCTTGCGCCTGCAATAGATGTCGATTGCGGAATAAGGGCAGGTGGCCTCGTGAGGGCAGCCGTCGGTGCAATGGGAGGGGGCACCCTCCGGTGCATTCTCGGCCTTGAAGAGATGCAGGCTTGCGTCTGCGACTATGCTCTTGCAGGGTTTGTCCAGCAGCCAGCGCAGAATGTCGAGGTCGTGGCAGGACTTGGCAAGGATGATGGGAGTGGTCTCCTTGGAGTTGCGCCAGTTGCCGCGCACATAGGAATGCGCCATATGGGCATACTGGATGGGCTCCATGTGCTGGAAGCTCACTATCTCGCCTATGGCTCCGCTGCGGAGCACGTGACGGAGCGCCATGAAATAAGGAGCATAGCGGAGCACATGGCATATGCCGACTATGCGGTTGTATTTCTTTGACTGTGCAAGGATGGCACGGCACTCTTTTTCGGTCTGGGCCATGGGCTTCTCCAGAAGCACGTCATAACCAAGCTCGAGAGCCTTCATGCAGGGTTCGAAATGCCTGTCGTCCGGAGTGCAGATAATCACCGCATCGGCCAGTTTCTTTCCGCTTGCGAACACTTCGCGGTAGTGCCCGAAACGCATTTCGGGAGCCACGTCATGCTTGTCGGCCAGATACTTGAGGCGATGGTCCAGGATGTCGGACACGCCAACCACCTTCATGGTCCTTGGGTAGAGGCTGGCATAGCCTGAGTAAGTCCTGCCACGGTTGCCGGCGCCGATAATGATGACGGTGACGGGCTTGTCCACCTGTGCTTCGATGGACCTGAAAATCTTCAGGTCGTTGAGGTCTCCCTCCACCGGTGCGGAGGCAGAGGATGCAAGGGGACTGGCGGATGCCAGAGGGGAAGACAGGGCGGATCCTGCTGCCAGGACGCCTGCGGTCTTGAGGAAGTCCCTGCGTTTCATAACTATGCCAGATAAGCGCAGACGAGGCCGAGGATGGCGTAGAACTCAGGAAGAACGGCGTAGATCAGAGTCTGCACAAACACATTGTCGTGGCCCTGGCTGATGCCGACTATACCGTTGGCGCAGACCTGGCCCTGACGGATGGCGGAGAGCATGCATACGAGACCGACCGAGAGGCCGATACCGAAGACCTTTGCGGGCATATCCATGGAGCGGAGCAGGAAGAATGCTACGAAGCCGTAGATACCCTGGGTGGCAGGCAGTGCGGAGAGCACCATGAAGTTACCCGATTTCTCCGGGCGTTTCTTGAGCCCGCCTTCAGCTGCATTGCCGGCGATTGTTGTTCCGATTGCGGATCCGATACCTGCGAGTGCAAGCACCAGTCCGAGTCCGAGATAACCTAGAATAAGTTCCATAATTTGTAGATTTTATATTGTTATTATTTCTTTAGCGGATTAAAATTGCGTCCTGTGGCTTCGTAGCCGGAATTCTTGAAAAATTCAAGGAAGTTGAGCCTGAGCGGATGGACGAAGGCGCCCAGGGCGGCCATGGCTATGTTGAGTGTATGCCCCACAATGACGAGGAGTATGAAAAACACCCACATCACCGGTGAGGATCCGTCCCCAAGCAGAGTCAGCCCTATGGTGTTGAAGGAACTGCCGAGCATCATTCCGGCAAGGCCGAGGGCATACAGTCGCAGATAGCTCAGCACGTCTCCCAGCAGGCCCGTGATTGCATTGTAGGTGTCCCAAAGGCCGGAGCCTATGTTCAGCAGGGGATTGCGGTGAATGTCGTTGAGCAGGAAAATGCCCAGCGCGGAGATGATACCGAGAACGATGATTATTATCTTGGTAAGGCTCTTGTCGATAACCCCGAGAAGGGCGAATGCTCCCACGATCACTCCACCCACGATCAGCAGAGTCCATCCCCAGGTGCCGAGGCTGCCGAGGAAGCCTTTCTGCCTGGTGGCAACGCAGGTCTTGACAACCATCGCTATGCAGATATGCACTATACCCACTACGAGCGAGAGCACCATGGTGCCGTCATACCCTGCAATCTTGGAAGGCAGGAAAATGCCCTTGATGGGCTCGAATATCTGCCACTGGGCTATGTCTATGCTGAAGAAGGTATGGAAGAGAAAACCTATTACAGTCGTGGCCACGCCCAAGGTGATGACCAAGGGAGAAATGTCTCCCAGGGCCTTCTTCAGCCCGAATCCAAGGGCTATCAGCAACAGCCCGTAGCCCGCGTCGCCCATACAGAAGGCGAAGAAGAGCATGAAGAAGACTGCAATAAAAGGCGTGGGATCGAAACCGTTGTAGGCCGGGCGGCCGTACATATCGGTGAGCAGCTCGAACATCTTCACGAACTTGTTGTTCCTGAAGGAGATGGGCGGATCGTCCTCCAGGACGGCGTCTTCCTTCAGATAGAAGATGTCCGATGCATCCAGCGCGGCGCATATGGCGGCATCGTCTTCCACCGGGGCATAGCCCACCAGGGTGACGATTGAGTTTTCTGCAGCAGGGACGGCGGCGGCACCGGCAAGGTAGAGGTCCAGCTTTGAACAAAGATCGGCCTTTTTTTGCTCCAGTTCAGGAATGCGCTCCTTGGCGCCGGCAATGCGGCCAAGCACTTTCTGGAAATGCTGTTCCTTTTCCTGGAGGTCCTGCTCAAGTTGCCTTGCATCTGTTTCGGGAGCTGGAATCTTGCCCGGGAGGGGATCTTCTCCCGCCACCACGAACCAAATGCCTGTCTTATCTTGATTGACTACGGAAATGGCGTATTCTTCGTTCCATTCAGGCTTGAACTGTTTCTTGGACAGTTTGTGGAAATTGACGGAGACGCCGGCTTCCGAGAGTTTGCGTAGTATATCCGGATCGAAGGATCCCCATATGCGTCTCTCATCCAATTCCTTGCGAAGGTTTTTGATTTCCTCGCTGTCATCGGCGTAGCGCATGATCATGCCGCCGGCCAGACGCACGATATCGCCGTCGATATGTTCCGGCTGAGTCCCTTCGGGGATTCTGGCTTTCTGCAAGCCCTGGATGAGGCCTTTGATCAGTTCGATCTCCGCCACTATCTTCTGGGAAGTGTCGTCCAGAGCCTTGGTGCTGCGGGTGATATCCACCAGCCCCAGCTCCTGGAGGCCTTCCAGAAGCGACTCCTGCTGCCCTTTGAGCAGAATCATGGAGTATTTGGTCATCTTCTCGATCATATGGCTTCCTCCTCTTCTTCGAGCGCGTGGCGCGTCTTTACTATCTTGGATGCGGCCTTGCTCAGGTTTTCCTCATCCTCCATATAGCGTTTGATCTTCAAAATCGCCTCCTGATACCCCGGAATCTGCACTTTCTCGTAGAGGTTCACCTTCTGGGTGGTCTTCTTGCGTTGGAAATCCAGGATGCGGCGCTTCTGCTCAAAAACCTCGCTCTCGAGCCCCAGGCGGGTAAGTTCCTGAAGGATTCGCACGCCGTCGGCATACCAGGCAGGCTTGACAAAGGCATTGAACGGAGCCAGCTCATAGTGGATTTCGTCCAGCTGAGGGCATTTGACTCCGGCCACCTTCACCTCCTTGAGGTCGATGTCGGTGATGCGGATAAGCCCCGGCTCGAACTCGTTCCAGAGGGCTGCAAGATAGTCGTAGCGCTGGATTGCGGCTTCCAGTTCCGCCGCCAGACGCTCCGAATCTTTCTTGGCCTGGATCACGCTTAGGCGCAGGGCGGACTCCTTGTTCTTTAATGTAGGGAGTGCCCTCTGCCGCACCTTCAGCTGTTTCCCGAGGTTCGTCAGCGATGTCTTGTTATATTGGAACTTTATTGCCATTTGCCGTATTTATCGATAAGAGCCTGCTTGATGCCGGTTTCTTCGGGTTTGAAGTGCTTGGCGAACAGACGCCAGCCGGTATCCAGCATTTCTTCGATTTTTATGTTGACGTCGATACTCAGCAGTTCGACAGCATAATCCTTCGCGTAGTCCAGGCAGCGGAGGTCGTAGTCGGAGAGGTCGAAACCGTTCTCGAGCTTGGTCTTTGCATTCTGGGCATCTGCATAGAGACGGACGCCCGCGTTCATCACCTGGGAGTGGTCCTCACGTGTCTTCTTGCCTTGCACGAGCTGTTTCAGACGCGAAAGCGAACGGAACGGGTCCACGATGACCTTTCCCGTGTCGGAATCCGCGCGCAGGAAGAGCTGGCCTTCGGTGATGTAGCCGGTGTTGTCCGGGATGGCGTGGGTGATGTCTCCGTCGTTCAGGGTGGTGACGGCGATAATCGTAATCGATCCTCCGTCAGGGAGTTGTACGGCCTTCTCGTAGATCTTCGCGAGGTCGGAGTACAGTGAGCCCGGCATGGAATCCTTCGAAGGAATCTGGTCCATACGGTTGCTGACGATCGAAAGCGCGTCGGCGTAGAGCGTCATGTCCGTGAGTAGCACCAGAACCTTCTCGTTCTTGTCCACCGCAAAGTATTCGGCTGCTGCCAGGGCCATGTCCGGGATAAGCAGACGTTCCACGGGGGGCTCCTCGGTGGTGTTCACGAAGGAAACTATCTTGTCGAGTGCGCCCGCGGCCTCGAAACTGTGCTTGAAGAAGAGGTAGTCGTCGTTGCTGAGGCCCATGCCGCCCAGGATGATCTTGTCTACGTCGGCACGCAGTGCCACATCCGCCATCACCTGGTTGTACGGCTGGTCCGGATCGGCGAAGAAAGGAATCTTCTGCCCGGAGACCAGGGTATTGTTGAGGTCGATGCCCGCGATACCGGTGGGAATGAGCTCGGAGGGCTGGCGGCGCTTGTAGGGGTTCACGGACGGGCCGCCCACCTGGCGCTCTTCTCCCTCCACTTCCGGACCGCCGTCGATGGGCAGGCCGTAGGCATTGAAGAATCGCCCGGACAGCTGATCGCTGACCTTCAGGGTAGGTGGCTCTCCATGGAAGGATACTTCCGCGTTCGTGGGGATGCCCTCGGTGCCTGCAAAGACCTGGAGGGTGACAAGGTCTCCCTTCGTCTTCACCACCTGTGCCAGGCGGCCTTCCACGGTTGCGAGCTCGTCGTTGCTCACCCCGGCCGCCTTCAGCGACACTGTAGCCTTGGTGATGGCTTCCAGTTTCGTGTATATCTTCTTGTATGCTTTAGTTGCCATTTTCTGAGAGGATTTCGTTGAGTTGAGTATGGAATTTTTCGAAATCTTCGCTGCCCCACTTCGAGAAGTTCATCTGGCGCAGGGCGTTGATCACGCGTTTGAACCACGCGCGGCATTCTTCGTAATTGTCGAATTCGAAGTGACGGTCGCAGATGTCCAGGATGAGGTCCAGCATGTATTTCTGGCGGTCCAGCGGGCAAAGGCCGTCGACGGCGTCGAAAGCGTCCTGCTGCAGGAAGGCGAAGTCTATCAGCTCGCTCTTCCAGAAGGTCTCGTGGTAGCTCATCGGCACTCCGTCGTCGCCAAGGATGTTGATCTGGTCTGCCATCTCCTTGCCGCGGAGAACCATAGTCTTTGCCTTCAGCACTTTCTTAACCCATCCCTTCTCGATCTTGGCGTCGAGATAGGAAATGATCTCGGGATATTCCAGATACTTGGAATAGGAGTCGATGGGGTTGACGGCGGGATAGCGCTTCTGGTCGGCGCGGTTCTGCTCCAGAGCGTAGAAGCAGCGGGCGGCCTTCTTGGTGGATTCCGTGACGGGCTCCTTGAGGTTGCCTCCGGCAGGGGAGACGGTGCCTATGAAGGTGACCGCACCGGTCTTGCCGTTGTTCAGCACCACCATTCCCGCGCGGGAATAGAAGTTTGAAATGATGGCGGAAAGGTCCACCGGGAACGCGTCGGCGCCGGGGAGTTCCTCCATGCGGTTGCTCATTTCGCGGAGGGCCTGCGCCCAACGGGATGTGGAGTCTGCGAGCAGCAGCACCCTCATTCCCATTGCGCGGTAGTATTCGCAGATGGTCATTGCCGTATATACGGAAGCCTCACGCGCAGCCACAGGCATGTTGGAAGTATTGCAGATGATGGTTGTACGCTCCATCAGGTGACGGCCGGTGTGAGGGTCGATGAGTTCCGGGAACTCGGTGAAGATTTCCACCACTTCGTTGGCGCGCTCGCCGCAGGCTGCCATCACTATGATATCGGCCTCGCCCTGCCTTGCGATTGCGTGCTGCAGAACCGTCTTGCCGCATCCGAAGGGCCCGGGGATGAACCCGGTGCCGCCCTCGGCGATGGGGTTGAAGGTGTCGATGGTGCGGAGGCCGGTTTCCATGATCTTCTGCGGGCGGGGTTTCTCTTTATAGCCTTTCACAGCAACCTTGACAGGCCAGTGCTGAGTCATAGTGACCGGCACCTGCTCGCCGTCTTCCCCGGTCAGGGTGGCTATCACGGTGTCGATGTTATATTGGCCGGCGGGGACGATATCTTTAATGGTATAGCTCCCCTTGAAAGAGAAAGGCACCATTATTTTATGAGGAAGCCATCCCTCTTTCACTTCTCCCAGCCAGTCGGCTGCAATGACTTTGTCGCCGGGTTTGGCTATGGGAGTGAAATCCCAGAGTTTCTCGTGGTCCAGAGGGTCGGTATATTCACCTCGTTTGAGAAACACGCCCGTCATGGTTGTGAGGTCGTTCTGAAGACCGTCATAAATGCTGGACAGCAGGCCTGGGCCGAGGGTTGCCTCGAGCATCCTGCCGAGGAACTCGACAGAATCCCCGTTGCGCAGCCCGCGGGTGCTCTCGAACACCTGCACGGAGGCCTTGTCACCGTTCACTTTGATTACCTCGGCGAGAAGGTCCGTGCCGTGGAGCTTGATGTAGCAGAGTTCATTCTCTGCCACGGGCCCGTCCACCTGCACTGTCACCAGGTTGGCGACTATGCCTGTCACCTTTCCAAATGTGCTCATATATTTCTGTTTTCTTTTATTTCTTTGACGAGTTTACGGAAGAGCTCACGGCCGGTGGCCTCGTCCAGGCGCAGCCAGCGCTCTACCAGTTTGAGTTTGACCACGAATGCGAGGATGATGTCGAGGTCGAATACGTCCAGTACCGTTATGGAGTCGGCCGTTTTCCAATAGAAATCGTCCAGCCCGCGCTCGCGTGCAAGTATGTCACCGTTTTCCAGGATGGCATCGACTTCCGGCTTCTGCTCGAATTCCACCGGCTCCGCTTCCGGGTCCGTAATGAGGACGTCCGTGCCTTCGGGGCGCCCCAGGGTGCGGTTGAGATACTCCACCTTTGCGTTGCGAACGCCCAGATCCACGAGGAAAAACTTGCGGATGAAGGAATTGTGGTCTTTCGCGGCCTTGAGGTAGAACTCCGCGTTCAGGTTTTCCGGCTCATAGGAACTGAGCAGGAAGTCCAGGGTCGCCCTGTCCTTGCCACTGAGTTGCTCCCGGATATCTGCGAGCAGCCCTTCGGTGTCGGGGTTCTCCCTCCCGTCCTTGCTGAGAAGGGGGAGGCCGGCGATTATGTATTCGTAATTATTCACCGAAGATGATTTTGCGGGTTACCGGACGCAGATACTCTGCTATCAGTTCGTTGAAAGTCTGCTCGGTAAGGCTGACGAACCAGCCGCCGTCCTTGGGACCGATGGTGAAACCTCCTCCGATCTTCTTGGAGAACCCGGCTTCGACACCGTTCTTCAGGCTCTTCGCAAGTTCGTTCTTCACCCAGGGCTCAAGCTCCGCCTTCTGGCTTTCGGGCAGGATGAGAGCCAGGTCTTTGGCTTCTTCTGCGTCGAACTTCGAGGCGACGGCCTTGATGATCTCCTTCACGAATGCGGTATCTTTCAGGGCCTCGGAAACCTTGCTTTCTTCAATCTTTCCTACCAGCAGGTTCTCGATATCCTTGCGTGTGGCCTGCAGGCACTGGGAGGAGGCCATCTTAAGATCGGATTCGACCTTGGATTTCAAATCTTCGGCATCCTTCTCGGCACGGGCCTGTATTCCGGCAGCTTCTTCTTTTGCCTTCGCGACAATCGCCGCGGCTTCTTCCTTTGCTTTTGCAAGGATCTCTTCTCCCTCGGCCTTGCCCTTAGCGAGGCCTTCCTGATAGAGTTTGTCGGTCAGTTCTTGCAATTTATTTTGCATATCTGATGTGGTTTTTAAATATCTGTTTTCACAACTCACAAAGGTAGCAAAAAAAAGCCGCATTTCAATTGTTTTCTTTTTTCAGGATAATTCATTATTTTTGAGGGATTTTGTTGCAAACGAATAACCAGATTATATTATGAAAAAGGTCATTTTTATCGCTCTGTCGCTTGTTTTGGCGTTTTCTCCCTTGAACCTCGATGCCCGCAAAGTCAAGTTCAAGAACGGGGATGTTTACGACGGAGAATGGAAGAGCAAGGCTCCAAACGGCATGGGCGTCATGATCTATGCCAACGGCGAGATCTATTCCGGCTATTGGGTGAATGGCATCAAGGAGGGCCTTGGCACCATGACTTTCCTGAACGGGGATGAGTATCTCGGCAATTGGAAAGAAGACAAACTGTGCGGAGAGGGCAAGATGACCTTTGCCAACAAAGACCATTACGAAGGATTCTGGGAGAACAATCTCCAGCATGGGGAAGGCAAGATGGATTATGCGGACGGCTCCACCTATGAGGGGGGCTGGGCTGCCGGCAAATATGAAGGCAGCGGCAAGAGGGTCTATCCCAACAAGGATGTTTACGAAGGCAGCTGGGAGGCCGGCCTGCATCAAGGCGAAGGCACCATGCTCTATGCCAGCGGCGCATCCTACAAAGGGTCCTGGGACAAGGGACTTCCCTCCGGAACCGGAGAAATGAAATATGTCAATGGAGATATCTATGTCGGCAGATGGCAGGAGGGCAGGAGGTCCGGAGCCGGCGAGTTCTACGACAAAGCCCTCGACCGTTTCTTCCAGGGCAATTGGAACGATGCCACCCTGTCCGGCCCGGGATACATCAGATTCGTGAAAGAAGGTTTCGAACTCCTTTCACTGCAGGGCGAGTGGCTTGAAGGGCCTTCATTCAAGACTTATTTCTCTCATTCCGGCAAAACCTTCAGCGGCACCGTGCTGCCTTATACCGGCACCGGCGAGACAGGTCCCTTCCTCGACAGCGGCCGTGTGGAATGGGAAAACGGCACGCTTGCCGATGGTAAATGGAAAGATAACATCACCCTCGCCAGTTGCGTGTACACGGACATGGTGAACGGAAAGGCCCGTTATACCCTGGACGGCCGCTCCTTCGACGGCGACATCAAAGACGGTAAAGAAAACAACGGCTCCCTCACTATTTCCATTCCCGCCAAGTTCAGCTTCTCCGGCGAACTCCGTGGCGGAGAGCCCTACGGCATCTATGTCGGTGATTTCAAGGCCTGCCCCTTCCTCGGCTTCGACCTTTCGGCATGGGATGAGGTGCAGGGAGCGGATCTGGGCCGCACCGAGGGCGCCAGCGCACTCAGCGGAGTGTTCAAGAAAGATATTTTCACCTTCCGCGGGCTGCTCAAGAACGGCATTCCGGATGGTGAAACCTATATGGAAATAGGCAAGGCGGATTCCATCTCCGTCAGCACCTTCTGGAAGGATGGAAAGCTTATCGAGGGCAAGGGCGTGCTGGACGGAGTACCCGTCACTCTGACCGGTTCCGAAGAAAGCAACGCCGTTCAGGTGGATCTCGAGACCGGCGAGCGCTGCGCATTCATCTGGAGCGATCCTATGGCCATCCTGACCGACATCAAGGCCAAACTGGATGAACAGCGTGCAATCCGCGAGAAACTTGCTGCCGAAATGATGGCTGCCAGCCAGCCTGCAGAGCCTGTTCAGGCTCCTGCACCCGAGCCGGCTGCAGCGCCTGCCGTAGAGCCTGCGACCGCTCCGGCACCGGCCGAATAATGCTTCGTTCCCGCATCCTTACTGTCATCCTCCTTCTGTGGGCGATCTGCGCCGCAGGGCAGGAAAAGGTTCACGTGCAGACAGACCGGGGCACATACCTCCCCGGAGAGAGGGTGTGGCTCAGGGCGCATCTGGTGGACGGCTCCGACGGCCGTCCGTCCCGCATCAGCCGATATGTTTATGTGGAATTGCTGGCTCCGGGAGGGGAGTTGATGCGCCGTATCATGCTCCGCCCGGACAGCCTTGGCGTATTCGCCGGGCATATCGACCTGCAGGAAACTCTTCCCGAGGGGGATTACACCCTCCGTTCCTACACCCGCTTCATGCAGAACTTCGGTGAGGATTCTTTCTTCCGGAGGCCCCTGCGAGTGCTGAATCCCTATTCTTCCGGGCAAGACGATTCTGCCTCCGGGAAGCGTCTGGATTATGAGGTGTCGTTATTGCCCGAGGGCGGATATCTCGTGCCCGGAAGAGCCTGCCGTGTGGGGGTGAAGGCTCTCGGCGAGGATGGTCTGGGGCTGAATGTCAACGGCAAGGTGCTGGACTCCAAGGGGCGGGAAGTGGCATCCATAGAGAATCTTCACCGCGGGATGGGATCCTTCATCCTCAAGCCACAGGAGGGGGAGAAGTACACCGCGGTATGCAATACACCATACGGGCGGGAGAAGCGTTTTCCTGTGCCGGCGGCGAACCCGGTGGCCTGTGCGTTGCAGTTGCTCTCAGTCCGCGGGGGAGTGACCGTCTCGCTGTTGCGCGGGCCGTCTGCACCCACGGAAGAGCTGGTTCTGGCCATACATCAATGCGGTAAGCCCATCGGCAGCATGGAATGGGAGCCGGACCGCAATTTCGCATCCTTCAACCTTGAATCTTTCCCCTCCGGAATCATAGTATTCAGCCTTGGCGACAAGTCCGGCAGGGTTTTGAGCGAACGCCTCTTTTTTTATTTCGGAAAAGACTGCGTCACGGCTCTGGAAGGTGATACAGGTCGAGCCGTGTTTGCCGGCAGGGAAAAGGTCCGGGCCACATTCCGGCTGCCCGGGGATGCGCTCGCTTCGGCAGATGGGACCAGCATCGCGGTAAGCGTCACCGATGCCAAGGCTTTCGCTCCCGATTCTTCATATAGCCTGGCATCCACGCTGTTGCTTTCATCTGAATTGAAGGGATATGTGGAGGCGCCTGCGGAGTATTTTACTCCCTCCGGCAGGCAGCATATCGATGCCTTGATGCTTACCCAGGCCTGGAGGCGTTATTCCCTGCCGTCCGATGTCATAGCACCCGAACGTGCCCAAACCCTGTCCGGCCAGGCTACCGGCTTCGTTTTCAATAAGATGGAAGGCGGCCGTGTGTCGCTTTATGCTACACTTGGCGAGAAGGTCACCGTGGATCAGGCTTCTCTTGGGAAAGACGGCCGATTCCGCTTCGATACCGAATTCCCCGAAGGCACGGAAATCACGGTCCAGACCCAGACCAGGAAAGGCCAGAAGGGAAACATCCTGGAGATGGACAAGGTGGAATACCCTGCCACGGACAAGGCTGCCCTGCCTCAACATAGGGAAGTGGCTCCTCTTGACGACAATACCCTCCAGGCATTCGATGAATACATCCGCATTAACGGCCTGCAGGAGACTTTGCTCAACGCTGCCACCGTCTCGGCCAGCCTTCAGAAAAAGCCCAGCGAGTCTATCTGGTATTCCGAGATGAACTCTACCAGGCCGCTCACTTCCGAGGAAATCGAGAAGATGAACTTTACCAACATCCTTTCGGTATTCCTGAACACCCCGGGAGCTACCGTAAGGCACAATGCCAATGGCAATTACGTAAGCACGACCCGCTCGGAACTGCCGGCCCTGCCCGTGATCGACGACGTCGTGCTGCCGGAATACGATGTGATGACCATGTCCCCCCAGGATATAGAGAGCCTGTTCATTATAAAGGATTACACTTCCCAGTTCGGATATTATCCCGGCTACAGCGGTGCCCTGGTGATCAAGACGACCAATGGTTTCGTTGCCGGCAAACCCAAGTCTTTCAACATCGCAAAGGTGCGCCCTTTAGGCTACCAGCAGAGAGTTGAATTCTGGTCGCCGAAATACATCACCCAGAAGCAGAAAGACTCGCCGGAGCCGGACCTCCGCAACACCATCTACTGGAATCCGTCCGTTCGCTTCGATGCTTCCGGGGAGTGTTGTTTCGAATTCTGGACGGCAGATAAAGAGACTGAATATCAAATAGTTGGAGAAGGTGTCAGCCGGGATGGAAGAATCCTTGAGCTGCATCACGGCATTACGGTAAAGACAGAATGAAGAAGATTTGCATCTTGGCCGCAGCCTTGCTGCTGGCTGCCTCTGCAAGGGCATCCGAACCCTTGCGCATCTGGTTTGACATGCCCACATCCTCTGCGGGAAGCGCCCTCTGGGCCGGGGGAATGGACCCCGAATGGGAGAGCAAATCACTGCCCGTGGGCAATGGCTCGCTGGGTGCGAACGTGATGGGCTCCATCTCCCGCGAGCGCCTGACCCTGAACGAGAAGTCTCTCTGGACAGGCGGCCCTGCCGTGACTGACGATCCTTCTTATTATTGGGATTGCAACCGCCCTGCCGCGGCCCTTTTGCCCGAAATCCGCCAGGCTTTCCTGGAAGGAGACGATGCCCGGGCGGAGGAGATTACCAAGAAGAACTTCGGCGCCGTGCCCGAGCGTGTGGTAAATGGCAAGAAGGTTGAGCGCTTCGGCTATATGACTACCCTTGGCGAACTGCTGATCGAAACCGGTCTCCGTGAGGGGCCCGTGCCTGAAGGATTCGGCAGTCAGGCCCAGCAGAAAGTGAACTACAGCGGCAAATGGGATGCAGTCAGAATCGAGCGTCCCGATCCTCATTCCGGGCCCGGAGCAACCGTGGAGGGCTATGAGAGGTCTCTTTCCCTGGATTCCGCAATGGTGCGCGTGCAGTTCTGCCAGGATGGAGTGAACTACAAGCGCGAGGTGTTCGTGTCTTATCCCGACCAGGTGATGGCCGTCCGTTTCACCGCCGACCGCAAAGCAGCCCTGAACCTGAATCTTTCATATCTGCAGAACCCTGTTGCAGAAGGGGAGACGCTGTCTGTAGGAAAGGATGCAATCGCCTATAGCGGAGCATTGAAGAATAATGGAGAGAAGTTTGCCGTGAGGGTGAGGGCGTTGCCAAAGGGAGGTTCGGTGGTCTCTGAAAACGGGGTTCTTAAGGTTTCCGGAGCCGATGAGGTGCTGTTCCTGCTGGCCTCAGCGACCAATTACAAGATGAATTTCGATCCGGACCTAAGCGATCCGGCTGCATATTATAAGGGCAAGGATCCCGAGAAGGTGACTGCCAAGCGCATTGCCCGTGCCACCCGCCGTGGCTGGAAGCGCCTGCTGCGCCGCCATCTCATTGATTATCAAAATCTTTATTCCCGCGTAGAGCTCAACCTGTCGGAAGGGGTATTCCCTCCGGACGCCATATCCGCCCACGGATGTAGTGGGAGGGGCCCATCGAAGATGGGAGGGGCCGTCAGGCCGGCTCGAGGAGGGAATACCCCTTCCGACAGCCCAACGCCCTATCGGTTGGACAGATATCGTGAGGGCCAAACGGATCTGGGGCTGGAGGTTCTGTATTTCCAGTTCGGGCGGTACCTGCTGATAGCATCCAGCCGAGAAGGCGACATGCCAGCCAACCTGCAGGGCATCTGGTGCAACAAGATAAAAGGCCCCTGGAACACCGATTACCACAACAATATCAATATCCAGATGAACTACTGGCCGGCAAACCTGACCAACCTGGATGAATGCATGCCTCCGCTCGTGGACTACATCCGCTCCCTGGAGAAATCGGGGGAGAGGGTCGCCCGGGCCTATTACGATGCCCGCGGCTGGACCGCGGAGATATCTTCCAACATTTATGGTTTTGCCTCTCCCGGCGATTCCGAATCGATGATATGGAACCTGGCCGCCGCTGACGGCCCCTGGCTTGCCACCCATCTCTGGGACCGTTATGATTTTACCCGCGACAAACGCTACCTGAAGAGCGTCTACGGCCTGATTGCGGGCTCGGCCGACTTTGCCTGCGATATGCTCTGGAAGCATCCCGACGGATATTATACCGCCGCTCCATCCACATCTCCCGAACATGGTCCCGTGGATGCGGGAGCGACTTTTGTGCATGGGGTTGTGAGAGAGATACTTATGGACGCGATTGCCGCTGCTGAGGTGCTGGGGCGCGATTCTGAACGCTGCAAAGAGTGGCGGGAGGTGCTGGATAATATAGCACCTTACAAGATCGGCCGATACGGGCAGTTAATGGAGTGGAGCAAGGATATAGACAATCCGGAGGATACCCACCGGCACGTGAATCAACTCTACGGGCTGCATCCCGGAAGGACCATAGGCGTGGCTTCCACGCCTGAACTTGCAGAAGCATCCAAGGTGGTGCTGGAGCATCGCGGAGATGCCGGAACCGGCTGGAGCATGGGCTGGAAGGTGAATATGTGGGCCCGCCTAAAGGATGGCGACCACGCGCATGAATTGCTTTCCAACCTGCTGAAATTCGGCACTTTGGATAATCTCTGGGACAATCATCCTCCATTCCAGATAGACGGTAACTTCGGGGGCACCGCCGGCATTGCGGAGATGCTGCTCCAGAGCCACGACGGCGGACTGGATTTCCTTCCCGCCCTGCCATCCGCATGGCCCTCCGGCGAAGTGCGCGGCCTATGCGCCCGCGGTGGCAAGACCGTGGATATCAAGTGGGAGAATGGTAAAGTGACGGCGGTTACAGAGCGCTAGAGGCAGGATTCTATCCTTCTGACAAGAGATTCATCGGCAGGGAGCCAGTGGACTGAACGTAGTTCGGAAGCTTCCAGCCAGCGGGCGGATTCGTGTTCCAGGAGGGTGAGGCCTTCCGAGACCAGCGTGCACCAATAGCAGTGGAGAGTGAGATGGAAGGCAGGATAGTCCCATTCTATGGTCTCGATCAAGTCCCCAACGGTGATTTCGGCATTCAACTCCTCGCGGATTTCCCGCATCAGAGCATCCTCGGGGGCCTCTCCGGGCTCCATCTTGCCACCCGGGAACTCCCACCAGTCTTTCCAATCACCATAGCCCCGCTGGGTGGCAAAAATCTTGTCGCCCTTACGGATTACGGCAGCAACTACCTCGATGCGTTTCATGATTACATAAACATTTATGCAAAGTTAATACTTAATTGTGAATTACTTGTTTTTGCATTTTTTTGCCGATATTTGGGGAAAGATTGCATAGTTATGAAACTACAGACCAAAGTATTCGGAATCTTATTCCTGCTCCTGTCGATTGCCGACGTAGTGTGCCTCGCCTTGGGCGACGAGACCACTCCCATGTACATAAAGCCCTTTCTGATGCCTACGCTGGCCGCTGCCGCGCTGGTGCAGCTTCTCCCCGAGAACAAGGGCCGGATGCCTATCCTTCTTGCGATCGGCCTAGCCTTCCATACTACAGGGGACGATCTTTTGATGCTGAACGGCTTTACCTTCTTTGCAGCCGGGCTGGGCGCCTTCCTCATCGGCCACTTCTTCTACCTGGCCATCCTGCTTTCGGGAATGGGCGGCATGAAGGGCTGGAAAGAGATACTGTGCCTGATAGTTCCGCTCGTGCTTGCGCCGGTAATCGTGAGTTTCTTCGGAGTGGAATGGCCGTTCGGCGCGGCGGTCACCGTCTATGCGCTCACGCTGATGTTCGTGGCTGCATGCGGCGTGCTTTGGGCTATACGCGGAAAGGCGTTCGCCACGCGCATAATCGTGGGCGGCATAATCTTCATTATCTCGGATTCGCTGATTGCGATAGACTCGTTCGCCGGCATCGACTTCCCGTTCCGCCACGCTCTGGTGATGCTTACCTACGTGACTGCGGAATGGCTGCTTGTGAGCGGCATGGTGCGGGAGCGCATCAGCGGTACTCATCCCAGGCCTTGATGGCCAGGGCATCTTCTCCCAGCTTGCAGAAAGCCCGGATGTAGGCATCTGCAAGGCGGATATTGGTGATTAACGGCACGTTGTAGTCTACTGCGGCGCGCCGTATTTCGTATCCGGCGCCGGGGCCTCCTTCGGCGGATTCTTCAGGGATGTTGATTACCAGATCCACCTTGTGCTCCCGGATTAGGTCCATGGCGGCGGGGGAGACATCCTCGTAGAGCTTGAACCCCCTCTCTGTCAGCATCTTGCAGGCGGGCACCAGGGCCGCCTTGTGCAGCACGTCGCCCACCGAAACCAGCACCGAACCCTTGGGGATGCGGTGGCCGACGGAGAGCATTGACTTGAGCAGGGCTTCGTCGAGGGTTTCGCCTATGCAGGCGACTTCGCCGGTGGAGGTCATATCCACTCCCAGCACGGGATCCGCCTTGCCAAGGCGTGCGAACGAGAACTGGGAACTCTTCACTCCCACGTAATCCAGCTCGAAGGGATCTATGTGGCCGCCTTCGGGATGCTCCCCGAGCATAACCCGCGTGGCCAGCTCTATGAAGTTGAGTTTCAGGATCTTGCTGACGAAAGGGAAGCTTCTGGATGCGCGCAGGTTGCATTCTATCACCTTAAGGCTGTTCTCGCCGGCGAGGAACTGTATGTTGAACGGGCCGGATATCTTCAGCTCGGAGGCCAGGGCTGCGGCGATACGCTTGATCCGGGCGGCGGTCACTCCGTAGGTGGTCTGGGCGGGGAACTGTATGGTGGCATCTCCCGAATGCACGCCGGCGTACTCAATGTGCTCGGAGATGGCGCAGGCGAGAATTTTCCCTCCATCCGCCACGGCATCGCACTCTAGTTCCTTGTTGCGCTGCATGAATTCGCTGATCACCACAGGATGCTCTTCCGACACTTCTTCTGCCTTCTCGAGATACTCGCGCAGGTGCTTCTTGCTGTAGCAGACATTCATCGCCGCGCCCGAAAGCACATAGGAAGGCCGCACGAGCACGGGGAATCCCACTTCTTCTACAAACTTCTCCACGTCCGCATAGCTCCTGAGCTCGCTCCAGCGTGGCTGGTCGATGCCGAGCCTGTCCACTATCGCAGAGAACTTGCCGCGGTCTTCCGCCTGGTCGATATGCTCGGCGGAGGTGCCCAGGAGGGGGATTCCCAGCCTGGAAAGGGGGAGTGCGAGGTTGTTCGGGATCTGTCCTCCGACGCTCACTATCACTCCGGCAGGATGCTCCACGTCGCAGATTTCCAGCACGCTCTCGAGACTCAGCTCGTCGAAATAGAGGCGGTCGCAGGAATCGTAGTCGGTGGAGACGGTCTCGGGGTTGAAGTTGATGATGACGGCCTGCCTCCCGCTGCTGCGTACCGTGCGGGCCGCATTCACTCCGCACCAGTCGAATTCCACGCTGCTGCCTATGCGGTAGGCCCCGGAACCCAGCACGATCACGGCCCCCTGTTCGGGTGTGATGTCGCTACAATCTCCGTTATAGGTCAGATAGAGGTAGTTCGTGACTGCGGGGAATTCTGCCGCGAGGGTGTCTATCTGCTTGATGCAGGGGCGCATACCCATGGCGTGACGCAGTTCGCGCACCTCTGCTTCTGCGACGTGGAACACACGGCCGATCTGGATGTCGGAGAACCCTTCGCGCTTGGCCTTCAGCATCAGCTCGGGCCCCACGTCCTGCAGCGATTTGCACGCTTCCAGGGCGCGGTAGGTCCTTTCTATATTCTCCAGCCTGTCGATGAACCAGCGGTCGATGTTGGTCAGCTGGTGGATGCGGTCCACGTCGTAGCCGGATTCGAATGCGGCTGCGATGGCGAAGATGCGGGTGTCGTCCGGATTGCGCAGGGCGTAGTCCAGGTCTTCCACCTTGTATGGCTTGTTGCAGACAAACCCGTTGGCACCCTGCCCTATCATGCGAAGGCCCTTCTGTATCGCCTCTTCGAAGCATCTGCCTATGGCCATCACCTCTCCCACACTTTTCATACTGGAGCCCAACTCGCGGGATACTTCCTTGAATTTTGCAAGGTCCCAGCGAGGGATTTTGCAAACCACATAGTCCAGAGCCGGCTCGAAGAAGGCCGGGGTGCTCTGAGTGACAGCGTTCTTAAGGTCGAATAGGCCGTAGCCGAGGCTGAGTTTGGCTGCTATGAATGCCAGGGGATAGCCTGTGGCCTTCGATGCCAGGGCCGACGAGCGGCTGAGGCGGGCGTTCACCTCGATCACGCGGTAGTCCTCGCCGTCCGGGCTGAAGGCATACTGCACATTGCATTCGCCCACAATGCCCAGATGGCGGACAATGTCTATGGAGGTGCGGCGCAGGAAATGATATTCGGCGTTCGTGAGGGTCTGCGAAGGTGCCACGACTATGCTTTCGCCCGTGTGTATGCCCAGGGGATCGAAATTCTCCATATTGCAGACGGCGATGCAGTTGTCGTAGCAGTCCCTCACAATCTCGTATTCTATCTCCTTCCACCCCTTCAGGGACTTCTCGATAAGCACCTGGCCGGAGAAGGTGAATGCCTTTGCAGTGACGGCATCGAGTTCGGCCTCGTTGTCGCAGAATCCCGATCCCAGGCCTCCCAGGGCGTATGCAGCACGCACAATTACTGGGTATCCCAACTCGGCGGCGGCTTTCCTGGCCTCTTCCTGTGAAGCCGCTGCATGCGAACGTATCGTGTGCACGCCTATCTCATCCAGACGCTGCACGAACAACTCGCGGTCTTCGGTGTCGATGATGGTCTGCACGGGAGTGCCCAGCACGCGGACGCCGTAATGCTCGAGCACGCCGCTGCGGTATAGTTCGACCCCGCAGTTGAGGGCGGTCTGCCCTCCGAACGAGAGGAGTATGCCCTGAGGGCGCTCTTTTTCAATGACTTTCTCTACGAACGATGGAGTTACCGGCAGGAAATAAATCCTGTCTGCAACGCCTTCAGAGGTCTGCACGGTGGCTATATTGGGGTTGATGAGGACGGTTTCCAGACCTTCCTCGCGCAGGGCCTTGAGGGCCTGCGAGCCGCTATAGTCGAATTCGCCGGCCTCTCCGATCTTGAGGGCGCCGGAGCCTAGTATCAGAACTTTCTTTAGCGTGTTGTCTTTCATAGGGCGGAGATGAATTCGTCGAAGAGGAACTCCGTGTCGGTGGGGCCGCTGGATGCTTCGGGATGGAACTGTGCCGAGAAGAAGGGTTTGCTGCGGTGGCGTATACCCTCCGAAGTTCCGTCGTTGAGGTTAATGAAGTAGGGCTTCCAGTCTTCGTTCAGCGTTTTGGTGTCCACCGCATAGCCGTGATTCTGGCTTGTGATGAAGCAGCGTTGGGTGCCGCACATGCGCACGGGCTGGTTGTGGCTGCGGTGGCCGTATTTCATCTTGTAGGTGGATGCTCCGGCTGCGATGCTCATGATCTGGTTTCCCAAGCAGATGCCGAAGATGGGCCTGGTGCCTTCCATGGCTTTTTTTATGGATTCTATGGCAGGGACGCATGCGGAAGGGTCTCCGGGGCCGTTGGAGATCATTATGCCGTCGGCGTCTATATTGTTCACGTCCGTATCCCACGGCACGCGCAGTACCTCGATTCCGCGTTCCAGCAGGCAGTGGAGTATCTGGTGTTTCACGCCGCAGTCCACAAGCACCACGCGCTTGGCACCCTTGCCGTAATGGATTGGTTCTTTGCAACTTACGACTGCTGCCAGATTCTGGTCGCAGCCGACAGGTGCACCCTCGCAGGACCTACGCCACCCTCGGCTTAGAGGGAGGGGCCCATCGGAGATGGGAGGGGCGAAGCGCAGCGAAGCGGTCGGCGAGGGTGCAACCTGCGGCTGCCAAGGCACTATGCTTGCGGCAAGGGTGCCGTTGTCGCGGAGGAGTTGGGTGAGGTGGCGTGTATCGATGCCGCAGATGGCAGGAATATGCTCGTCGCGGAGCCAGCGCCCAAGACTCTTCACGGCATCGTAATGGCTGAACTTGCCGCTGTAATCCGAAATCACCAGACCCCTCACGTGAATCTTCTCCGACTCGAAACCGAGGCACACGCCCCACTCGTCACGGGTCATGGCAGGAATGCCGTAATTGCCTACTATAGGGTAACTTACGCAAAGAATCTGGCCTTCGTACGAAGGGTCCGTAAGGCTCTCGGGATAGCCCACCATCGCCGTAGAGAACACCAGTTCTCCTTCGCAGGGGCCGTCGTAGCCGAAGCTCATGCCCTCCATGCAGAGGCCGTTTTCGAGTATAAGACTGGCTTTATTCATCCTTCATGAGTTCTGCTATCTGCTGGTTGCAGAGATTGCCTATGCTTCCGATATGAGTGTGCCCCAGGTCGGATGCCTTGAGCCCGGCGGTTTCGAAATGGAAGCTGCCTTCATTCACTTCGGCACCCACCTTGCGGTAGGCGTCCCGGAAGGGTAATCCGTTCTTTACCAGCTTGTTGACTTCTTCCACAGTGAACATCTGCTCATACAGGGGATTGTCCAGGATGTGGGTGTTTACCTCTATGTGCCGGAGCATGTAGTCTGTCATCTGCAGGCACTCGTGAATTATCTCCAATACCGGGAAAAGGATGTCTTTCAGAATCTGGAAATCCCTGTGATAGCCATGGGGAAGGTTGCTGCACAGTAGAGATATCTCGTTCTCGCAGGCGAGGATGCGGTTGCAGCGCGCCCGCACCAGCTCCCATACGTCCGGATTCTTCTTGTGGGGCATAATGCTGGAGCCGGTGGTGAGGCTGTCCGGGAAGTGGATGAATCCGAAGTTGGGGCTCATATAGAGGCAGCAGTCGGCGGCGAACTTATTGAGTGTCAGGGCGATGCTGCCGAGTGCAGAAGCCACGCAGCGTTCTGTCTTTCCGCGCCCCAGCTGGGCGGCGATGCTGTTGTAGACGGGGGAGTCGAAGCCCAGCAGGCCGGTTGTCATCTCCCTGTCCAGAGGGAAGGAATTCCCGTATCCGGCGGCTGAACCAAGAGGGTTACGGTTGACCACCTTGCGGGCTGCCTTGAGGAGCGAGAGATCGTCTACAAGAGCCTCGGCGTAGGCACCGAACCAGAGTCCGAACGAGGATGGCATCGCCAGCTGGCCGTGGGTATAGCCTGGCAGGAGCACATCCTTATGCTTCTCGCTCAGAGCCTGCAGGGTACCGAAGAGTTCCTTGACCTCGGCGTGCACGGTATCTATCTCGTCCCGCAGGAAGAGGCGTATGTCCAGCAGCACCTGGTCGTTGCGGGAACGGCCGGAATGAATCTTCTTGCCCACCTCTCCGAGTTCGCGAGTAAGCAAGAGTTCAACCTGCGAGTGGATGTCTTCCACGTCGTCTTCGAGGCGGAATTCGCCTGCCTCTATGCTGGCGGCAATCTTTTCCAGCGCTGCCGTAAGCTTTGCTAGTTCATCTGCGCTCAGCAGGCCTATGCTTTCCAGCATCTTGATGTGCGCAAGGGATCCCTGCACGTCGTAACGGGCCAGGCGCAGGTCCAGTATGCGGTCGTTGCCAACAGTGAAAGCGTCCACCGCTGCAGTGGCGGAAGTGCCTTTATTCCAGAGAGTTGCCATAGAAAGTTTGGATTAGTTCGATGTATGTGCCAATGGCATTTTCTATTTCAGAGATGAGGATGTATTCGTCGGCCTTGTGGGAGCGAGATGAATCGCCCGGGCCAATCTTGATCGCATCCTGCAGGATAAGTGTCCAGTTGGAAGTCGTGGGTGAGGAGTAGGTCTCGATACCCAAGGCTTTCACGGCCTTCAGCAGGGGGGAAGCTTCGGGCGTGGCGGAAGACTGATGGTCAAGGTTGCGTGCAGAAAGTTTACTCTTGCAGAGTCCCTGGAGTTCGGACAGTATCTCTTCGCAGCTGTACTGCTCCGTGGGGCGTATGTCCACAACGAAGGTGCATTTGTCCGGGATGACGTTGTGGGCGCTGCCGGATTCTATCTGGGTGACGTTGAGTTTCACTTCGCCCATTGTGGGGGATATGCGGGTGAATCTGTGGCTCCGTAGGGCAGAGATGTCGTCCAGGGCCTTCAGGAGTGCATTCTCGCCCTCGCCGCTGGCAGCATGGGCGCTGATTCCTTCGGCAAGGCCGTCCAGCACGAGCAGCCCCCTTTCGCTGGTGGCCGCCTTCATCCCGGTGGGCTCACCCACTATCACCCAGTCCGGCATGGGGAATTCTTTCCCGGGGCCGAAGGGGCCGTCCTGCCCATAGAGCCACCTGTCGCCATCCGGGCCGGAAACCTCCTCCTCCCGGTTCAGCACAAGCATCAGGTTTATGGGCATTTCCTCCTCGTAGAAGTGCCTGAATGCGTCAATCATGGCCACCACGCTGCCGCCGTCGTCATTGGAACCAAGGCCGTAGATTGTCTGGGGATCCTCCCCGGAATCGAAGGGACTGCGGGTATATCCCTCATTCGCGGGCACGGTATCGATGTGGGCGTCCAATGCCAGGGTAGGCTTGGAAGGGTCGCTATTTGCATTGATTGCGATGATGTTGCCACGCAAGTTGCTGTATTTGATGCCCAGTCCGTCCAGAGCCTTCCCCAGAAAAGCGGCCGCAGCCTCTTCTTTGAAAGAGACCGAGGGAGTGGCTACCAGAACCCGCAGGATATCGGCGTAACTGCTCATGATTACTTGATTTTCAACTCATCAGGATGTGCTCCATAATACATTCTAAGAGGGGTGGAGAGCAGTTTTATGAAGCCTTTGGCCTCCTCTGCCGTCCAGCCTTTCTGGCTCTCGCCATATTCGCCGAGTTTGGATTTAAGCAGATCGTCGGGGGAGTCCACTCCTACTGTGGAGAATCCGTAGGGCCTGAGTTCCAGGGTGACCGTGCCGTTCACATTGGACTGGCTGCTCTCCAGCATGGCCTCTATATCCCTCATGACGGGCTCGAGATACTGGCTCTCGTGCAGGAACATGCCGTACCAGTTGGCCACCTGGTCTTTCCAGTATTGCTGCCACTTGCTCAAGGTGAATTTCTCGAGGAACTTGTGTGCTGCGATAATCAGCATCGGAGCAGCCGCCTCGAATCCCACTCGGCCCTTTATGCCTATTATGGTATCGCCCACGTGCATGTCGCGGCCTATGCCATATGCGGCCCCGATCTCCTCCACGGCCTTGATCGCCTGGACCCTGTCTTCATAAGCCTTGCCGTTCACGGAGTGAAGTTCGCCCTTGTAGAAGCCGATGGAGAGGATTTCGCTGCCGGTCTTGGTGACCTGCTTGAGGTATGCGCTTTCAGGCAGCCCCTGCCTGGAATCGAGTATCTCACCGCCGCAGATGGAGGTGCCCCAGATGCCCACGTTGTAGGAGTACTTCATCTTTGCGAAATCGGCCTTGAATCCGTGAGCATTCAGGTAATCCACCTCTTCCTTTCGGGAGATGTTGCCGTCGCGGGTGAGGGTGATTATCTCCATCTCCGGGCACATGACAAGGAAGGTCATGTCGAAGCGGACCTGGTCGTTGCCGGCGCCGGTGGAGCCGTGGGCGATGGCATCCGCACCTATCTGCTTGGCATAGCGGGCGATTGCGATGCCCTGAAAAATGCGTTCGGACGATACCGAGATGGGATAGGTTCCGTTACGAAGCACATTGCCGTAGATCATATATCGGAGGCTCTTGTCGTAGTATTCCTTCGTAACGTCCAGGGTGACGTAGGCCTTTGCGCCCAGGGCGTAAGCGTTCTTTTCGTTGGCGGCCAGCTGCTCCGGGCTGAATCCGCCGGTGTCCGCGCAGGCTGCATAAACCTCGTATCCCTTTTCCTTGGCGAGATACATGACCGTGTAGGAGGTGTCCAGCCCTCCGCTGAATGCAACAACTACCTTTTTCATTATTCTCCGGGGTGATGAATTTCAAAGTGTTCTTTAGGATCGTAAAGAAGGCCCGTGCAGAGGCAGAGCCTGTATTCGTTACGCGTTAGGATATCGAAGTTCCGGCATCCTTCGCAGCCTTTCCAGAACTCGGGGTCGTCCGTCAGTTCGTTGTAGGGAACGGGACGGAATCCGAACTCGTAGTTCATCTTCATGACTGCCGCGCCCGTGGTAAGAGAGAAAATCTTGGCATCCGGGAAGAGTTTGCGGGAGAGGATGAAAGTCTGCTCCTTGATGCGTTTGGCGAGGCCCAGGCCGCGGAACTTGCGGGCGACGATGAGGCCGGAGTTTGCCACGAAACTCTTGCCTCCCCAGGTTTCTATATAGGAAAAACCCGCGAATTCGCCATCGTCGGTCAGCGCTATGACTGCCTTGCCGGAGAGTATCTTCCCGGAGATATACTCCGGAGTACGCTTGGCAAGACCAAGTTTGCTTTCCTTGGCGGATTCTTCTATTTCATTGCAGATCGCTTCTGCGTAGTCGAGATGGCTTTCGTCAGCCACAAATACCTTGATTTCCATTTATTATCCTGTCTGGCTGCGGTTGTCGGGCCGGATACATAATATCCCTAATGGCAAGACAAACCGAGATTGTCAATTGCAATTATTAGGCGGAAATTCTGTTGGAATTGGGTATGTGAAGAATTTCCGAAGATATTTGGGAGGGTTCTACGCCTCCTATCTTCGGGCTCGTCTGCTCTTATGAGGGCACACTACTGACATACGGATACAAATTAAAGAAAAGAATTCCTTATTTGCAAACTTTCCGCTGCCAGATGAAGAATAAAACCAGAGAAATCACGAACGTACCGACTCCAAGCCAGGGTATCAGCGAGTGGTTCAGGCCGAAGCCCGTCTTGTCTACACAGATAAAGGTGAGGCAGACGGAGGTCATAAACGCGGCGGGAAGCAGGGAAATCAGATACCAGGCACCCTTCTTCGCCTTCACCAGATAAACGGTCGCAGTCCAGAGCGAGAATACGGCCAGTGTCTGGTTGGCCCATCCGAAGTAGCGCCAGATGATATTGAATCCGTTGGCATTGGCAACGTTGAACCAAAGCAATGCGCTTGCTGCTATGAATAGCGGAACCGCTATCACAAGGCGGTTGCGTATGGGTTTCTGGTCGAATTTCAGGAAGTCCGCGACTATCAGGCGGGCGCTGCGGAAGGCAGTGTCGCCGCTGGTGATAGGAGCTGCCACCACACCGAGAATCGCGAGCACTCCGCCGAGAATTCCCAGCCAGCTGCGGGAGACTTTGGTGACCACCGTAGGAGCCGCTGCGGTGAGGTCCGAACCGACTTCCGCCGCACCTCCGTCGAAGAAGAAGTAGGATGCAACAGCAGCCCAGATGAGTGCCACGAGTCCTTCGGTTATCATCGCCCCGTAAAACACCGGACGCCCCAGCTTCTCATTCTTGATGCAGCGGGCCATGAGCGGGCTCTGGGTGGCGTGGAAGCCGCTGATCGCTCCGCAGGCTATGGTTATGAAGAGGCAGGGGAAGATGCTCTGACCGTTAAGCCCGATCGAAGGACCGCGGTTC
The DNA here is from genome assembly GCA_946406095.1 of uncultured Bacteroidales bacterium. Lineage (GTDB taxonomy): Bacteria > Bacteroidota > Bacteroidia > Bacteroidales > UBA932 > Cryptobacteroides. Next base: position 23,466 of record CAMJJO010000001.1, on the reverse strand, counting down.
TGCAGGCCGTCCCAGATTTCGGGGATGGCGGGCCATTTGACGAAGAGGCATATCATCAGCGCGGCTGCCATAAACAGCAGGGCGGCGGCAAACAGGGGATATATTCTTCCGATTATCTTGTCGATAGGGAGAAGCGTGGCGATGATATAGTATACGAAAACCACTGCTACCCAGAGCATTATGGCGCTTCGGGAACCATCGCCGGCCATATCTCCCAGAATCAGGGCAGGGCTGTAGACGAACACGGTTCCCACCAGGAGCAGAAGCAGAAGGGAGAACACCAGCATCACTTTCTTGGTGCCGCTGCCGAGGTAGTTGCCAACGAGTTCCGGCAGGCCCGCTCCGCCGTGGCGGATGGAAAGCATCCCCGTGAGGTAATCGTGCACCGCTCCGGCGAAAATGCACCCCAGCACTATCCATAAATAGGAGGCGGGACCGAACTTCGCGCCCATTATGGCTCCGAAGATAGGCCCCGTTCCTGCGATATTCAAGAACTGTATCATAAACACCTTCCAGGTGGGCATGGGGATGAAATCCACCCCGTCCGCTTTTTCGACAGCGGGAGTCGGACGCTTGGGATCCGACCCGAAGACTTTGTCTACAAATGCTCCGTAGAGCACGTAACCCACTATGAGGGCGATGATGCAAAGCAGAAAAGAAAGCATAGTGAATAGGTTTCCGTTTCTGCAAATTTAGGAAATTATTTCATAGCATCTGCCATAAGTTTGTCCAGATCCTCCCGGTCCATCTTGCCATCAACGCAGATGAAATCGATTTCGTTTCCGTCGATGGAGAGCATTACGAAACTGTTCACCACCTTTTCCGTGCCGACAGTATACATCCTGACGGTCTCTCCATCGTCTTTGGCTTCCATCAAGAGTTCATATTGGCCTCCTTTTATGAACTTCTCGGCGTCTGCCTTGATCTGCGAGTTGATGTGCGGATTTTCGCTGCTGATGATGTACAGCCCGGACAAGGACCGGATAATAGGAGCCAGGTTCACGTCGTTTCCTTCTACGTTCATGTCAGGAATCTTTCCGATCAGCCGGAACATTGCAGGAGAGATGTAGACGGCGCTCACGTTTTCTGCGTCTGAATATTTCTGGTAGATACTTTTCCCATTCTGGGCGAAAGATGATATGCTTGCGAGCAACAGGGTTGCAATTATGATTATGCGTTTCATTTCGTGTTGATTTTATTGATTATTTCTGAGGGCTTGCCGGCGGCGTCCCGGGCTTCTTCGGCCAGGGATATGCCAGCGGCCATTTTGTTGGAGATGGTATTGAAGGTCTCTTCCACCTTTGCATAAGCAAGATAGGGATCGGTGTAGGTGTCCTGCAAGGCTGAGCCTTTGTGCGGGATTGCCACGATGGCCGCTACGGCTGCCGCGGCGGCAACTGCGATGTAGGGGAGAGGGTTGCGTTTCGGCGTGGATTCCTCAATGATGGTTTCCGCTGCCAGAGTCGCCTTGATGCGGTCTTTGAGGCCGTCTGGAACACGTATGTTCTCCTTAAGGGCTGCCGCTTCCAGCTCTTCCACTTCCATTCTTTCTATATCTTCTATCTTTTTCATACAATTGTTTTTAGTTTTGCCCGTGCCCTTGACAGCAGCACACGGCAGGTGAGGTAATCGCATCCGGTAAGTCTGGCTGTTTCTTCGTATGAAAGGCCGTCTACCGTACGCAGGATCAAGATCTTACGCTGCCTCTCGGGGAGGGCCTTCACCGCCTCCAGCACCTTGTCGAGCCGTTCTCGGGCGTCTATCCTTTCATCGGGACTGTACTGGGTGTCAGCTGAGTCGTACTGGGCGCCGGCCTCTCTGGAGGCTCTTCTGATGCGGTCTATGCATTGGTTCTTCAGGAGCCGGGTGGCATAGGCTTTAGGGTTCTGGATGCCGTCCAGGGCATCCCGCATCTTCCAGAGCTTGAGGTAGAGTTCCTGCACCGCATCCTCCGCTTCGGCCTCGGATTCCAGGATGTAGTATGCAATCCTGTAGAGGCTTTCCGCCAGGGTCAGGTAATCGCTATGGAAGCGCTGCTCAGTCATTTTCCGCAATCTTTGCGATGGTGTCCATGGAGAAGTTGCCGAAAAGGCAGATCAGGGCGCAGCTGGAGGGAGTGTAGATGATGCAGTCCCGGATGAGGTTGCTTTTTTCGTCGAGGTAGCCGTAGATGGTCACACGGTCGCCGTCGCCGCTGGCTTCCACCAGCACTTCACAGCCCGAAAGGATTCTGTTCAACTTTCTGGTAATCTGCGACTTCTGCTGGTCCGTGCAGTCTTCATACTCGAAAATCGAGAGCTTTTTGAGGCCGCGGACCATCTGCAGCGCATCCCTGGTATCTTTGTCGCCCGGGTCGCTGATGCGGACTATGCCTCTGAGCGCTCCCAGCGCGATGCGGCCCAGATTGACCACCTCCACGCCGTCACAGGCACTATACTCGGAAATAAGTGAACTGATCTTCCCATTCGGAATGGACTTCCCGCCTTCGTTAGCCAGCGCCGAGAAGGGGAGCGCGATGACAATGATGATAAGTAAAAACCGTCTCATAAAACACATTTTTGACATAAAGACGCCCCCGCTCAGATATTGTTAACGGAATTTATTGCAATTTTGAGTAATGGCAGAGGAGAAGTTTGCCGTCGGCATCCCGCAGGTGCATGCCGTTGCCTTTGCAGTATTTCCAGACTTTGCAGGAGGCGCATTCGTCTTTGTGCATCCAAGAGCGGTCCCGGAAGGGCTGGAAGCGGGTGTCCCAAACTTCCATGAAGTCATCTTGGTAGATATTCCCCTGGTGATAATCGGCTCTGATGCTGGGGCAGGCGGAGATGCTGCCGTCGGCAAGGACGGAACCAACGGTGATGCCGGCGGAGCAGATGTAGAAGTGGCTGCGCACATCGCCCTCATAATTGCCCAGAAAGCCTTCGCAGCCATATTCGGCCATAATCCGGCCTTCTTTCCGGGTGGCCTTGATGAATTCCATCAGGCCCTTGAATTCTTCGTTGGATAATTGCAGTTCGGGATCTTCGGCGGCCCTGCCAACCGGGAAAACTGTGAACAGCCGCCATTCCTTCAGGCCGAGGCCGATCAGAAACTCCTTGATATCAGACAGTTGCGAGTAGCTCCTCTTATTCACGCAGGTGACCACGTCGAAGGCGATCTCTCCGGAGTCGATAACCATTTTGATGGCTGCCGCGGCACGCTCGAAAGACCCCTTGCGCCCGCGCATCCAATCGTGAGTTTCGCCTATGCCGTCCAGACTGATGGTCATTGCCCGCAGGCCGCTCCGGAGCAGCCTCTGATAGCGTTGCGGAGTAAGTGCTAGGCCGTTAGTGACCATCCCCCAGGGGAATTCCTTTTCGTAGATCATCCGCCCGCATTCCTCAAGGTCGGGGCGGCAGAGAGGCTCCCCGCCGGTGATATTGATCATCACCTTATGCGGGTCGGTGGCGGCTGCGACAGAATCCAGAACCCGGCCGAAATCCTCCTTCGGCATATCCTTTACGGCGGAAATCTGCTTGCAGTCACTTCCGCAGTGCCGGCAGGACAGATTGCAGCGAAGGGTGCACTCCCAGAACAATTGCTTGAGGGGATGCTCCCGAACCAGGTTCTGCTTGACCTTCTCGGAGATGTCGAGTGCAATTCTGCGGCGGATGGACAGGGACTCGGGCATCAGTCTTGCTTTTTGGGAGACAATGTGGCGTTAGCGGTGACGAGGAAGTCTCCATCGTACCAGTTGCCACTTCCTTTCTTTATCTGTTCAACAGTAAACTCCTTGTCGTTCAGCGTTTTAGACACAAATTCCCCGCCATTCTCGGGACCGTCTATGTCCTCGAAAATGATAGTGGAGCCCTTCATCTCATTTGGCCAGGTATGCTTGAGTTCTTCTTTGCTGAATTTACCTTCTGCATCAGTGAACAAAGTATCCCTGTTCCAGTCGAGATACTGTTGTTCAGTGTGTGCAATATATGGCTTGACGATTACGCGTATGCCCTTGATCGGCTTGCCCTCCTCGGACTTGACCTCTCCGACAAGTTTGAATTCTGCGTAGGGCTGACCATATTCTTCACGCGTTTCAAAAATGCCTTCGCATCCCGAAAAACCAAGTATGGTCATCAGGAAGCCATATAGCAGTTTTGCCCAATTGTTAATTCTATGTTTCATACCTTATTAATCCTTGATACGGAGAATCTTGCGTAAAAGTAGTGAAAAAACTGTGATTATACAATTTCCGAAAGCTCTCCAGTTGTTGAATCGATGATGAATCCACGAACCGTAACGCTCTGTGGCACAAGGGGATGATTTATAATGGCGGCCACAGTCCTTCGTACGGAAGCTTCGGTATTGTGGAAACCTTCCAGCCAGTCAGCGACGCCTTTCTTCTCCCATTCCGACAGTATTTCTTCCGAGATGCCCTTTTCGAGCATGTGAGGCCTAAACTCCCTGTAACTCATGTGACATGCCCCGCATGTGGAATGATGGATCACCATTACTTCGTTTACGCCTAGTTCATAAATGGCTACCAGAAGAGATCTTATGGCTGAATCAGTTTCGGAAAGAATAAGCCCTCCTGCATTCTTGATAATCTTAGCATCTCCATTCTTCAGCCCCAGCGCCTTTGGCAGAAGTTCCGTCAAGCGGGTGTCCATGCAGGTGAGGATTGCAAGTTTCTTGGCGGGATACTTATCCGTAACGTACGGCTCATAGGCCTTTTCAGCAACGAACTGCTTGTTGAACTGTAGTATTGAATCTATCATGATGGTTGTTTTTATTATCGCTTTTTCTTGTGATCCTGTAGTGCATAACAAAGATACGCTTTTTTGTGTTATTCGAATGAATGGATATTAAAAGCAACACTGTTTCGCACCAGGTCGCCTTTCAAAAAATGCCCGACCCTTAGAGGAAATCCGGCAAAAGTTCAACGGGTAGGTTCCCAAGAAGCCAGACCTGGGGCGGAAACGGGCTCCCCAAACGGCTTTCCCAAATATTTTGTATATTTGAAACTTAAACGTGTGCTATGGGTAAACTGTACGACGAACTCACCAAAGACTACCGCTTCAAGGAAGGGCTCAAGACCTGCATCAACTGCGGCACCTGCACAGCCATCTGCCCTGCGGCGGAGTTCTACAAATATGATCCGCGCAAGATCGTGGACACCGTCCAGCGTAAGGACGAAGACGGAATACTCGAACTCCTCAAAAGCGAGACCATCTGGTATTGCGGAGAATGCATGTCCTGCGTCACCCGCTGCCCCCGTAAGAACGGAGCAGGGCTGGTGGTGATGGCGCTGCGCAACCTCTCCACCAAACTTGGATACTTCACCGAATCGGAGAAGGGGCGCCAGCTCTATCCTCTCACCAAAGTGCTTACAACCAATGTGTTGAAGCTGGGATACTGCGTCCATCCTTCCACCTACAAATATGAAGACCATCCCGAATCCGGGCCTGTTTTCGAGTGGGTGCTGAACAATCAGCAGGATGTTTATGACCGCCTTGGCGCTAACTTCGGCCGCCAGGGCGAGGGCGCATTGAGAGCCATCCCTCAGGAAGATCTGGACGAACTCCAGGCCATATTCGACGAGACCGGCGCCACCGAGCGCATCAACCTTGTGGAAGAGTGCTCCCGCAAAAAGGCCGAAGAGATGGGGATGACTATGGAAGAATACACCAAATACACCTTCGAGCATTGCTCCAGGGGGCATTTCAATAACGAGGAGGGCGCGCTATGATTTATCAGGGAAAGCAGAAGATCTGGTCCGACTACCAGAAAGAGATACCGGACAACCACTGGTTCTATGTGCGCAGCTGCATCCGCCAGAGTTTCTTCCCGGCTTCGGAGCATTACTTCCTTAAGATATGCAGGGACATGCTGGGGCGGGATATATACGAAACCAGGCATCACACCACCTGCGGGGGCATAGCCTATCACGCGGACACCATCCCCCAGGAAACCGCAATGACCATAGTCGCCCGCCAGTTCGCGCTGATGACGGAGGCCGGCTACAAGAATCTGGTCACGTCCTGCATCACATCCTTCGGCAACTATACCGAGATTCTCGAAACCTGGAGGGAGTTCCCCGAACTCGAGGCCCGCATACGCGAAAAGCTCTGGAAGGCCTGCCGCAGGGAGTTCGAAAAGCCGGAATATGTCGCACATGCGAGCGACCTGGTCTACAAGTTCCGCGAGGAGATTGCGGAACGCGCCAATTATCAGCTGGTTAACAAAGAAACCGGCGAGCCGTTGAGAATCGTGGAGCATATAGGCTGCCACTATTCCAAGATGTTCCCCCACAAGGGAGTGGGCGGTGCAGAATACCCTTGCGTGCTGAGCGGAATGGCAGAGGCCTGGGGAGGGAAGGTGATAGATTATCCCGAGCGCAGGCACTGTTGCGGCTTTGGTTTCCGCCAGTATCTGGTGAAGGCCAACCGCGGATACTCCGTGTCCAACACCCACAAGAAGTTCGAATCGATGGAGCCCTACCATCCGGACGCAATAATCACCAACTGCCCCGGATGCCCCTTCTTCCTGGACCGCTGGCAGTATGTGATTGCCGAGCAGACCGGAAAGACCTATGGCGAGAATGGCAGAGGTATCCCGGTGCTCACTTATGAAGAACTGGCCGGCCTGGTGCTGGGGGTGGATCCATGGGACCTCGGCCTGCAGATTCATCAGGTAGGCCCTGAGCCACTCCTGGACAAGATGGGTGTGCCCTACGACCCTTCAAAGAAGTACCTCGGCCTGAACGAGAAAGAACTCAAGAAACCCGGACTTCCCTCAGTCCTGAAATGCTGTTGATATGAACAATAATCCCGTATTGATAGTCGGAGGCGGAATCGCCGGAATGGAAGCTGCCAGGCAGCTCAAGGCCCTCGGCCTGAACCCCATCATAGTGGAGAAGAGCAATGCCCTTGGCGGGCATGTGGCCGGGTGGCACAAACTTTTCCCGGACATGACTTCTGCCAGGAAAATCCTGGATGCCTACGAGGAACCTCTGAAGGATGTGGAGGTGCTTTTGGAAACGGAGATAGCCTCTATCAACCGCCTCCAGAAAGGGTATTCGGTTATTCTGAGCAATGGCCGCGCCCTTCCTTGCAGGGCGGTGGTGCTCGCAACCGGATTCAAGCTTTTCGAAGCAGAAAGGAAAGAGGAGTATGGCTATGGCATCTACGACCGTGTGATTACCAACCGGGACCTGGAAGCCTGGTTCAATACCCACAGCGACGGCCGTATTCCTGAGAAACCATCCGCCATCGGATTTGTGCATTGTGTCGGCTCCAGAGATGTAAAGGCCGGAAACACCCAATGTTCGAAGGTCTGCTGCATCACGGCAATCAAACAGGCCATTGAACTGAAAGAAGAGTTCCCCGATGCGGAGATCTACTGCTTCTATATGGACCTCCGCCTTTTTGGCAAGAAATACGAAGACTTCTACATCAATGCCCAGAGGGATTATGGCATACACTTCATCCGTGGCCGTGTTTCGGAGGTTTGCGAGACCATCGACGGCAGGGTTCAGGTGAAAGCGGAAGATACCCTGGTGGGCAAGCCCGTCAAGGTGAAGCTGGACCTGCTGGTGCTGATGGCAGGCATAGTCTGCAATAAAGAGAACCAGGTCCTGGCGCATTCCCTGCAGATGCCGGTGGACGATGACGGCTTCTTCCGGAGCAAAGACAACATACTCTCCATTACCGAGGCGGACAGGGACGGCATTTTCTATGTAGGAACCTGCACCGGCCCCAAGACTGTGCCCGAGACGGTTGCCGAGGCACGCAGCGCGGCTCTGAATGTGTATAACTATCTAAAAGGCCAGAAGTGATGGATTTCGGATTCGGGCTAAATCCCAGTTCTTCCATCGAACTGGACAAGGTGGACCTCTCTCTGTACGATAAACTGTGCAGTCTGGAGCCTGGCGCGCGCACTTGCATCGCATGCGGGAGTTGCAGCGCCACCTGCACTGCATCGGAATATTCCGGGATGAGTGTCCGCAAACTCATTCTGGATCTCCAGCGTGGCCGCAATCAGGAAGTCGAACAGATGCTCTCGCACTGTATGTTATGCGGGAAATGCACGATGGTATGCCCTCGGGGCATCAATACCAGGCGCATAATCCTCACGGTGTGCAGGCTTTTCGATAATGTGGAGGGCGAGCAATGAGAGAGAGACTGGCATCCGGATTCGATCCTTTCGTGCTTCCCTTCCTGATAGGGATGCTCTTCGTGCTTGGATACTGCCTGTTCGGTGCAATCCGAATACTTTTCGAACTCCCGGCAAAGGACAGGAAACGTTTCCTGATTTCGCTTGTGACACCGGCGACAGCCTGGAAGAATATCAAGGACATCTTCCTGAACTGCCTCCTCCACGTGAAACTGTGGAAACGGAACAGAACCCTCGGTTATATGCACTCCAGCATCGCCTTCGGTTGGTTTATGATTATCCTTCTGGGCCACATCGAGGTAATGCTCTTCCTGCCGCATCGCATCAAGTTCTTCTACTATCCCATCTTCTTCAACTTTTTCGTAGCAGAGACGGAAAGCACCATACAGGGAGCGGTCCTCTTCTTCCTGATGGACTTATTCCTGCTGATAATACTGAGCGGCATAACCCTGGCGATCATCAAGCGTGTCCGGTCGCTCTGGTTCGGAATGAGGCGGACCACACGTCCCAGTTTGCTGGACAGGATCGGCCTCTATTCGCTATGGGCGATTTTCCCCCTGCGCCTTCTCAGTGAAACCTTCACCGCCCATATCAGCGGCGGGAGTTTCCTCACCCTGCCGATGAACTGGATATTCCGTCAGTTCTTCGGGAATGAACTGAACTACTATCCCACCTGGTGGGCATATTCCATAGCCTTGGGAATCTTTATGGTAGTGCTGCCGTTCACCCGCTACATGCATATCCCGGCGGAAATGATGCTCATCCCCCTGAGGAACGCCGGCCTGCATATCCTTCACCCGCGGAAGGGCTTTGCCAAGGTGCAGTTCTATTCCTGCCCCGGCTGCGGAGTGTGTATCGATGCCTGCCCGATGAGCGTGAAGAAGGAGAACCTTAAAGACTGCACCGTCTACCTGAACCGCCAGCTGAGGCGGGGGAATGAGCGCCGCATAGAGGAGATCAGCGACAAATGCCTGATGTGCGGCAAGTGCAGCCAGGTCTGCCAGGTGCAGGTGGATGGCCCCCAGATGCGTCTGGCCCAGCGGTCCATGCGCAAATACGGTATCAATCAGCACTATTCCAGAATATCGTCGGAGGCGAAACTGAACGGCCTCGGCAGCGGCAAGGTTTTGTATTTCGCCGGATGCATGACCCATCTTACACCGGGCATAATAAAATCCGTCGGCTCTCTCCTGGACAAGGCGGGGGCCAACTGGACCATGATGGATCCTGAGGGTGGGCTCTGCTGCGGCAGGCCGATGCTGCTTGCCGGGCGGAAGGAGCAGGCGCGCGAGATGGCCCGCATCAACAGGGAAATCATTGTGGGTTCCGGCTGCGACGTGCTGCTGCTAAGCTGCCCCATCTGCTACAAGATATTCAAGGAAAAATACAACCTGAGCGGCATCTATGTGGTGCATCACAGCGTCTTTATCAATGAATTGATCCATTCCGGAAGGCTCCGCGTCAAGAAAGATGAAGCACTCAGGCTGGCATACCACGACCCTTGCGAACTCGGCCGCGGATGCGGAATATATGAACCGCCACGTCTGGTGGTGTCTGCTGTAGGAAACCTTGTGGAAGCTGCCCAGAACAAGGATATGAGCATCTGCTGCGGCGGGTCTCTTGGCAGTCTGTCGCTGAGCTACGAGAAACGCAAAGACATCACGCTCAATTCCTTGAAGAACCTTCAGGCCGGCGATCCCGACGAAATCGTCACCGCCTGCCCTCTCTGCCAGAGTACCTTCAGCAAGTATTCTGATGCTCCCGTGCTTGATATTGCCCAAATTATCGACACCCATAGTTAATAAATGAAACGACTGCTCTTCGCCATTTTGCTGCTGAGCGCCTGCTGCAGGCCCGTCGGGAATCGCTTTGAAATCAAGGAATTCAAGCAACCCTCGACCACCTACCGGTCCATGACTTTCTGGTCGCTGAACGACAGCCTGCGCTCGGATGAAATGCGCCGCCAGCTGGCCCTTTTCAAGGAGGGCGGTTTCGGAGGAGCATTCTTCCACAGCCGCCCGGGCCTTCTCACACCGTATCTTTCCGAAGAGTGGTTCGAGATGATGAAAGTTGGTGTCGAAGAAAGCCGGAAACTGGGCCTGGAGGCCTGGTTCTACGACGAAGACAAGTGGCCGAGCGGATTTGCCGGAGGTATAGTGCCCAAGCAGTCTGACGCCTTCCGGGCCAGGACCTTGGTAAGAGTGCCTGCGGGAACGCCTGTAAATGATGCGGACGAAATCCTGCTGGACGATGGCAAATATCTATATATCAGTCATGTAGACCCTTGGGGACAGGCGTGGTACAACGGCACCTGCTGGGTGGATCTGATGAATCCAGAGATGGTGAAGGCCTTCATCGACTGCACCTATCAGCCCTATGTGGACCGCTTTGCCGGGCAAAAGGGAGTGATGGGGATTTTTTCCGACGAGCCGCAGGTTTCGCCACGGACGGATCTTGCCGAAGGCGATGCCTTCATACCATATTCCCCATGGATGGAAGAGGCCTTCGAGAAGCGCTGGGGCTATCCGATGCGCCCGCATCTGGCTTCTCTGGTGGATACCGTCGGCAACTGGCGCCAGTTCCGCCTGCACTACTACCGCACGGTGGGCGAATGTATGGAGAATGCTTTCAGCCGCCAGATAGGGGAGTACTGCGCAGCCAACGGCCTGCAGTGGACCGGCCACTTCAACGGTGAGGAGATGCCGGTTGCCAATATGTTCAACCAGGGTGACCTGATGACCCAGTACCGCCACATGCAGGTGCCGGGAATCGACGCTCTCGGCCTGAGATTCAAGACTTTGCATAATGCCAAGGTAATGACATCCGTGGCCAACCAATATGGCCGGAAACGGAGGGTATGCGAGATTTTCGGCATTTCCGGGCACAACCTTTCGCTGGAAGACAGGATGTGGCTGACCGCCTGGCACACCGCCTGCGGAGTCAATATGTTCTGCCCCCATCTTTCGCACTACACCATCAAGGGCGTGCGGAAATACGACTATCCTCCCACCTTCAATTATCAGGAGCCTTACTGGCCATACAACCATCTGTATGAGGATTTTGCAGCCAGGATGGCATACTTTGCCACCGTCGGGGCCACTGTCGGGGAGGTGTGCGTGCTGTCTACCCTCGAGTCGGACTATCTCGAGCGGGATGTGCGGAGGGACTACCCCGAACCCGGAACCGCCCGTGACGTGCTCCTCGAAAGCACGCTTCAGTGCCTGAATACACTCCATTACAACAGCGACATCTGCGATGAGCAGATCCTCGCAGATATCGGGTCCGTGGAAGAAGGGCGCCTCAGAATAGGGGAGATGAGCTATCACACGGTGATCCTGCCTAATCTGCTGACCATCCGTCCGAGTACTCTGGGACTGCTGGAGGAATTTGCATCCGAAGGAGGCAATGTGCTGATATTGGGCGAGTTCCCTTTGTATGTCGACGGCGTTCCGGATTCGCTCGGCCGCCTTCGCGATAGCGGTATCCAACTGCCGGCGGGAAAGCTTTTGGAGTGGCTCCCCGCCAATGTTCCGTCCGCTTTCAGCATCGAGGGAAAGGATGCCGGGAAGGTGTGGACGCATCTTCGGAAGGTAAACGGAGGATACACCCTTCAGTTGTCCAATATCTCCCGACATAAGAGTGCCAGGGTGAAACTGAATCTTGGAGATGTCCGGCACAAGGCGCTGCTGAATCCGGTTAATGGAGATGCCTTGAAGATTGCTTCTGCTTCGGATGCTCCAATTGAATTGGACCTGGCCCCCGCCCAGACCTGGGTGCTGGCGTTCGGGGATAAACCCGTATGCAGGCATTTCGATGGTGTTTATAACCTGCCATCCGAGGGGATGCCCTTGAAGACTTTGGATGGCCCCTGGATCTGCAAAAGGACCGCCCCCAACGCTCTGCCTCTGGATTTTGCATCCTGGTCGACCGATGGAGGACGCAGCTGGCATGAGGCTGAACCGGTGCTGGCAATATATGAGCGTTTCCAGAATCATGATGCCCGGTACGACGGGCCAATGCTTCTCCGCTACTCCTTCAATGTGGAGGTGCTCCCGCTGAATTGCTCGCTGGTTGTGGAGCAGCCCTGGATTTATAAGTCTATCTCTTTGAATGGCAGCGAGTTGCGCTTTGGCGAGGATTGGTATACAGATAGATACTTTCGCATGGCAGATGTTTCCGGGTTGCTGCTTGAGGGCACCAACGAAGTGCTGCTTTCGCTGGATTTCCGTAATCCGGTTCCGGCATCCTATGATGCGCTGGAGCGTTATGGCACCGAGATAGAAACCATCTTCCTCTGCGGTGATTTTGCCGTTGATGGAATACTGGCGAAGAATCAACCCACCGAGACATGGCGCAACCGCCTCAAGATACTCAACCCCAAGCCTATGCCGGCCCGTTACGAATACGGCTCTTTCAGCATAAGGCCGGAAACGGAAGTGACGGCCCCCAACCTGACCGTCGCAGGATATCCCTTCTATTCCGGGAGTTTCGTCTGCAGCGGTAGTTTCTGTATGGACGATGTGGATGAAGGCAGATGCTATAAGATCGCCTTCCCGGCCATAGAAGCCATAGCCGTCGATGTGAAAGTGAACGGAAAGGAACTCCCGACGGTGTTCTGCAGCCCTTGGGAGGCCGATGTGACGGGTGCCATCCGCCCCGGAAACAATTCGGTGGAACTTACCCTTACCGGGAGCCTCCGCAATCTGATGGGTCCTTACCACTGCATAGGAGGAGAATTCAACGTGATGGGGCCCGCAACCTTCAGCGGCCGCCATTCCTGGCCCAATCTGGAGCCCGGCGACAACGATTGGTACGAAAAAAGAAAGACGGGCAGCGCCCGCCTTTGGAGAGATGACTATTTCTGCATTCCGTTCGGAATGATGGAAATGCCTGTGCTGATCGAACTCAACTGAAAGGGGATCGGTTCATGATCTCATCCTCTTTCTCTTCGGAGAGGCAATGAACCAAATTGCGCAGGTAGTTTCTGGGGAAGTCCTTGAGTCTTACCAGAGTAAGCCCGTCCAGACTGCTGTTGAACAAAGGATCCACGTTGAAACATATCAGCTTTGCGTTGTAGCTGAAATATTTCTTGACCAGCACCGGAATCCTGTATTTGCCATCGGACATGGCCAGAATCAGCCTGTCCAGTTCGTCCAGATTCTCTACTTTGGCGAGAAGCTGGTCGGGGTTGACGGCAAGGAAATCAGGCACGAAAGGATGTACGCTTTCCGCAAGAGGGGTATCGGCGCAAAGGTGGTGCTTGTTTATGAAGTAGACGATCAGGCTCTTGTAGAAATCCGGCAGAGAGTTGCTGATGCTGACCGGGCCGAGAAAATACTCGGCTTCGGGGAACTTGACCATCGAATAGATCACTCCGGTAAGCAGTAGCTTGAGGGTAAGGACTTCCCGCTGGTATTTGGGAACGACGATAGTCCGCCCCAATTCCATACAGTGCGACATCAAATCCTCGTAGTCGTGGTTGAATTTGAATAGCGAAGCAGTGTAGAACCCGTCGATTCCGCCGTGGTTCCTGGCGATTTCAGGCCCTGCACCTATGCGGTAGGCACCCACGATCTCCTGATTGGGAATGCTCCAAAGGAGGAGGTGGTGATAATAGGTGTCGTATTCGTCGGTGTCGATCTCTTTCCCGGTGCCTTCGCCGACGGCACGGAAAGTCTCTTCCCTCAGCCGTGCAAGCTCGTGCATCGTGTTGGGAATGTCTGCGGCCGTGGTCAGATATGCTCTGTAGTCGCCGACATCGAACAGAATCCTGTCGGATATGGATGCAATCTCGGCACGGACAGCCTCCGGGTCGGTAGGTTCCGCAATCGGCACTTCATAGAACTGCTCCTGCACCTCCTTGGGAGGGATGCATTCTGCTGCAAGGGCGTAGGTTCGGTTGCGAAGATACTTCCCGAGCTCGGGAACGGAGTATTTCTGGATTTCGTCCGGCTGGATGGCCTGGCCTATGCGGACTTTCACGTTGCAGCCGTTCTTGTTCAGCATCTCGTGGATGAGCCGGATGGTGCGGAGGCGTGGATGTATCTTGCCCAGGAAGTGGAAGAACTTGGAATTGGTGCCCTCGAAATATATGGGGATTACCGGGAATCCTGAGTTCTTGATCATCTTTATGATGTTCTCGGCCCAGGGCTTGTCTTCTATTATCTTCTTATTGCCAACGGACGTGCGCTTCGACTTTTTCTGATATGTCCCGACCTCTCCTGCGGGGAAGAAACCCAGTGCGCCCCCGTCGTGGATGTGCTCCAAAGCCATCCGTATTCCCTTGATGCTCTTTGCACTGCCGCCCTTGGTGAGGTTGTCTACTGGCATGAAACTCTCCCGGAGGCCGGGGATAAGGGAGAGTGCAAAGGTGGTGAGGATGCGGTAATCCGGCCTTTTGTGGCCTATTACCGAACTCAGGATCAGTCCGTCGATGCTGCCGAAATGATGGTTGGACACGGTGATGAATCCGCCTTCTTCCGGTATTCTGGCAAGTTGTTCGGGGATGATTTCGTAGCTTGCGCCCACCTCATCGAGCACCTTCTGGGCAAAATCGGGGCCTTCATAATCCACCAGTTTCTCCTGCATCGCATTGATCTTGTCCAGCTCCAGAAAACGGTGGATCCTGCGGGTCACGAAACGACCAAAGCCCCCTTTGAGTTTCAGGGCTTTCTGCAGGTCGGCTTCAGATACTACGTACTTCTGTTTTTCCATAATAAAATGGTAAACTCGCAAGCCACAAATTTAGAAAAAATTCGCAGCATATCCAAACCGGAAAGAAAAAAGCAGGACTCCTTACGGAAATCCTGCTTTTGGTGGGACCTGGCAGATTCGAACTGCCGACCTCTTGCGTGTGAAGCAAGCGCTCTAAACCGACTGAGCTAAGGTCCCGTGTTTCAAACGGGCTGCAAATATACAATTCTTTTTTCATTTGCGAAAATATAGTTGTAATTTTGTCTGTTATTTTGTGATACGAACCATGTACGATCCTAAGTCCCCGAATGCGGGAGATTTCATAAACGACGAGGAAGTCCTGGCCAGCCTCGAAGAAGCCAGACGCGAAAGCGGCAACCACCGGAGAGTTCTGGAAATACTCGAAAAGGCGGCCCTGTGCAAGGGAATCAGCCATAGAGAGGCGGCAATCCTGATGGAGTGCCAGGAGCCCGGTCTGGAAGAAAAGATATACCAGCTTGCAGCAACCATCAAGCAGAAGTTCTATGGCAACCGCATAGTCCTTTTTGCTCCGTTGTATCTTTCCAACTATTGCATCAACGGCTGCGTCTATTGCCCATACCACGCAAAGAACCGCAGCATTCCGCGCAGGAAACTCACTCAAACCGAGATAGAAGAAGAGGTCCGCGCGCTGATCCGCACCGGGCACAAGCGTCTGGCCGTGGAAGCGGGGGAGGACCCGGTTCACAACCCGCTGGAGTATATCCTGGAATCCATCAAGACCATTTATTCTGTCAACGAGGGAGGCAACTCCATACGCCGGGTGAACGTGAACATCGCCGCCACAGACGTGGACTCTTACCGCAAGCTGAAAGCGGCCGGCATCGGCACGTACATCCTTTTCCAGGAGACCTATAATAAAGAGAGATACCAGAAGTTGCATCCCACCGGGCCCAAGAGCAATTATGAGTGGCATACGGAGGCTATGGACCGCGCCCAGGAAGGCGGATGCGACGACGTGGGCATAGGCGTGCTCTTCGGGCTCGAGAATTATATGTACGAGCTGGTAGGCCTGCTGATGCACGCAGAGCACCTGGAAGCCCGTTTCGGGGTAGGCCCCCATACCATCAGCGTGCCGCGCATCTGCCCTGCGGACGATATCGACACCAAGGACTTCCCGGATTCTCTGCCGGATGCCATCTTCCGCAAGCTGGTGGCGGTGCTGCGCGTCGCCGTCCCTTACACCGGAATGATAGTCTCCACCCGCGAAAGTGCCCGCATGCGCGCCCAGCTGCTGGAATGCGGCGTATCCCAGATCAGCGGCGGTTCACGTACCAGCGTCGGGGGGTACACGACGGTCGAGCGGCACAACGAGACCGCCCAGTTCGATGTTTCCGACACCCGCCCGCTGGACGACGTCGTCCGCTGGCTCCTGGAGACGGACCACATCCCCAGTTTCTGCACTGCCTGCTATCGCGAAGGGCGCACCGGGGACCGTTTCATGAGTCTCTGCAAAAGTGGCAATATCGGCCTCTGCTGCACCCCCAATGCCCTCATGACGCTTAAGGAATACCTGATGGACTATGCATCTCCCGAAACCCGGGCGCTTGGAGAGGCCCTGATAGAGAAGAGTCTTGCCGATATCCCCAGGGAGCGCACTCGGGAGATTACCCGGGAGCACCTGAAGGACATCGAGGAAGGAAAGAGAGACTTCCGTTTCTAGGATATGGACAGGCTGCACATAGCATTTTTCGGGCCGGTGAATTCCGGCAAATCCTCCCTGATCAACGCACTGGCCGGTCAGGAGGTATCGCTTGTCAGCCCCATTCCGGGCACCACGACCGACCCTGTGCGCAAGGCCATCGAACTCCCGGGTCTTGGCCCGTGCGTGCTGATAGATACCGCCGGGATCGATGATGAAAGTATCCTCGGTTCCGAGCGTAAACGCCTGACCCAGAATGTGATAGACTCGGCGGACATCGCTGTCATACTTGGCTCCGGAAGCAAGGCCATCTCCGCCCTCGAAGAGCAGTTGCGTGCGGCTTCCGTGAGCATAGTGCATTACGATGGCAGCGTGGACAGCCTTCTGAAGCGTCTGGCCGAAGTGGCCCCGAAGGAGGAGGAAAAGTTCCTGACCGGCAGTCTTGTGAAGCCGGGGGATTGCGTGCTGCTGGTTATGCCCCAGGACAGCGAGGCCCCGAAAGGCCGTATCATCCTGCCTCAGGTGCAGGTTCTGAGGGAACTGCTGGACCGCGGATGCAATGCGCTCTGCTGCACTCCCGAATCTCTCCGGAGCGCTCTTCAAAAGACTACGCCGGACCTGGTGATTACCGATTCCCAGGTCTTCGGCAAGGTGAATGCCGCCATCCCGGCAGATATGCCGCTCACATCCTTTTCCGTGCTGCTGGCTGCCGCAAAGGGAGATATCGGCATCTTCATCGAGGGTGCTGCGGCCATCGAAGGTCTAGGCCCGGATTCCCGTGTGCTGATTGCAGAAGCCTGCACCCACGTGCCGGACAACGAAGACATCGGCCGGGTGAAGATTCCTGCTCTGCTACGAAAACGTGCAGGGGATGGCCTGCAAGTGGAAATCGCAGCCGGCATTGATTTCCCGGAAGATCTCGCGCCATTCGACCTCATCATTCATTGCGGCGCCTGCGTGGCCACCAAGACGCTTGTGCGCTCCCGCACGAGAAAGGCACTCCTTGCGGGAGTGCCCATCACCAATTATGGAATCGCCCTGGCAAAACTGCAGGGCATTCTGGACAGAATCGCTATTCCTTAGCCTCGTATTCCGAGATTATTCTCCTGATATCGGAAGGGTTCAGCCTGCCGTAGACCTTGTCGTCGATAGTGGCGACAGGGGCCAGACCGCAGGCACCGACGCAACGGAGGCAGTCCAGCGAGAACTTGCCGTCCGGAGTGGTTTCTCCGACCTCGATGTTCAGGACCCTCTTGAATTCTTCCAGCAGCTTGTCGGCGCCGCGCACGTAGCAGGCGGTTCCGAGGCATACGGAAATGGGAATCTTTCCCTTCGGGGTCATCGAGAAGAAGGAATAGAAGGTGACGACACCATAAACTTTCTGGGCAGGCACGCCGATCTTTTCGGCGATTATGCGCTGGACAGGCTCAGGCAGATAGCCCAGCTTATTCTGTGTCTCGTGCAGTATGCTGATGAGTTCGCCGGGGTCATTGTGGAATTTCTCACAAATCTCCTCCACCTGGCGCTTTGCCTCACAGGATAATTTCATTTCGCTCATAACTACTTGATGGTTTTGTCAAAATAATGTGTGTGGAGCAGATGATGCGAGCGCTCGCTCAGAGGCTCACCCAGGAACTCTTTATACAGTTTTTGGATGTCGGGATTCTCGTGGCTCTTGCGGATGGGCTTGCCGGCATCTTCATCGTAGATGGCCTTGACGCGGGCCTTGATGATATCCACGTCGCCGTGATGATAGGGCTGTCCGGCGCCGTCGATGCAGCCGCCGGGGCAGGCCATGACTTCCACGACATGGTAGTCCAGTTCACCTGCGCGGAGTTTGTCCATGATGATACGGGCATTGCCGAGGGTGTGGGCCACGCAGACCTTGAGCGGGAATCCGGCCAGGTCGATGGTTGCCTCCTTGATGCCTTCCAGGCCGCGGACTTCGGTGAAGTCGATCTTGGGAAGGGTCTTGCCTGTGTAAACCTCATACACGGTACGCAGTGCCGCTTCCATCACTCCGCCGGTGGCGCCGAAAATGGCTGCTGCACCCGAGGACTCGCCAAGAGGCTTGTCGAAGTCCTGGTCGGCCAGTTTGAGGAAGTCGATATTGGAACGTTTGATCAGGCGTGCCAGTTCGCGGGTGGAGATGCTGTAGTCCACATCCGGGTTGCCATTCACCTTGAATTCGTCGCGTTCGCACTCGTATTTCTTTGCAAGACAAGGCATTACGGACACTACCACGAGTTTCTCGCGGGGGATGCCCATCTTCTGTGCCCAATAGGTCTTTGCAATCGCACCAAACATCTGGGCAGGGGATTTTGCGGAAGAAGGATACTCCAGCAGATCCGGATAGTTATGCTCGAAGAAGTTGACCCAGGCGGGGCAGCAGGAGGTCATGATAGGAATCTTGACAGTCTTGTCACCGCCGAGGAAAGCCTTCAGGCGCTGCAGGATTTCCGCACCTTCCTCCATGATGGTAAGGTCGGCTGCAAAGTCGGTGTCGAACACATAGTCGAAACCGAGAGCGCGCAGGGAGGCTGCAAGCTTCCCGGTGACGATGGTGCCGGGCTGCAGGCCGAACTCTTCTCCCAGGGCCACGCGCACGGCGGGAGCGGGCTGGGCGACCACGATCTTGTCCGGGTTGTTGAGGTCTTCGAGCAGGCGGTCGGTATTGTCGTGTTCTATGAGGGCTCCGGTGGGGCAGACCGCCACGCACTGACCGCAGTAGGTGCAATCCGTTTCGGAGAACATGCGGTCGAAGGTGGGAGCGATGGTGGTGTCGAAACCGCGGCGGACTGCACCCAGCACGCCGACCGTCTGCACGTTGTTACAAACGCTTTCGCAGCGGCGGCAAAGTATGCATTTGTCCATATTGCGGGTAATGGACACGGTCTGTTCTTTCTTGCGGTTGGACTGCTCGCCCTTGTATGGCATCTCGCGGATGTTGAAGCGGGTCACCAGCTGCTGAAGTTCGCAATGGTTGCACTTGGGGCAGGTGAGACAGTCGTTGGGGTGGTCGGAGAGGATGAGCTCCGCGACCGTCTTGCGGGCGCGCACTACGCGTGCCGAATTGGTATGGACTACCATTCCTTCCGTCACCATGGTGGCGCAGGAAGGTGCCAGGTTGCGGCGGCCGTCGATTTCCACCACGCAGATGCGGCAGGATGCCGGAGAACTCTTGACACAGGTGCCTTTGAGGTCGATGTGGCACAGGGCTGGGATAGCTATGCCCACGGATGCCGCAGCATCAAGCACACTGGTGCCCTTGGGCACGCTGACCGGCCGGTTGTCTATAGTAAGGTTTATCATATTTTCCATAGGGCGATGCTAGATTACGTTGATGGCTCCGAACTTGCAGCGGGACAGGCACATGCCGCAGCGGATACACTTCTCGGGATTGATGACAAAAGGCTTGCGGACCTCGCCTGCGATAGCTTCTGCAGGGCAGTTCCTTGCGCAGGCGCTGCACCCCTTGCAGAGCACAGGGTCGATGCTATAGGTGAGCAGGGCCTTGCACTTGTGGGCGCGGCAGACGTGATCCCGGACGTGCTCCTCATACTCGTTGCGGAAGTTGGAGAGGGTGGAAAGCACGGGGTTGGGAGAAGTCTGTCCAAGGCCGCAGAGAGCGGTGTCCTTGATGACCTTGGCAAGATTCTCGAGTTTGTCGAGATCTTCCATCGTGCCGCGGCCTTCCGTGATGCGGGTGAGGATTTCCAGCATCCTGCGGTTGCCTATGCGGCAGGGAGTGCACTTTCCGCAGGATTCGTCCACGGTGAATTCCAGGAAGAATTTCGCGACAGATACCATGCAGTCGTCTTCGTCCATCACGATCATGCCGCCGGAACCCATCATCGAACCAGCTGCAGCAAGGCTTTCGTAGTCGATGGGGATGTCCAGATGCTTCTCGGTGAGGCAGCCGCCGGAAGGTCCGCCCGTCTGGACGGCCTTGAATTTCTTGCCATTCTTGACACCGCCGCCGATATCATATATGATTTCGCGCAGGGTCGTTCCCATAGGGACCTCGATAAGGCCCACGTTGTTGATCTTTCCGGCAAGGGCGAACACCTTTGTTCCCTTGGACTTCTCGGTGCCGATGGATGAGAACCATTCGGGGCCCTTTGTTAGGATGACGGGAACGTTGGCGAGGGTCTCGACGTTGTTAACGTTGGTCGGCTTGCCAAAATAGCCGGCCTCGGCAGGGAACGGGGGCTTGAGGGTAGGTTCGCCGCGCTTTCCTTCCATGGAATGGATGAGGGCGGTTTCCTCGCCGCAGACGAATGCACCCGCACCGTAGCGGATCTCGATATCGAAGTTGAAATCGGTGCCGAGGATATTGTTGCCGAGCAGGCCGTATTCGCGGGCCTGTGCGATGGCGACCTTGAGGCGATGCACTGCAAGGGGATATTCTGCACGGATATAGATCAGTCCGTGGTTGGCGTTGATGCAGTAGCCGCAGATCATCATTGCCTCGATGACCGAGTTCGGGTCTCCCTCCATGATGGAACGGTCCATGAACGCACCCGGGTCTCCTTCATCGGCGTTGCAGACCACATACTTGTCCGGAGCGTTGAACTTGCGGGCGATCTCCCACTTCAGACCGGTGGGGAAGCCTGCGCCTCCACGGCCGCGGAGGCCGGATGCCTTGATGTCCGCAAGCACTTCCAGACTGTCCCTGGTGAGACTGGTGGCAAGAGCCTTGTAGCCATCGCGGGCGATGTACTCGAGGATGTTCTCCGGATCGATGAATCCGCAGTTGCGGAGAGCGATACGGAGCTGCTTGCGGTAGAAATTCATGTGCTTGGAGTCGGAAATGTGCTTCCCGGTTCCGGGGTCCATGTAAAGCAGCCTTTCAACCTTCTCCCCACCTATGATGTGGGAGGTTACGATCTCCTCCACATCTTCGGGACGTACCGAGGTGTAGAAAGTGTTGTCGGGAACAATCTTTACGATAGGGCCTTTCTCGCAGAATCCGAAGCATCCGGGCACAACGACTTCAACCTTGTCGGCTACGCCGTGCTGCTCGAGTGAAGAGCGGAAATTTTCAACGATTTTTGCACTTTCGGAGGCTTTGCAACCGGTGCCGCCGCAACAGAGAATTTGCATATGCGGGGTTCCTTTGTCGAGCCCGCAGGCGGCTTCCGATGCAGAGACATTGCTCTCCTCCCTTAAACGCAAGGCTTTGACGGCCTCGCACCTGATGGCCTCAAGGGCATCGGCAGATGTTATCTTCATTGTATACTATAGAATGGTATTGTTTTCTGTTTACAAAAATAGTCATTTTTCTTATCTTTGTAAAGATATGAGGCAAGACTTTGTCAAATATATTGATACTTCGATAATTCCACGGTACGCGGCATTCGATCTGGCGCATCAGGAAGACCACGCGAGAATGGTGATCGAGCGAGCCATGGCTATGGGAAAGGCCTATGATATAGATGAAGAAATCCTCTTTGCGGCAGCAGCCTGCCACGACCTCGGGCTGGCTGTGGATCGCAAGACCCATCACCTGGAAAGCGGACGCATCATCAGGGAAGATGAAAACCTGAAGAAATGGTTTACCCCCGGGCAGATAGAGACCATCGCCCAGGCGGCGGAAGACCACAGGGCATCGGCTACAACCCCTCCCCGCAGCATTTATGGCAGGCTGGTGGCGGAGGCGGACCGCCTGATAGAGCCCGAAACCATCATCCGCCGCACCGTGCAGTTCGGCCTCTCGCATTATCCCGAGCTCGACAGGGAAGGCCATTGGCAGCGCACCCTCGAGCACCTTCACGAGAAATATGCCGAAGGAGGATACCTCCATCTGCTGATTCCCGGTTCGCCCAACGAAGCTCCCTTGAAGGAACTCCGGAGTATTATCAAGGATGAACGCAAGTTGAGGGAGATATTCGACAAGTGTTTTTTGTGATAAAGATGAAAAGGATAGTTGTTCTCCTGGCGCTGATACTGGCCCAGACTGCCTGCGGCGTCAGGCCCGCAGAAAGGTGGAGTGCAGAAAAGGCAAATGAATGGTATGCGGCCCAGCCTTGGCCCGTAGGATGTGTCTATATGCCGTCCTATGGTGGAACACCCGTGGAAATATGGGGAAAGGAATTCTTCCGCCCCGAAGTGGTGGACAGCGAACTCTCTCTGGCGGAGGATCTTGGATTCAACTGCATCAGGCTTTTCCTGTGCGATATAGTCTGGCAGGAAGACCCCAAAGGATTTATGGAAAGGCTGGAGAAGACAATCAGTATTGCCGACAGGCATGGGCTGCGGATCCTGATGACTTTCTTCACAAATGGCGGGGCCATAAAAATCCCCTATACCGGCCCCCAGCCGCAGCCAGTGCCCGGCATTCACAATTCGGTGTGGATGGCTTCTCCCGGCAAAGACATAGTCAATAACCCTGAGAAGTGGCCGGTAATGGAGCGTTATGTAAAGCAGGTCATAAGGAAGTATCGGAAGGACCCCCGCATCCTTGCCTGGTGTCTTTACAATGAGCCTGCAAACACCAAGGGATTCGAGACTTTGCCGTTTATGAGGGAGGTTTTCCGCTGGGCAAGGGAAGTGAATCCATCGCAGCCTCTGACAGCTCCTATCATAACTCTTTCTGACTGGAAGTCGCATAATGAAGAGATCTCGCAGTTCGTTCTGTCGGAAAGCGACATCATTTCTTTCCATTGCTATAAGGATCTGCCCGAATGCCGCAGGTTCGTGGAATACTGTGAGCAGTTCGGCCGGCCGGTTTTGTGTTCAGAATGGATGGCACGCAGTATGGGGTCGGATTATTACTCAATCCTCCCTCTGTTCAAAGAGAAAAAGATAGCTTGCTTCAGCTATGGCCTCGTGAACGGCAAGCAGCAGTGCCAGTATCCCTGGAACCCTGTGGAAAACGGCGAGCCCGTTCCTTTTACAGAAGAGCCCGATGTCTGGTTCCACGATCTTTTCCGCCCGGA